>CAYOWB010000044.1:11217-20816 GCA_964407515.1 uncultured Bacteriovoracaceae bacterium
CGTGGTGGCGCTCGGCGAGGCGAAGCTCGGTATCGGCCAGGTCGCCCACGCGCGGGAGCAACTGGCGCGGTTCCGCAGGTTCCTGACCCAGCACTAAATAGGAAAAACTCCCGTCCTCTTTTCGTCATTCAGTGCATTCCGAAAAGAGGACGGGTACCTTTCTTAAGCCAGAATAAATATCAGGATCTGCGCGACGAGAATGCGCAGGAGCATCGTCAGCGGGTACACCGTGGCATAGGCCACGGAAGGCGCGTCTGACTTGGTCATCTGATTCGCGAAGGCGAGGGCCGGCGGATCCGTCATGCTTCCGGACAGGAAGCCGCAGATCGACATGTAGTTCACCTTCAGAACCGCACGGGCGAAGAAGCCCACGAGCATCAGCGGCACAAACGTGATGATCGCGCCGTAGAGCATCCAGTTTGTGCCGAAGAAGCCCACGAGCATCAGCGGCACAAACGTGATGATCGCGCCGTAGAGCATCCAGGTCACTCCATCTCCCTGTGTCAGCGTCGAGACGAACTTGTCACCCGAGCGCAGGCCCACGCAGGCGAGGAACAGGAGAATCCCCAGTTCGCGGACCATGAGGTTCGCGCTCGCAGGCATGTACCAGACCAGAGATCGGAAATGGCCCAGGCGCGAGAGCAGAATCGCGACGACCAGCGGACCGCCCGCGAGTCCGAGCTTCACGGGAGCCGGAGCTCCGGGGAAAACCACCGGGATGCTTCCGAGCACGATACCCAGGAAAATCCCGACGAAGACGGGGATCATCTGCGGATGATCCAGGGACTTGAGCGAGTTTCCAAACTCCTTCGCCACGCGGTCGATTGCATCGGGATGCCCGACGACGACCACGCGGTCGGCGAACTGAAGCCGGAAATCCGGAGAGGGGGTGAACTCGATATCAGAGCGGATCACACGCGTGATCGTCACTCCATACTGCCGACAGAGCGTGAGCGCGCGCGGCACTTTTCCGAGAATCTGGGGCCGGGTGATCACGATGCGGCGGCTGGTCACTTCGCCTGGAATCTGGCGCAGGTCCGTGGAGCTCAAAGAGCCGTTCCGTTCCGCCCAAGTCGTGATAACTTCCTTTTTCCCGACCGCCAGGACGATATCGCCCAGGGCGAGCGGCGTTTCGGGCTGCGCGACCTTCAGGGCCCCTTGGCTGAATACACGAGAGATGACGAAGTCTTCGCGACCGATCGCTTCGCGGACGGTCTTGCCCGCGACGCCGCTATTCTTGATCTCGACATTGACGGCGTGCAGTTCCTTGCTGCCGGCTTGCGCGAGCGCTTCCATCGCCTTCATTTCATCGGTGAGGCTGATGCGAAAGACCCGGCGTATGATTCCCATCGTCAGGATAATTCCGAGGATACCGAACGGATAAGCGACCGCATAGCCGAGCCCCGGCATCTTGATCGCTTCCGGCGCGAGGTTCGGAAGGTCCTTGAGGACCTGCTGAGCCGCGCCGAGTGACGGAGTGTTCGTCGTCGCGCCCGAGAAGAGGCCGACCGCGGCGGGAAACGGCACATGGCCGAAGACCGAAATCAGCACCGCGATGATTCCGCCCGTAACGACGATAGCGGCTGCCATGAGGTTGAGGGGAAGACCGTTGCGCTTCAAGGAGGCGAAGAATCCGGGGCCCACCTGCACACCGATCGTGTACACGAAGAGGATCAGGCCGAACTCGCGGACGAACTCCAGGATGTGTGGATTGATGGTGATCTTGAAATGACCGAACGCGATGCCCGAGAACAGGACGCCCGCGATACCGAGGGTAATCCCGAAGATCCGGATGCTGCCGATGAAAAGCCCGATAGCCGAGACCAGGCTCAATACCACGACGGCCTGCGCGACCGACTCGCCATGAAACAAATCCGCCAACCAATGCATGTCGAAAAGCCTCCCTTGTTCCCTTGTGGTGTGCCTTTCGTTGTCGCCCGGCGGCGCACGGATTTCAAGAACGCATTCAGCACTGATGGCGAGCCGCCTATTGATTCCGGTGAGGGACGGGAGTACCGATGGAGAAAAGGGTCCTGAAAACCTTGGGGGAACCATGAAAAAGTTTTTGATCACGTTGACGATGGCTTTGGGTGTGATGTCGGGTTCAGTGACGGGCCTCGCGGCTTCGACTCGGTCGATGCCGGTGGATTCGTTGAATGACCTGCCGACCTTTTGGCAGGGTACTGCAGGCGGAATGCTGACCCTGGCTTCGGCCACTTTCAAGATCAATAAGGTCAATTCGGTGATCGAACGCCGGAACATCCCGGGGGGAGTCTCGATTCGCTACGGAGTCGATGCCGTCCTGGAATTCACGCAGCCGTCTCTTCCTCCGCGTCAGCTCAAGGTGGTGGAGATTCAGTTGACGAATCGCGAGGTGGTCCCGAATGTCCTGGCTCTCGATCTATTCACTGCCGATGAGCTGGTTCCGTTCGTTGATGCGAGCGTGATCTACAACGAAGCCGACGGTAGCTTCTCTCTCATCAAGCATCTGAAGAACGGAGAAGACCGGTTCATTATGCGCGGACGGCGGTGATCCGCTGTTCAGTGCTTCGCGAAGGAAGTGGCGCGCGCGCGGATCATTCTCCAGCTCCAACGCAGGTCGGAGTCCAGCTCTTGTGCGGACGCGCGTGCGTTAGTCTGACGCAATAAGCGATTTCCGATATTGCGGCGCAATTGTTTGAATTCCTGCCGGACATCAAAGAGGGCGTTATCCAGCGATGATTCGGGCTGACTGACGCTGAGGGCGTATTGCAAACTCGCTTTTTCCACCGCGCTGATCTCCGTCCAGGCGTCACGTAGCTCGGGCGGATACTGGTGCCAGTGACTTTCCAGATAAGGCATCAGCGGCGCGAAGCGATAAGCGGAAACATGGACGGGAGTCCTTGGTGAAAGGTAAATGCCATTCATCTCCGTGCGATCCATGAGGCGGAACGGCTTGTCGCGGGAGGCTCCGTTCTTGGTGAATACGACATCGGGCGAGACCCAGATGGCCGAATGCCATTCACCTCGGTTCGTCCGCATCACGATCATGTCGCCAGGGCGCCGAGGCTCTTCCGGGCTGAGTTCCCTCGCTAAGGGGCTTTGCGTCCAAAAGGCCATCTCCTGTTCGTCGACAGTGAAGATGCCATGAGTCAGTCCCGCCGTGAACAGGGCAAGGTTCCAGCAGTTCGGCCCACTCTCGGTGTAGGTGCCAGTGAGGAGCTTCGCTTCCGAAGGCACACTATCAGTGACATCAATGGATACCGCTCCCGGAATCGCGGGGAAGGCCAGAGGTTTCGGACTCGGTTTGGCCGGGCGGTCTCCGCTTGCGACAGCCCAGGACTCCAGATCCTTCAGAACGCTGAGCGCCTGCCTGAGACTTCTGCTGATCACCAGAAGTCGGTCATTCTGCCGAATGATCGCGAAACGCTGATGAAGCTCCGGAAAGCGGGCGATCTCCTCCTGAACCGCGTAGCCATCGTGATAAGGCATCGGGATCGGAACATCGCCGAAACACGGGGCAAACGGCGCCGCAGCCAGAAAAAGCGCCAAGGTGAAGAGGGGACGGCGGAGCATGCCTGCTGTTAGCCAAGCAGGCGGCTATTCGTCAAACGCTTAATTGTCAGAGACTGGCCTGGTTTGCGGATTTCGTCTAATGCGGCGTGCCAGTATTAGTCAGGATTTCCCGTTGGGAGCCGCCCGTCGATCGGAGTATGTTGAACGACAAGGGGGACTCCCATGCCGATCTTCGAGAAATCAGTCATTGAAGCGAGACAGCGCCGAGCGGGCGAAGTGCTCAATCGTGTGCTGACGCGAGGGGATGAACTCGTGGTGGTGGGCTCAGGCGAGTCGATCGGAAAACCCGGGGGGCTGGATCAAACGTATCCGTTTCTTCCTCATCCTGAGTATTATTGGCTGTCAGGCGCGCGTCGCCCGGGGGGCATCCTTGTTTACTCTCCCAAGGAGGGGTGGACGCACTTCGTTCGTCCTGCCGATGCGGTGGAGAAACTGTGGTGTGGTGAGCCCGAAGTTCCTGAGGGGGAGGATTGCGCGCGATTCCCCGAATGGTTCAAGTCCCGTGCATCCCGGCCCGTCGCGGTACTGGGCTCTCCGATTCTCGGTTTCAGCACGACCTCTTCGCATGCCGATCTCGCCGAGAAAGCGCAAGCCGCGCTCGATAGCGTGAGACGAAAGAAAGACTCCGCCGAAATCGCGATGATCCGGCGCGCGGTTCAGGCGTCGGTTCGCGGTGTCGCGAAAGCGCGAGAGGTCATCCGTCCCGGCGTGACGGAACGGCAGATCCAGATCGAACTGGAATCGGAAATGCTCCGTGCGGGCGCGCATGGAACGAGCTTCGATACGATCGTCGGCACGGGAACGCACTCGGCTGTCCTGCATTTCGAACCCTCCGATCGTGTGGTCGCCGCCAGTGACCTCGTGCTCGTCGATTCGGGCGCGCAAGTCCACGAGTATGCATCCGATGTGACACGAGCATTCCCTGCGCGTGATCGCTTTACGGCCGACCAGCAGGCGATTTACGACATCGTGCTGGCTGGACAAAAAGAAGGGATTTCCAAGTGCCGCGCCGGAGTGGAGTGGCACGAAGTCCATCGTGCGACTGCGGCCGTCATGGCCGCTGGCCTCAAAGATCTGGGAATCCTGACGGGCGAATTGGACGGACTGCTCGACTCCGGAGCCATCGCGCTCTTCTTTCCTCACGGAGTCGGTCACATGCTCGGTCTTAGGGTTCGGGATGTCGGTGGTCGCGCGCCAGGCCGTCCTCCGGGACGAAGCTGCTGTGGAGCCACGGTCCGTGTCGATATGCCGGTGGAAGAAGGGTTCGTGATGACCGTCGAGCCAGGGATCTACTTTGTTCCCGCGATTCTCGATGATCCCTCGCGTCGCACCCAGTTCCAGACTGCAGTGAACTGGGGAGCGCTCGATCGTTGGCGGGCCGTGGGGGGAGTGCGCATTGAAGACGATGTGCTGATCACCGCGGCCGGTTGCGAAGTCCTGACAGCGGCGATTCCGAAATAAGCGTCGCAGAGGCTTAGGGGCCGGCGCCGCGCGCGATCGTAGCGGCAAAAAGCTCGATGCTCTTCTCCAGCTGGTCGGGATCACTTCCGATCACGAGACGGCCCATGATTCCCGAAGCGAAGGACTGTGCGCTGATGAGGAGTCCTAGGTGGACTGCATCGATATCCGCACGCAGTTTTCCGCGCTTCTTGAGATCTTGGAGCCGGCGAATAAGCCTTGGGTCGCCTTCGAAGGGAAAGCGTTCCTTGAATTTCCGGGCGAACTTTTTATCGAGAAGAACCTGGGAAAGCGTAATACGGATGAGTGATTGCTTATCTTCCGCTTCGCTGAAGTCGTGTTTGAAGTAAGCCAGTAGCTCCTCTTTGACATCGCTCTGCGGAGGGTAGGGGAGGTCGTCGGTTCGGACCGCTTCCATGTAACCTTGGAGGATCGCGAAGAGCAGTCCTTCCTTTCCGTTGAAGTAACGATTGATGAGCGATTCGTTGATCCCGGCGTGCTTTGAGATCATTTTGGTCGTGGCGCCGTCGTAGCCGTACTCCGAGAAGACCTCGATTCCCGCCTGAAGCAGCTTCTGCTCAGTAGCTGCTCGATCCCGTTTCTTCACCTTCGCTATCCGATTCCCCATGGCTTTTAGCTTAATTTCCAAGGTCTTAATTAGCAAGTAAGTAATTACTTGCTAATCGTCTCGATAGTCCGCACAATGGATATAGTAAGTAAACAATTACATACGAACAGGGAGTGCGGTTTATGGGTCGGCTTAGGGTATGCGGAATGATCGGCGTCTTTCTTCTCGCCGTTCCCGCGCATGCGCTCACTTTGGACGGCTACCTCCAACAGGTTCGTGACAAAAATCTTGGGATCAAGAGTTCTCAAGAAACCGTCGTGGCATCGGAGCTAGCCGGGAGTCAGGCAAAGCTTTTCTTCCGACCTTCCCTCATCACGCAGGCGCGCATCGGCCGGGATGGCTCGGTCATGAATCCTCCGATGCTCGCATATGATCGTTTAGATACCCAAAGCTACTCGCTGGGGGTTGCCCAGCAGTTCTCATTCGGACTGCAGGCGCGGGCGGGCTATGAGCTGAGCTCAGTTTCTTATGTCGGGGCCTCCTTTCCCCAGAGCGCGGGCACTACCTTCTACGACGCTCGCCCGGTGCTCGAGCTGTCGATGCCTCTGTGGAAGAATGGTTTTGGCCGGCTGTCGCGGGCAAATCGCGATGCCGTTGTCGCGCAATCGGAAGCCGGCCGGTATGGTGCCACCGCTCGGGAGCGCGGACTGATCGTTCAAGCGGAGAGCGGCTATTGGAGGCTCGCGGCAGCGCGCGAAGTCGTTCAGCTTCAAAAGCGGGCACTGCAGCAAGCTGAGTCGATTCTGGAGTACGTGAGCCGCAAGGCGGCGATGAATCTCGGCAACGATGCGGATGTTCTCCAGGCTCAAGCGCTCGTCGAGGCACGTCGGCTGGAGTTGAGTCAGGCCGAGAGTGAAGAGCGCACGGCCGCGCGGAGCTTTAACACGCTTCGGTTTTCCGAAGACGATTCGATCGACGAGACGCTCGATCAGATCCGCTATGAAGAGCTACAGGCCGCCGCCGTGCCATCGAAGCGTCCCGGCGAGCGCGCCGACGTTCTTGCGTCGCAGGCCGAAAGCCGGCTGCAGCTCGCGAACGCCGTGGCCTCCGGAGAGCAGAATAAGCCGAATCTTGAACTGTTCGGGACTTATGCGTTGAACGGGCATGGCAATACCGCGAACGACGCGCTTTCCGGCTCCTATACGTCTCGTCGGGATACCGCTGTCGTCGGACTGCGCTTGTCGATGCCGCTCGACCTCGGCTCCATGAGCGACACGGTGAAGTCAGGGGAACACGGCGCTCGTGCCGCGGAACTCTCGCTGCAGCAGAAGAGCTTCGAGCAGGATCGTGAATGGACGGAGTGGGTGCGTCGCATGGAAGATGCGAAGCTTCAGCTCGGTCTAGCCAAGTCCATGGTTGCCGCCCAGAAAGCCAAACTCGACCGTGAAAAGACTCGTCTGAGAGAGGGCCGCGCGACGACCTATCAGGTTCTGCTCTTTGAGCAGGATTACTCGCAGGCGGAACTCGCCCGAGTGCGGATCGCCGCACAGATTCTCGCCCTGCGTGCCCAGTTGAACTTGTACATGAGCTCAGAAAACGGAGGACAGTAGTATGAGCCTCGCCGATCTATCGATTAAACGTCCGATCCTGACTGTTTGCGTGATGCTGCTGATCACGGTGGCGGGTGCCGTCTGCTTCCGTGTATTGAGTATCGACCTGTTCCCCGAAACCAACATCCCGATCGTATCGGTGACCGTGGCTTACCCCGGAGCCGGCCCGGCTGAAGTCGAGACACTCGTGACCAAGCCGATCGAAGAAGACATCAGTTCCATTTCAGGTCTGAAACGACTGACTTCCAAGAGTCTCGAAGGCGTGAGCCAGGTGGTCGCCGAGTTCGTGAACGGAACGGACGTGAAGCACGCCGAACAGCAGGTCCGCGACAAAGTGAGCCTGTCGAAGACTCGCATCCCTCGCGACTGCCGTGAGCCGTTGATTCGGAAGATGGACCCCTCCGATCAGCCCATCGTGACGCTGACGTTGAGCGCCGACCTCTCCGAGGGCGAGTTGTTCGACATCGCCAGCGATGTCGTGAAGCCTCGGCTGGAACAGGTTGAGCGCGTCGGGGCGATCGAGATCATCGGCGGACGTAAACGCGAGGTCCAGGTTCTTCTGGATCGAAGGAAGCTGAAGACCCGCGAGGTGTCGGTGAGCCAGGTGGCGGGGCGGTTGGCGGCTTCGGGCGAGAATATCCCGAGCGGCAAAGTGAGCGCGGGCAGCCGTGAAAAGATGATCCGGAGCCTCGGGGAGTTCCGGTCCGTTAAGGACATTTCCCAAACTTTGGTCAACCTTTACGGCAACGAAGTGCCCACGCGCGTCGGTGACATCGGCGAGGTGGTCGATACCCTCGAAGACGAGAAGAACCGTGTGTACGTCAATGGAGCAAAGTCGCTCTTCATCGATGTTTACCGGCAATCCGCCTCAAATACGGTCGCGGTCGCCGACGGGATCAAAAAGCAGGTTCTTCGGATCCAACCCGAGATTGCACCAATGAGGGGAAAACCGTCTCTGCAGGTGCTGCGCGATTCAAGTGAGTTCATTCGAGAAAACGTGAACGACGTCTACGAGACGATCATCATCGGAATCATCCTGACGGTCATCACGGTGTTCTTCTTTCTGGGGAGCGGACGCTCCACTCTCATTACCGGGGTCTCCATCCCGGTCTGTCTCGTGGGGGCGTTCGTGCTCATGTACTACGGGGGATTCTCCATCAACATCATCTCGTTGATGGGGCTCAGCCTCGCCGTGGGTTTGTTGATCGATGACGCGATCGTGGTCGTGGAGAACATTTATCGACGTATCGAAGCGGGGGAGTCCCCCGAACTGGCGGCCGCTCGTGGAACACGTGAGATCCAAATGGCCGTGGTGGCCATTACGCTAGTGGTGGTGTCGGTGTTCGTGCCGCTTGGATTCATGAGCGGAGTCGTGGGGCAGATGCTCAAGCAGTTCGGGATGACCGTGGCCTTCGCGATGGCGATCAGTCTGTTTGTCGCCTTGACGATCATTCCGATGCTCACGTCGTACTTCGCCCACGCGCATCAGGCGGATCGCCGCGACGCGGGGCCTCGCGCCTTGCAGTTTCTTGGACGGATGCAGCGATCCTTCGACCGGTTTCAGTCCTGGCTGGAATCGAAGTACGAAGGCGTGCTGATACGATCTCTGCGCCGGCCCTTGCTGGTGATCGGCGTCAGTGCCCTCGTATTCCTCGCCAGTATCGCGAGTCTGTATTTTGTTCCCGGAACGTTCGTGCCGGATATGGATCGTGGCGAAGTGAGCGTGGCGTTGGATATGCCGTCGGGGACGAACCTCGACGGAATGGAGAAGGCGGCTTTCGCGGCGGACCGGATCATTCGCGCCAACCCGGAGGTCGAGCTGACGACCGTACAGGTGGGCGGGAAGAACAGCGAGCCGAATCGCGCCGAGATCTACATTCGCCTGAAGAAGGGAAAGGAGCGTCGACAGACGACTGCGGCCTGGAAAGAAACGTTCCGACAGCAGCTCGTTCCAGTCGCCTATGCTAATCCGATCGTGAAGGACTTCGATATGTCGGGCGGGATGGGGTCTCAGCCGATCACCATCAACCTGGTGAGCGCGGATCAGAAGCAGTTGGATAGCTTCGCCGCTCGATTGATCGAGTACTTGAAGTCGGACAAGCGGGTGAAGGACGTCGATTCGAATTATCGTCCGGGTAAGCCCGAGTTCCAGGTGCGCGTCCGCGAGGAGGCCGCGCGAACCTACGGAATCAATTCCCGCACAGTCGGCGAGGAGCTGCGGGCTCAAGTCGAAGGCTTCACTCCAGCCAAGTTCCGGGTGGACGGACGCGAATATGATGTTCGTGTCAGGCTGCGGCCTGAGCAGAGGGATCTCCAGGCAAACTTCCGGGAGGTGTTCGTGCCGAACATCAACGGGAGCCTGGTGCAGTTGGCCGACGTCGCTTCAGGAACCGAGTCCACTGGTGCGG
>CAYOWB010000045.1:0-17757 GCA_964407515.1 uncultured Bacteriovoracaceae bacterium
CCGAAGGTCGGACGCAACGATCCGTGCCCCTGCGGCAGCGGCAAGAAGTACAAGAAGTGCCACGGGGCCTGAGCCCTGGTTGCACACTCACGCACCCGGGGGCTTTTTATTCCTCCCTCGGGGTGCAGCTCCGCGCTTCGTTTTTAAGAACCGTGTTACACTAGAATTCATGGGCGACTCGGACAGCAAGAAAGACCTCACCGGCATCCTGGAGCTGGAACCCGGACCAGCCCCCAAGGACAGCGAAGGCTTTTTGAGTGAAGCGCCTCCTGTCGAGCAGATCGATTCGTTTGAAAGCCTCGACGACTACGCCAAGCACACCCCCGCAGCGGAACCGCCGCCCGAGCCAGCTCTTGAGCCTGCCACCGAAGCACCTGCGGAAACACCTCACGAAACAGCGGCCGAGCCTGCCATTGCAGGACTGAACGACCCCACGCCATCCAGCGAGGGAGAAGGACTGCTTTCAGGAGGCGGCGAGGACCCTGGCACGCAGAACCAAGATTTCATCACCACTCCGGACTCCACGCCGCCCGCCGATGGCGGAGGTTTCAGCGGAATCGCCGGACTGGATCTTGACCCCTTCGCCGACTCCACGCCCTTGGCCGCACCCGAGCCAGAACCCATACCAGAGCCCGCGCCAGCCCCCGAGCCGCTGGCAATGGAACCCCCGGCACCCGCGAAGCCCACCGAGACCCCGGCGCAGACAGCGCCGCCCGCGGCCCCGAAAACACCGCTCCAAAAAGTACGCGACTTCTCTGAGAACGTTCGCCCCGGAAAACCCGCTGTCGCAGCGGCCTACCCCTTCAGTCTTCTCATCGAGGGTCGCCTCACGACTCTCGAGCAGGAAAAACTCACCGACCTCCTCGACCATCACGAAATGGGCATCCGCCGGGTCGACCTCGAGCCGCAGCTGGCCGCCGGCCGCATCCTGATCCCTCGCATCAGCGAGTACGCCGGAGTGCTCCTCGTGCAAGCCCTGCGAGGCGCCAAAGCGCGCATCAAACTCGGGCCTTCCGAAACCATCTTCGCCAAGGAATCCACGCGTGATGACGACGGGGCTCAGCCGCTCGTGACCGGCGGGCAGCACTTTGAAACGGCCGTCGCCGGGGGCGCGGAAGGCTCACACGCCGCGGAGGATATGCCCGTAACGGCGCTCTCCGCGCTACCGGACAACCAGCCATTCGATCTTCTCGACGTCATCACGGCTACGGCGACACTGAAAAGCAGCGTCATCGAAGCCCAGCGCTCCACCGAGTACCAGGAGCTGCTCGACGCCCTTCAGCGCGAGCTCAAATACAAGGCCTATCGCCGCGGCGCGGACGCGATCTTGGGCTTCTCGGTCATCGTCACGCAGCTCTCACTCCCGACGCACTACCGAATCGTGGTGCAAGGGTCGGCCGTAAAGACTCGCCGCACGGCCACCCCCGGCGTCACGCTGTAGTTTTTGCAACTCATCCCTGGACGGAGCACCACGGATGCGTCGAACCGCTCAGCTCATCTTGCCCCTCATCGTCCTGGCTATCGGTTTGACCGGCCTAGCCAGGTGGACGTTCGACTTGCCGATCCTCTACCGATTCTCACCGACGGGCCCTGACATGCTACCGAATTCCGCAATCGCACTGATTCTCACCTCGTCCGCGGTCCTGCTCTTGAGCCTCGGTCATAAGGACGGTCAGCAACGTCTCTGGGTAGGAGCATTCTTTTCCGTCCTGACGCTCGCCTTCGGACTGCTGAACCTTGCCGAGTACGTCTTCCATGTCGACTTCGGAATCGACCGCCTTTTCTTCGCTACTAAAACGGCTCATGAGCCGATTCCCGGCAGATCATCCCCCGAAGCAGCGACTCAGTTCACTCTGATCGGGCTGGCCCTCCTGCTGATACATGAAGCCAGCCACTCGCGTGTCCGCCGGCTCCGCCAATTCTCCCATGCGCTGGCTGGAATCACCTTCCTGCTCGGAATGGCGGAGACGATCGGCTACATCACCCGTTCACCGATGCTTTTCAGCCTCATCAGCGCGGAGGCCATCGGAATCGCGCTACCCACCGCCTTCTCCTTCGTGCTCTTATCACTGTCGCTCTTGCTTCAGCCGCCTCCCGACGGCGTAAGCCTCTTCTACAGTCGGACGAGCGGAGGTACACTCGCCCGTCACCTGGTCGTCCTGGCCTTAAGCGCGCCTCCTGTTCTGGCGATCACCCTGGAGGCCATTCGAAGACTTCCCCAGTTCCCCGACTCGGCCATCATCGGGCTATCCATCCTCACCACCATGGCTGTCTTCATCATCATGATCCTGAAAAGCGCCAAAAGGCTCGAAAGAACGGAGATAGAACGGGAGTCAATCGAACTTCAGAACCGAATGCAAAAGAACATCCTCGAACAGATTCGCCAATACATCCCGGTCGGCATCTGGCTCACGGACGCCCAGGGGGTCATCCAGTCTGGAAATCCTGCCGGGCTCAGGATCTGGGGAGGTGAACGAAAAGTCGGAGTTCCGCATTACCACGAGTATGTCGGTTGGTGGGACGAGACCGGCGAGCTCATCGAGTCCGAAGACTGGCCCCTGGCTCGCGCGCTTAGAACCGGAAAAACATGCATCAACGACCGCGTGCGCATCCGCGCTTTTGACGGAGCCTTCAAAACGCTCCTGAACTCCGCATTTCCGCTGCGGGACGAAAGCGGCAAAATCATCGCCGGAGTGGCCGTGAATATCGACATCACCGAGGAAGCACGCCTCGAGCGCCAACAGTCGTTCCTCGCCGCCGCTGGCAAAGAACTGCTCGAAACCTTCGAACGCGAATCACTACTCGAAAAGGCCGCCGCCCTCGCCGTCGAAATGATCGCTGATTACTGCTTCATCTATCTTCTGGAGAACGGCGACCCCGTTCCCACCCTAAAAACGGCTCGGTGCCGTCCTTCGTCCGCATGCGACCTGACGCTGGAGTACATCCGGCAGTACAAACCCGACCCCAGAGTCCCCGGAGGAATCATCGAAACGCTCCGCACCGGCAAAGCCCATGTCACCCCTGAGATCACCGAGGCCCTGTATCTTGGACTCAGTCAGGACAATCAGAAGAAGCTCCAGACTCTCCACGATGAATTCAAGTCCTACGTGTCACTTCCTCTCATCGCGCATGGCCGCGTCTTTGGGGTCCTTCTTCTCGTGCTCGGCACCTCCGGACGCAGCTACTCCCGCGAGGACCTGCCCTACCTCCAGGAATTCGCCACGCGTCTCGCGCTCTCGCTCGACAACTCCCGTCTCTACGAGACCTCGCAGCGCGCGATCCAGCTTCGGCAAGACGTCCTCTCGTTCGTATCACACGACCTCAGCAACCCGCTTCAATCCGTCCTGAGCACCGCCGAAATGCTCCAGCGACTGCCCGAGAAGGATAGCTCCGTGATGCTCGCTCACCGCCTCGGACAGCTCGTGGAGTCCTCTGCTGTCACCATGCAGCGGCTGATTCAACAGCTGCGCGATCTCGCCAAGATCGAGGCCGGCCGGTTCGTGATCGACTCCCGTCCCTGCGACGCCGTCCCGATCCTCAAACAGGTGCGCGATGCCTTTCAACCTCTCGCCCGGCAGAAACGCCTGACACTCGTCGTGGAGGAGCCTCGTGCGCCAGTACCGTTCCACGGGGACCCGGATGAGGTCTATCGCGTCTTCTCGAACCTCGTGGGCAACGCCATCAAGTTCACCCCCGAAGGCGGCACTATCACCGTCCGGAGCACCCATCCTTCGGAAGAAACCGTCGGCTTCGAGATCCAGGACAACGGCCCCGGCATCGCCCCCGACGTCATCCCCCGGCTCTTCCAGCGCTACGGCCAAGCCCGCGCCACCGCCACCCGCGGCTCCGGCCTCGGCCTAGCCATCGCCAAGGGAATCGTCGAAGCCCACGGCGGCAACATCAGCGTCGAAACCGCCCAAGGCCGCGGCACCACCTTCCGCTTCACCCTCCCCATCCACAAACCCGCCCAAAAAGCCGCCTAACCGCCCGCTATCCCCCTTCCAAACCGGCCATAGTTTTGAAGAAAGGCAGGGATTCTGCTATAGTCTCCAGAGCAATGGGGACGACACGGCTTCGACGGGAGTCTTGAAGTCCCGGATGCGTGCCGAGGTGCCGTCAGGCCTCGTTAAAAAGGCGGCAAACTGTAATTGGCAACGATTACGCAATGGCTGCTTAATTAATTAAGCAACCCGTCTTACCCATCCACGCCCGCGGGCTGGGATAAGACGTCATTCAGTGGGCTAGCCCTCCCGTTATCGCAGGCGGCGAGAGGGCGAAATAACTGTCGGCGGAGGATGAGCGAAGTTTGTCCGTGGACGTCGCCCATCCAATCTAAAACACGGCCTACGCACGTAGACTCTGGCGATGGATGGCTTTCGGACCCGGGTTCGACTCCCGGCGTCTCCACCATTTATGCAAGCGGCCACGGTATGAGCAAACGCTCCCGTGGCCGTTGCCATTTCAGAGACATCAGAATTTCAGTTGAGTGCGGCCGCGCGGAAATGGTGGAGACGCCACCCGGAAAGCGGCCGCGATGAGCGCGACCACCGGGAGCGCTTAGCGCGGCGAGGCGCACAGGATGTGCGACTCAGCTTGGAGGACGCCGCCCCGGAGCGCGACCAGAATGGGAGCGCGCGAGGGGTCTCCACCAGCGAAGCAACAACCGCGGCTTTACCGACAGGGCTGATCTCCAAGGGCACCAACTAAGGTTTGACAGTCTAGTCCGATAACATTATTGCAAGCGAGGCGAAATCCGCTCCTAGGGGCATCCTACTGTCTTGTGGAACGGGACTGCTCGCAATCGGTCCGCCGGTAAACATCACCGACGCAGGAATCAGCTCGAGAGAGGTGAACCGGTAAGACATATCGGCAGGTACAACGCTGCGATCCGAAAAGTATCAGAGTGCATTCTTTATATCATTGCCGCATCGGTCTGCCTTGGTAACGATTATGCGGTTACAAACTTGAGAGGAGACTCGACACGGCTCAGAAATCGTCTGACCGCCCTGATCCTCTGCTCAAATAGCCAAGCAATGAGAGTCCCAAGATCCTGGGAACGATCTTGCAATTACCGCCCACAGCACTGCCCTATAGGAACGAAGCCGAAAACGCGTGAGTGCTTACCGCCGAAGCGGGCCCTCGGCTCTCCGAAATCCCAACCGGACCACGCTAAGGTTTTCCTGAAGATCACAACCCTCTACACTGCATTTAAACAGACTATACCGGCGAAACGAACGTGCGTATCCAGACTTCGTTATCAACGGTACTGCGCTTGGCAACCTAACGAATCAAATCGGAATCAGCAGCACGTCGACGGCTCAAACGACTGAATGCGCAAAAACCGAGTAGGCACAGTAAACCTCGGAGATCACTCGACACCAGTCACAAGCGGTTAAGAAAGCTTAAACGCTCGCTGTCTTTAGCATACGCGCGAATCAGCCGAAACTTACCTTAATGACGGAGAATAAACGTAAGACAGCTAAGAAGGCAGGCAAGGCGTGGTCTTTTCCGAGGCGAACGCTCGAAGAAGCAATAAGAATCGCCCGGGCAATAGAGGACAAGTTCGCGGGAAAGTCGACCGACGTTAGCAGTATCGTTAAGTCGGTCGGCTTTAATAATGATACTGACTGGCGTTTCAGAGAGATTCTTATCGCCGCCGAGCAATACGGAATTGTTAGCAGGACAGACAAAAAGGTCGCGCTTACTCCTATTGGTCAGAAAATTGTCGCCCCTGGCAATCCGGAAGAAAGGCAAGCCGCTCTCTTACAGGCGTTTGAGTCTGTAGAGAACTTTAAAAAGGTATCGGACCACTACCAAGGAAAGAAGATCCCGGAAGACGAGTATTTCATCAACACTCTAGTGAAAGAGTTTCGCATCGACAGGGAAAGGGTCGATACGTTCCGCAATATATTCCGCCAGAACCTCGACTACCTCAACGCATTTTCAGTCAAGAAAATGAAGCAGAGCCCCGAAGGCGCTACCCCAGTTCCCCAGAAGGACGTCGAACTGCCCTCCTCCACAACGTCAGCTTCGAAAACGGACACTCGTCAATACCTCGACACCTGCTTCGTGTTGATGCCTTTTGGTGGATGGCACGACGCTTACTACTCAGACCTCTACAAGAACGCCATTCAGAATGCCGGTTTCGATCCAGTCCGAGCCGACGGCATTTTCACAACCGGCACCGTCATCGAACAAATCTGGGATCAGATTCGAAAGGCAAAGGTCCTTCTCGCAGAACTAACAGGGAAGAATCCAAACGTATTCTATGAGTTAGGATTAGCTCACTCAATTGGAAAGCCGGTTATCCTAATAACTGGCTCCCTGGAAGACGTTCCCTTCGACCTGCGACATGTGAGGATCATCATCTATGATATTCATGATCCGAAATGGGGAGATAAGCTCGCCAGCAGCATCACAGCCCACCTACAAAGTGCCAAAGATGATCCCGAAAAGTCGATCCCTCGCATGTTTAGACAGGAGCCAGCAGAAGAGGAAGAACAAGAGAACGAATAGAACCCCTGTTCCGCGATGAAGGACATTCAGGATCTCCACAAAGGAACTCCCGCAAGACACGAAGAAGTACCCTTCAGTACGTGAAGATGTCCATCCAGGAGCTAGCGGCTTTTGCGTTCTAGAAACTGACTGATGCAGGACTAACCGAGAAATGAAGGCGCCACTCCTGTGGCATTGCTTCGGTTACAGCTCAAAGAGGTTTGACTGCGCAGGTTCAGGAACCCTTATGGTTTTCTGCTTCTTCACAATAGCTTTTGGACAAGTGGAAGTAACCGGCAACCTGCTATTTGACATGGAGAACGCAGAAACGAAGTCCTCTATGCGAATTTCGCCCTTACACCAACGTGCATAGTGTGGACGGCAGAACTGCGCTTCTTCCTTCGTCATCTGCCGCTTTGCCTTCATAAGTTCAGGGAGATTAGAAAGCGCTTCGAGAACTGTGATTGGGTACGGTTTCGCGATGCAATTTCGGTCGACAGAAAGTTCCCGACGACCTTTGCATGCACTAAAGATCGCCTCTGGCCGATGCGGAAGCTCCTTTTCATTCCGAGCCGCCACGATCATCACTCGCCGGCGCATTTGAGGTACGCCGTACTCTTCAGCCCTAAGTAGCCACGGTTCATTGTGAAAAACGTAGCCCATCCCGCGAAGTACTTCATGAATATCACGCACGACCTGACCACTGTTCATACTGAGAAGGCCTTCAACGTTTTCAATGCAAATTACACGAGGCTCCAGGACATCAGCAATTCTCAAGAAATAAGAAACCAAACCATTTCGTTGGTCTTGCGCTTTTCGCCAGCCCGCAGTGGAAAATCCTTGGCAGGGCGGCCCCCCCACCAGTAGTCCGAGCTGCTGACGCCCAAGTTTCGCCCTAATCCTAGCAATGAACTTCTCCCGCACCTCTTCTTGGGTGATATCATCGCATACCGCGTGACAACCGGGGGCATGATTGGCCCGAAACGTTTCAATTGCGTCTTTGTTGTTATCCAGGGCAGCAAGGACCTCATGGCCAGCAAGGGCCATGCCGTAGCTTAGACCACCGGCACCGCAGAACAGATCAACACAGGTAGTGGACTTAAACAGGCGCCCCACAGCATAACCGAGCAACGGAGGAACCGCGTTCCCAACCTGTTTTCTCACAGCTCCTTCGCTGCCCAAAAAACGAAAGCTATCGGGGAAAGACTGCAATCTCGCAGCTTCGCGGGAAGTCAAGGTCCGATCCTCAAATGGATGAATATTCGTTCCGTTCCCAGGTCGATTGTAGTAGGTCGCGATGGTATAAGCGGGCTGGTCGAGCCTGAGCCTACCGTAGTAGGTCGTCCTAACAACTCCACGCTCCTTGCTCATTTCGCGTATCTGTTTCAGGCGCTGAGAAGGCACAGATTCTGGAATATTCTGCCAGTTCCCGCCACGAGGTACGTAGCTTATGATCTCACGATCTAGAGCGGAAAGTCCGGGGAGGCTATGGTTCCAAAGCTCTTGCTCCATGGCCGGCTGGGCATCTCGAAGGGTCCGAGCAACATTGAGAAGCTCCTCGGCGCGCTCGTACTTGATATCATCAAGAACCAATTGTAATTCCTTATCAGTCAATCCATACGCTTGAGCGACTCTGGCCTCAATAACTAGGTCAAGGTTGCGCGCTCGCTCGGGTTCTTTTTTGGTCTCACGAAGCTTGAGAAGCTCCCTAACATCCGAAATCAACGCCAAGTTTTTCTGAAAATCGTCAGGAAGCGGGAGCTCATCAATTTCGTAGTTCCCGACGTGATTATTACTATTGAAGATACGAAAGCGCCATTCAGCAATTGAGCTGTTCAATACACCCAACAACGCCAGAAGCTCCGCTGGTGGCTTCTTCTGCCGGTCCACCTGAGGACCATACAACAGATAGTTCGCTGAATTCGCAACAACTACCCCAGGAGGAACAAGGCAAAACGCCAACCGGCGCTTCTGCTGAATGTACGAGCATTGCGGGACGACGATTCGCCATCGCCGCGAATGCTGAAATTTGGGTACGTTCCCAATCTGTTTTTCAAAGCCGCTCCGATCAAGGTAACCAGCTTTCTCACTTCCCCCTGCAGCGATAAGCTCAAATCGCTCGATATGGTCCCCGCGGATAAGCCTTAACCCTGTATCAGTATTTCGAATATGGGCTTTGAAAACGGTCAAGTCACATTCACCACGGAGGTTCGTAATTTCCGATTTGGAACCTAGGGAGCCATGCTTGTGCAGACTAGTGAGCACGCTCGATCGCACTACATCAAGATTGGCGATCCTTAACCCTTTCGGGCTGATTGTCCGTATCGTTTCAAGGTCCACATGGGCAGGTATTCTGGCAAGATCAGCTACTGAATCAACTTCCGCCAAAAGATTAAATCCATGCCCTTGAGTGCCTACTTCAATGGAAGCAATTGCCGTATGCTGGTTTACGGTCTGAAAAAGCTTTGTGGTTTCTTTAAACGAAATGATGCTGCGAAGATAATTCTTCGTCAGAATGTATTCCCGTAGATCAGCGGTCGAGTTGTCGCCCAGCCAAGTAGCCGGCGTAATGGCTACAACCCTACCGGCATCCTTAACTGCTTCCATCGCCATCCTAAGAAACACCCGCGAATATTCCGGTGTTCCCTTCGCAACTCCAAAATGCTTCAGCCTACCTTTGAGCTGCTGGGATGACTGTATCGTTGACTCCCTAATCTTGCTATGTAGCCACTCAAGCTGGTCGTCATCCAAAGTCGAGGCCGTCTGCTTATCCGACAACGAACTGCGCAGGTGCCGAATTTGCCCATAGGGGGGATTCATAATTACGGCATCAAATCTTTCTTCTCTGCTCTCACCAAGAGAAAGAAGGTATCCAACCCCATCCGCTTCGACAATTTCCACCTCGGACTTACCGCCAAGGTCCTTCGCAAGTTGCGTTAGGACCGTCTTCGCAATATGGGCTGTAAACTTGTCATTCTCGACTCCAACTACCCTTTGGAGTTTAGAAAGGCCTAGAAGTGAATATCCAAGCAGATTCCCAGCACCGCAAGCTGGGTCCAAGAGGCTGATGATGGGTTGAGAGCGGTCCTCCTGAACAAGGGCGACCATTTTTTCAGCGATTATCTGTGGAGTGAAGAAATAGCCCTGGTCCTTGGAGGCGGCAAGATTATCAATGACACGCAAGGGATCCTTGGGATCTAGGAAGAAGCGCGCGCCCAGCTCAACGACGTGCCCAATGCAGGTCAGACGTTCTGACCAGTCAAGCGATCTTGCAAGCAGGTGTTTTACCGCACAATCTGAAATGGCGAGCGAGAACAGAAGCGTCTGCTCGTTCAGGTTCTTAGGATCGCGCTCCGCGAGCCCAAGCAAAAAAGAGTTTTTGAGAAACTTGGAGTACTTTTTCAACGCGGAGGGGGCGGAATCCACAGTGCGGGCGAGCTCGGCTCTAAGCTTCTTTGCCTGAGCCCACACCTGATAACGCTCCTGTTCAGCCCTATCCCCGTTTGTCACCCCGGACAGGCTCCCGCTATGCCCCATTCGGAGCCACTATAAGCACTAATTGCTATAAATCAAAGATTTAGATTCCATTTTCAGTGATTCACCTCTTCAGGAACTCAACGGCAAGAAAATGGCCAATCGCGTTAAAATGACGCAGCACTTCCGCCCGAATTTCAACAAAGATTTTCTTTTCTTGCTGATACCCCTCATTGACCAGCGTGGAAACCGCCGCCTCCGTTTGTCCGAAATCCAGCCCCTCTTTGAAGGCCGTTTGCCATTTCTTGGCAGAGGGCGATCGGATCGCGGCCACCTCTTTCAAGAGCCTATTGCGTTGGAGTGCAAAGCTGTCCAAGTCAAACTTTGCAAACTTTCGGTCTTCCAACTCCTTCGACGCGTACTCGGCCAGCGACTGGAATGCAATTCTGATAGCACGAGCCTCCAAGCTTGCACGCCCGTTAGTACGCCTTTCGAGCAGCTGAAAAGAATCAAAGGAAAACTCGGAGGGGTTCAGGTTCTTGAACTTAACATCAAGATAAGCGAATTCCGGGCGCAGAAAATACGAAATGAACTGTGCCCCCCCCATGCATCCAGGCCTCGTATAGGAATCGAAGGTAATAATCCTGAAGCCCTCTCATAATGCTTCCAACCCGCCTCACTTCTTCATCAGACGCGAGTTTTTCCTTGATAGCATCCCAGAAGGCCCGCACCTGCCACGATGCACAGGAATCACCTGTACGTTCCTCATACTCCAGAAGATGCTTAACATCTGATAGTGTAAAACGTCGATTCTTGCTGGAATTGTGACTCCTGCACATCGGTCTAAACAGAGGAATCTGTTTAAAACCACATGCAAGCGGGCCAACATGGTCAGGTGAGATTTTCTCCTCAACCTTCCCACAAATACAGCAGGCGCCCTCAGCTGCCGCATTGTAAAGTGAGTCGGCCACTTTCCAATTTCCTTCCGCCCACCACTCAAAGCTACGGCGATCATGTAGGTAGGAGCGGAGATTCTCATCCGAGCGGCCTGGATCTTTGGTTTTCCGGCAACAGATTGCATAATCATGGAATCCATCAAGCCGGTCCGGCGGATTGCACATAAAGCCAGGGCTAAGGTAATTGGACCTCAGGTGTATCGTACTCATGAAAACGCCACGGACTTCTTTATTGAGCAGCGGCAAGAATCCGCGTTCAGGGAATAACTCAGTCAGTTCCCTAAGCAGCTGCTCACGACCAAAGCATTTCTCGATTCTTACACAAGCCTCAGTGACATCCTCACGGGCAAGAAAGCTGATACCCGTGAATTTCTTGGTCCACCGTCTGGCGAGGTTCACATTCAAGTAGAAATAGCCGACGTTATGTTTAACGCCACAAAGACGGCAGGGGCGAAACTTGGTCGGATGAATTAACCTGGCGGCAATTGAGAAACGCTCATCCGAATTCCCTCTTCCAGGCAACTTCAGTTCGTCTGCCTTCCTAGCCCACCATTCGGTTCGCGCAAGATAGAATTTATAGAATGCGGTCGTCTTGCCTGAGCTAACCTGCCAATTGATACGTCCGGACTCATCCTTCGCATTCGGCATACCCGCATAGGCGGGGTGTGTAACAATCTCCTCCATGTACCTGATGTAGTCAGGATGAGGCTGAAAGGTGCCACGGCTATAACAGTGAGCTAAGGGCGAAGCTTTTTTCGGCATAGTCTACTAATCTGTCGGTATTCCGACTTTATTAGTTTACTATTATACCAACAAATAGCCAATCACGACCCAACTAGCTGTCTTGATTGCCATTTATGACTTCGACAAAATTTTCGCCGACCGCCAAATAAGCTGCCCCACCAAGGATACGAACCCCGAGAATGAACTGATGTGTGGCGGCACGGTTACACCCAATTACTGTGAAGGCCCACAACCGTTTCCACATTAAGCAGGGACGCTAGATCACCGGCCATCCAATCCCCAAGGCCGACTGCCAACCTAGCGCCGACGCCTTCTCCTGCCTGGACTAGGCTTTCGTCCTTTTCGCTTGGAACTACTTGTGCGTTTGGCCAGCACGCCGACCTTTGCCTGATCGCCATAATGCAGACAAGGCGGAGAGCCAGCCCAGTCAAAGCAGTTATTCAGAGCATTTAGATACGATGTCACATTGACCGGCAACAGCGCCTTTTTTAAGCGGTCCACTTCTCCGTGCAGCACCAGCCGGCGCACGGAGCCATTTCAACACCTCGCAGGGGCCACCGACGTCTTCGAGTGCACTAATAAAGTGTCGAGTGAACTGGCTCCAATCTTTTCCATCCCTTTTCTCCGTCGCTGTTCTAGAAAGAGAATCGCCGGATGTCACCTATCTATTGGGATTTTACACTGCGGCGGCACACGACAAAACATCTTTGGAAAGCCATACTGATCAACCAACCTATTCAAGTGCTCTCGAAAACTACTTAGAATCTCGCCCTGATCTGAGCCAAAATCCCCACGGTCCCGTAAGGCGGCCACCAGATTCTCAACATTGCCGCTATAGGCCACGGCCGTCTCGTCACCAACCTGACGCCATCGCCACTCTGGAATTCCATTCTCCTGAAAACGCAACTTCAACACCTTAACCATCAAGTCCCCAATCAGGCGATCATCTTTAACCCCCTCATTGGCGATCATATTCGCATATGCGATGAGGGTATCCACGACCTCCTTGTCACTATGGTTATCCACAAAAACAACCGCCCTACCGTGTTCACGTTCTATAGATTGAAAGAACTTATCAAACCCGAACGCAATAGCGTGCTTACCCCTCCCAGAAAATGCCGACCACTCGAACTGTTTCCATGTAATCAATGACGTCGCATGCCATTCTGATCGTTCTGGCTCCCTTGCAGCGATAGGCTTCTCAAGTAGGAACGAGAACCCGCCTGGTATTCCAAGAGTATCGGTTGCCATGCATAAGCCCAGCGGCATTGTATTAGCGACTTGAAATAGGCCAAATACACGCTCGGCCAGAGCGTCGCAGAAAATTGCTACTCTATTTGAAAATTCAGATGGCCGAGCCCCGAAGACTTGATTGAGTTCATCTTCGAGCGGCCTGAGAGGAATGGCGAAAAGTTGGGGATTTGAGATTGGAAGCATAGCGGCGTAACCTCGTTGGTGAGCAACCAACAACGCTGCCCTTGCCGGGGCAGAGAGGAAAGGCCGCTATGCTAGATCTTGTTACCGCAAATTCCCCAGTTCGTCCCGAAGATGTTCGAGCCTCTTTGGACGAGATCGCCCGCGAGGGTGCGCGCCGCATGCTGATTGAGGCCCTTCAGGTCGAAGTCAGCGAATACATCGAAAAACACAGAGAACTCCGTGACGACGCCGGCAAGCGCCTGGTCGTCCGTCACGGCAAGGCTCAGCCAAGAAACCTCACCCTCGGATGCGGCACGATCCAAGTCCAAGCCCCCCGAGTCAGGGACCGGCGTCCGGGCGAGCGGTTCTCGTCGCAGATCCTGCCTGCGTACATGAGGAAATCCCCGAAGGTCGAGAACCTGCTGCCCATTCTGTACCTCAAGGGGCTCTCCACCAGCGACTTCCGCTCTGCCTTGGCGGAGCTGCTCGGCGAGGGCGTCACGGGCTCTCTCCATCGAGTATCGTCGTCCAGAAGCGGACATGGGAGAGGGATTTTGCCGCATGGAAAAAGCGGAGGATCACGGATCGCTATGTCTACATCTTCGCCGATGGAGTCCACGTCAGCGTGCGCCTTGGTGAAGACAAACGGCTCTGCCTGCTGGTGCTGATCGGAGTAGCGGAAAACGGGGAAAAACACCTGCTCGCCGTCGAGCCCGGTTATCGCGAGAGCAAGGACTCCTGGGCGGCTGTACTGTCGGATCTACGCGAGCGCGGTCTCACGGCGCCGGTACTGGCCGTCGGGGATGGGGCACTGGGATTCTGGGCAGCCCTGCGAGAAACCGAGGGCTTCCGTGAAACACGCGAGCAGCGCTGCTGGCTCCACAAGATCGGCAATATCCTGAACGATCTGCCGAAGCGCGTGCAGCCCAGAGCCAAAGCGCAGCTCCGGGAGATGATGTACGCCGAGACGTTATCGGACGCGACTCATGCGAAGAAAAAATTTCTCGACAGCTTTCACGCGAAGTATCCAAAGGCCACTGAGTGTCTCAAGAAAGACTGGACGGAGCTAACGGCGTTCTTCTCTCTGCCCGCCGTGCACTGGACTCACCTCCGGACGACGAACGCGATCGAGAGCACGTTCTCGACAGTGAGACTTCGAACCAACGTCACCCGCGGTGCCGGAAGCCCCTTGGCCGCCTCGACGATGGCTTTCAAGCTTCTACAAGACGCAGAGAAAAACTGGCGACGCATTCGCGGATACGACGAGATCAAAAATGTCCTCACCGGGGTTGCGTACGTGAACGGGATCATGGTAGCGAGTAGGTCATCAACTCATCAAGAGGCCGCTGCCGCTTGATCCCCATCCCCAACTTTCAGCAATTTCTCGCGGCCTGAATGGCGATGTCGTTCTCGTCATCCAGTTAGGTTCCTGCCCATTTCTCGCAAAGCGCCGAAGCGCCAACAAGCCTTGATGTCGCGCAAATGACTTCGAATGTTTTTCGCGGGAATAGAAGTCCAAATTCTCCAACAAGACCTTCGCCGTCGCCCGCATGTGTACCCAAATATCGAACTGTCGAATGCTCCGGACTTTTGGCTCTGCTATCGCTTCAGTCAAAGGCACATCTACAAAACGGAACCTTCTCGGATCGGCGCCGTACTTTGAGACAATCAATTCCAGTTGCGTTCGAGTTCCGACATGCCCAATGATTTCAACAGGGTTTCCGTCTGAATCGAATGTCTTTCTAATCTTCCCAAGATTGGCGACACCTCCGCCCCCCAAAACCATTGATGTTCCCTCAATAAGCGACTGAGCTAACAGACTCTTATCGCGAGCCCGCCTTGGCATGAATGGGGACAACTGCAACATGATCGGTCTATACAGGTCACCTAGGGCTGGATCGACATCTTCACCAAAGTAATGATTGCAATCGGAGCATAGAACGTCGGTTGACTCTCGTGCCCCCCCCAGACAACTCGGACTTAGGTGTTCGGATGACTCGATTTGGCCACACGAAGCAACGTCCTTAAATAGGCAATCCACTGTTATCCTTTCTGCGCGGACTGAACCGATCGCTCGCATTAGCCCAGCTAGAGCGCCGCCCTCCAATACTCCAACAACCAAACCATCGACAACGTATCCAACTCACAGTACTTCAGCAGCGCCGACTCAATCGCAGCGCGCTCCCCATCTCGCATCTCCGTGAACTGCATCCGACTCCACGCCGTCATCGCCGCCCCACCATCATCAATCGACTCATCCTCAAACATCGGCGCTTCTTCACGGAACCACTCCTGCGGCAAATCCCCAAACACCGGCGGCAACCTCTTGTACGGATCCTTCACTCTCCCATCCGCCCCCACCTCAATCCACGCCATCGACTCGAAGTTGAGACTCGGCACCTCCAGCCCCCGCCCATAAATCGCCTTCGAGTACTTCTTCCTCAAAAACTTCGACTCCTCGAGCACCGCGGGGATCACCTTCTTAATCGAATTCGATCCCCCCATCAGCGGATGGTAGTAGTGGTCCAGCACAATCGCCCTCAAATCGAGCATATTGCGCTTCCCCACCTTCCCCTCTTCCCCATCCCGCGGCTGCGTGATCGAATCGATAAACGTGATCAACTTCCGCGCATCCGCAGGCGGCGTCTCCTCAATCTGACTCCGAATCTGCCTGAGCACCGTATTCTCATGTGTCGCATATCGAAAGATCGTCCCCCCGTCCCCACTCAGCGACTCCCTCAGTCTCCGCACAAACTCGAAGTTAGGGAACTCCCCGCGCCGCATATCCAGGTATTGATCCACATGCGCCACCCGCCCGTCTTCATGGAGAACATGGTGTGAGAACTGAAACGCAATCTGCTCATAAGGCCGCCGACCCTTATGAAACGGTATCGCCACCATCGTCGTCTCGAAATCGATGCAGTGAACCGGGTACACCAATCCCTCGAACAACTCCTTCAACCCCTCACGGTCCACATAAGGAGTCGGATCCTTCCGTACCGCCTTCTCAATCTGAATCCACTGCCGCTGAGAGATATCTAGCCGCCTGGCCTTCTTCGACTTCCCCTTCGGCTTCAAATCCTCTTCCGTGATTTGGTCGAAGAACACCTTGTCCCGCGACAAGAAGTCCTCCGTCTTCCGGCAATTCCAAATATCAAAGATGAGCTTGCGACCGCGGTCGGACTCCTTCAACTTCCCCGCCTCTCCCCAACACTCCTCAAACGCGCTCTTAAGCCCTTCCTCCATGAGCTCCGAGCCAATCCGAAACTCACACCCCTTACACAGTGATGAAATCCGAGCCAACGCCCGTGTCTGGTTCACATGATGGTCCGCCAGGTACTTCGCGAACTCCGGCAACTTCTCGCCCGTCGGGAAGATCTCCTGCGTGATGAGATAGGACACCTCTTCCTGCACCGGAATGACCTTGAGGATGGGCTGCCCGATATCTCGAGCAGTCAGCCCCTCCTTCACCACCACGTGTCCCGAGCGGCCATCCTGCGTCTCCAATCTGAAACACTGATGCAATCCATCTACCGTGGCCCTGGAGGACTTATCCGCAAGCATGAGGTACGACGACAACTCCCACTCCGGGTGCGCCTGATTCGCCACCCAAGTCTGGAAACTCACATCAATCAGGTAGGGCTCCCACCTCGAGTCCACTCCCGGATCGCGCTTCTTGAAGAAGTTCACATGGAGAGACGCATCGATCGAAGCCGATTTCACTTCGATCAACGACACCTTGTTCCCGTCTTTCACCAGAACGTCGACGCGCACCAGAAACGGTCCCGTCTGGATAGCCGCCTCAAACAGCGTGACCTTGTCGCGCCTCAGAAGCTCCACCGTCTTCGTAATCGCCTCTTCCGTCTTCAATCCCTCCAGATCAATTCCATCCGGATAGTGAAGCTTCGCCAGCGCACCGACTTGAAAGCCGCCCTTGGCCAAGGCCTTTAGGAATTCGTTGTCTCGGTTCTTGTTGCCGTAAACGTCGGGCTGTTCGTTGTAGAAGAGTTTGGCAGGACACTCATAGGCGACCTTGAAGCGGGACTTGGAGAGGTAGCGGGACATACTGACTTTTCGGAGGGTGCGTTATTTCGCTTAGGAATTATTCGAGCCCATCCGAGACGGCTCTAACCCCTGGTATTTCTTAGATATCAGAGAATGAGACAGGGCCCTTAGACCGCAATTCCAATCCGCCGCGCCCGCATTCCCTGCTTCATCCGCACCTCGCCTTCCAGGTCGGCCAAAAGCTCGTCGGGAGTCGGCTGCGCGCCGAATGCCCTCTTTAGGTAAACGGCCTTGAAGTCACCCGGCGTGAGTCCGTCGAAAGAGCGTAGCTTCTCCTCCACCCCCAGCGGAACCGCCGCACCAAGCAGCGGCGCCAGGATCCGCCCGAAGAACTCCACATTACCGTCTCCGGTAAGGTAGTCGAATCTCACCTTACATGCGAACCTTCGCATAACAGCCGGATCCAGATGCTTTTCAAAGTTCGTGGCGCAAACAAGAACGCCTCCAAAGTTCTCCATCTGGCACAGAAGCTCGTTCGTCTGTGACACCTCCCAGGAATGGTGCGCCCCCTGCCGGTCAATAAAAAGCGAATCGGCCTCATCGAGGAAAAGGATCGCCTGAGACGCCTCTGCCTCCTTGAAGACCCGCGCGATATTCTGCTCACTCT
>CAYOWB010000045.1:17769-19908 GCA_964407515.1 uncultured Bacteriovoracaceae bacterium
ACGTACTTACTCAGCAGGTCGCTCGTTCGACGCACGAGCAGTTCTTTCCCTGCTCGGTCCGCCAAGTGCTTCGCGTACTCTGTCTTCCCGGTGCCCGGAGGCCCGAAAAGAAGCACCGAGAAGTTCCTCAGTACAACGGGTGAACGCGAAGAATCAGCTCTCCCCTCCAAAAACTTTCGGGTCCACTCCGTCACCTTCTCCAAAGATGGCTCGGCATTGACGGCACCTGCGGAATACCCTTCCACCAGGTCGGCGAGCATGGGTCGCTCACCGGAACAAAACTCCTGCTGTCTGGACAGTATGGAATGAAGACGTGCCATCCGCGCCTCAGCTGAGATTTCCGTTCCCATCGCCATCACGTCACTGAGCGCCAACTGAATCGTGCCTGCGCTCACCCGATACCGGGCGGCCAGCCGCTGCCGATCCTCGGACGTCAGGAACTGAGCCCGCTGTTTCTTCGCCTGACGATCCCAGACGAGAAGTCGTTGTCGCTTCTCCGGCCTCCGCATCTCAACCGCGAGAGAAAACCTCCGGCGCGTCGAATCATCTACCCCTGCAACGGCATTACTGATCCAAATCACCTTCAGCTGATTTCGCTCGATATAATCGTTGATCCAAGCCTTGGTGTCTCCCGTCTTGGACGACCGATCGCAGGCCCACAATCCAGACCCCGTATTGATAATGGGATCACATTCATCCACGACAACGACGTAACGCTCGTCAGGTAGCATGTTCTGGGCCGCGACCAGCGCTGACTTACGGAACGCGAGATTCTCGTCACCATCCTCATCACACTGTTGAACGAAGATCGGCGTTCTTCCCACCGCCGTGGCGAGCGTGCGGGCTAGCTCCGTCTTTCCAGTCCCCGGCTCACCAAAGAGCAACACGCTACAGCCTTTCTGGGAGCGCAACAGCGCCACCAGAGTTTCACGATCCGGTTGAGAGAGAGGAAAGTCCTCCAGCCTGAAGTCGGACCTGCTCGACTCTTCCCTGAAGAACTTATCCCACAGATTCGCCTTGGAAATGCCCGACAGATACGGCACCACGAAGTCGTTCAAGTCGATCTGGTAGCTGCTACGGGGTTTACTCAGAAGCCCCGTCCTGACGAGCGGCGAGTCCCGCCCGAGCGAGGACCGAAGGTCAGCCGCGGTCATCCCGAAGATCCGACAGTAGTTCCATACCGAGCGAGCAACCACATCCATCTTCAGCTTGTCGGACTCGAATACGGACCTAAGCGTCTCGTTGGTATGGAACAGATAAAAGAAAGTGAGCAGGACACGGTCCCACTTCCCTAACCCCAAATCTTCCGCGAGCGCCTCCAGTCTGCTGAGATACGGAGAACGCTGAAGCGCCGCCCGAGCCCGCGAGCATCGCACGAGCTCGCGTTTAAACTCCTGCAGGAAGAACCCCTTCAACATGCGCTTTGCCTCTCTTGAGGATGACACACATCTCGTCAGATCATGCGCCAGATCCTGCAGATCATCCTTATCCGTATCGAAAAGCGTCCGCCAGGCCGCGCGTCCGCCTGCCGCATCCTCTTTGTCCTTCTTGCGTAACCAAGGCAGAATCAACCCGTAAATTCGGCTGCCGCCCCCTGTGCCGAGCACGGAAAGCCAGTAAGCCACAAGGTTCTTGGGCATCTCCAGTCGGTATACATCCGCAAGTTTGACCGCGTACTCCAGTTCGGTTTTCCTCAGAAAGAGATCCTGATTCGCCATAATATTACTCCTTAACGATCAGATCCCTACTCTGGCAGTAGAGTTGGACATAGTATGTCCAACTCTACTGCAAAATGGACAAAGGAAGGACATTCAGGAGAAACTACTTAAATATGTCGCGGAAATCGGATCAGGTATCAAAAGAGACACGTCGCCGTCAGGTCCTCTGGCACCTTAGAAATGCCGGAAAGTCGGGAATCACTGTCTCCGAACTCCACCAACGCATTAATGAGGCAAATCAATGGAGCTTCACCCGGAAAACGTACGAGAGGGACATTCTATACCTTTCCTCTGAACAGGGAGTCACGGAGACATCCACAGCGCCACAACGCTTTGCCGTTTCGCGCGACTTCGCCGTGACGTTCCAGCCGACACTGACCGACTCCCAAATCCAGACCCTGGTCATTGCCCTCGAGGTTCT
>CAYOWB010000045.1:19918-20422 GCA_964407515.1 uncultured Bacteriovoracaceae bacterium
AAGATGGCGCCACGGGAGTTCGGCGCCATGGTCAACGATGTCGAGACACGACTTCTAGAGTCTTTAGACCCGGCGCATGGCCGCGAACTCTGCCGACTGAAGGAATTCCACCACGGGAGCTACCCCTTGGGGGGACGTGCCCGCCTTCAAACCAGCAAGGACCTTCCGGAGGTACTCCAGGCCATCCGGAAGAGCCGCGCCTTCACCTGCATCTACAATTCGCCCTATCACAGCGCCCCGCCAGCCACCCGACGCACCTTCGGTCCAATCGCCTTTGAAATGCATGGCGGAGCGCCTTACCTTCTCGTGCAGGACCTCGATCAGCCAGAGCGTCCAATCAAGCGACTCAAGCTCAGCCGATTGGCCGAAGTCGAACTGCTCGGCATGCCGTACACGCGCCCGAGCAAGAGCCAGCTTGCGCCTTGGCGCGAACCCTACGCCGGCTTCGGCGGCGCCTCGAATCCTCCGGTCCGCATCACCCTTCGGGGGACCGATATTCTTGGC
>CAYOWB010000046.1:0-7235 GCA_964407515.1 uncultured Bacteriovoracaceae bacterium
TGCAGCTGGATGGGGGGCAGATCCAGCTCCAGCAGGCCCATGTCCTGGATGATCAGCGCGTCCACACCGGCGTTGTAGAGCTGGCGCACCAGCTTGCGGGCGGGTTCCAGCTCGTCGTCGCGCAGGATGGTATTGAGCGTGACGAACACACGGCTGTGGAAGCGATGGGCGTGGCGCACCAGCCGCTCGCTCTCGGTCACGGCGTTGTCGGCACTGGCGCGCGCGCCAAACGACGGCCCGCCGATGTAGACGGCGTCGGCGCCGTGGTTGACGGCTTCGATGCCAATGTCGGCGTCGCGTGCGGGTGACAGGAGTTCGAGCTGGTGGGGCAACATAATGCGTACTTTCAAGCCAACCCTAGATTGTCCATGAAACGCCAGGATTTCCGCTTTTTTCACCGGCTTCGCGTGCGCTGGGCCGAAGTCGACATGCAGAAAATCGTCTTCAACGCCCACTACCTGATGTACTTTGACGTGGCCATCACCGAGTACTGGCGCGCCCTGGCTTTGCCCTACGAGGAGGCCATGCACCAGTTGGGCGGCGAACTGTACGTGAAGAAGGCGTCGGTGGAATTCAACGCCTCGGCCCGCATGGACGACATATTGGACGTGGCCTTCACGTGCAGCCGCATTGGCAATTCGTCCATGACGATGACCGGCGCCATCTTCCGGGGTGAGGAGCACCTGATCAGCGGTGAGCTGATTTACGTGTTTGCCGACCCGGCCACGCAGACGTCAAAGCCCATCCCCGCGCCACTGCGGGCGCTGCTGCACGGCTACGAGGCGGGCGAGCCGGTGATCGAAGTGCGCACGGGCGCCTGGAGCGAGCTGGGTGACGATGCCCGGCAGGTGCGTACCGCCGTGTTCATTGAAGAGCAGGGCATTGCCCGCGAGGACGAGTGGGACGAGGCCGACCTGACCTGCCTGCACGCCGTGGCCTACAACCACCTGGGCCAGCCCGTGGCCACCGGGCGGCTGCTGCAGGGCGGGCCCGGGGTAGGCAAGATTGGTCGCATGGCCGTGCACCGCGTGCTGCGGGGTACCGGCGTGGGCCGTGAGATCGTGAGCGCGCTGACCGCCGCCGCCCGCGAGCGGGGCGACCACACCATCCGCCTGAGCGCGCAGCGCACTGCCGAAGGGTTCTACCGCCGCCTGGGCTACCAGCCAGTAGGCGAGACTTACGAGGAAGTGGGGATTCCCCACGTGGACATGGAAACGCGCCTGTAAGTGCTGGCCGTCAGGGGCCAATGGGTGGAACTGTTGGCGTTGTCGGCGCTGCCTGCATCGCTGCCCGGAGCCTGCCCGGGCGCGTGTGTCCATTCTTCCAGTTCCAGCTGGCCCCCCTTGGCAGGTGCGTGCCAGCGTGCAATCAGGCTGCTGCGGGTGCCGTAGCCTGCGTCGGGCATGTGGACGAAAGGGCTGGAAAGCTGCCTCTCCCGCTCCAGGGGAACGCCGGTGCGGGGCAGCTTCTGGTCAGGGGCCAGTCGCCGGTCCAGCAGGGCGTCGAGCAGGGTGTGCCTCCAGCTTTCTGGTGCGCCAGGGGTGATGTGGTCCAGCAGATCCAGCGCCTGCACCGTGGCCGTCTTCAGCTGGCAGGTCTTGGGCCAGGGGGTGTCCAGGCCCGCGTTGGACAGGCCGTACACACCCGGGCGCAGCCGCAGCCCATGCCACCCGCCGTTGACGGGCAAAGGGTCGCCCCCAGAATCGGCGTGGCCGGGCCGGTTGCTCAGCCACAACCAGTCTGCATCTCTCAGATCGCCCAGCACCAGGTTGAAGCCGCCGTAGTCGTTAGCTTGGTGGTAGGCCGTCAGGGCTTGCCAGTCGGGTGTTTCCAGCGGGCCAGCCAGCCAGCGCGTCACCAGTTCGCCCCGGCTGCGCGGTGCCTCATCGGGTTCGCCGTTGCGCACGTTGGTGAGCATGGCCACGCGCCCGCTTGGTGAAAAACCCAGCCAGGTGCCGCCCGCCCGCATGTCGCGCCCGCTGTAAACCGTGGCCCCGCCGGGCAGCGTCCATTCCGCCAAGGGCAGGGTGGGGCGCTCCCAGAACTCGTCGCGGTTGGAAGCCAGCAACAGCGGGCAGTCGTCCCGCATGTTCAGGGCAAAGGCGATCAGGCACATGGCCGTGGAAGCAGTCTGCTCAGATGTCTGCCAGCAACTCGTAGGGCAATGGCAGCAGGGACAGTGCAGCGCCGCCAGCGGCGCCAAGCGTCAGGGCTTGACCGTCGGTGGCGTTGATCTGCATGGAGACGATCGCGTCAAAACCACCCGTTGGATTGGCGGCAACCTGCGCCACGGTGCCACACGGCTGCTCGGCATCGCTGGCGTGGAAAACGTCTTGGCCTACGACGGGCTGGACTTCAGCGTGCGCCAGATACGCACGACGCTTGAGCGTGCCCCGGAATTGGCTGCGGGCCACCACCTCCTGGCCGGGGTAGCAGCCTTTCTTGAAATTCACGCCACCTACCGATTCGTAGTTGAGCATCTGGGGGACAAAGGCCTCGAACAGCGGTTGGGTGAGGGTGGCCACACCGCTGCGCACTTCCAGCCATTGCCACAGTGTTTCGGGCAACGCGGCGCCTTCGGGCGCAGGCGTATTCGCGGGGGCGAGAACCAGCGCGCGGGGCAAACCAGCCGCTTCGGGCAGCCGAACCCAGTGGGCGCCGTCCCTGTCCATCTTGCTCCACCACTTGGCGCCCAGGCCCGCTCTGGCCACGGCCTCGCCGCTGACTCCGTAAAGAGCGAAGTCGGCGGTCGCGTCCGTCAGCTTGGCTTTGGCCCGCAGCACAAACATGCTCAAGCGTTTCAAGGTCTGGGGAAGAAGGTCGCGTGAACAGAGGAGAACAACATCGTCTGCAGAAAGCTTGAAGCCGATGAAGCTGGCTTGCATGCGCCCCTTGGCGTTGCAGAAGGCGGCCAGCCGTGCTTCGCCATGGCCCAGCAGAGCGAAATCCTGCGTCAGTTGGCCATGGAGGAATTTGGGCGCATCTTCACCCTGGACGCGGATGACGCCCAGGTGCTGCAGGCGTGTGACGCCTTCCAGCTGTTCGAGATGGACGTTGGCCGGGATGCTGGCCGGTTGTGCGGTGGCAATGACGGGGCTGTTCATGTGGAGGAACGTTGGACGGTCTCACTTATCATCGGGTGCTTGTATTTTCACAGAGGCGCCTAGTCCGTGTTCCGATTGTTGAAATGGCTGCTCTGGGGCAGCGTGCTGCTGGCCCTGGCGGGTGCCGCCGCCGCGCTGGTGTGGCTGCACCGTCCGTTGCCCATGAATCTGCGGGGCCAGCCGGTGCTCGACCTCGTCATTGAACCGGGTACCACGGCACGCGGCGTTGCGCGGGCATTGGCTCAAAGCGGCGTCTCTACCCCCGAGGTCTTGCTGTTTGTCTGGTTCCGCCTCTCAGGCAGTGCACACGATATCAAGGCAGGCAGCTACGAAATTTCACCTGAGACAACGCCACGGAGTTTGCTCGACAAACTGGTGCGCGGTGACCAGGCGGTGCGCCGCGTGACCTTGGTAGAGGGTTGGAACTACCGGCAGGTGCTGCAAGCCTTGCGCGGTGCCGAACACCTGCGTTATGACCTGCCAGCAGACCCCAAAGGCATTGCCCAGGCAGTGGGACTCAAGGTGGCGCACCCGGAAGGCAGGTTTTTTCCCGACACCTACGTCTACCCCAAACACGCCAGTGCATCCAGCGTTTTGCGCCAGGCCGCCACAGCCATGGAGCAGCGCCTGGCCGAGGCCTGGGGCCGGCGTGAGGATGGCGTGCCGCTGAAATCGCCGGAAGAGGCGTTGATTCTGGCCAGCATCGTGGAAAAGGAAACTGGCATGGCCAGCGACCGTGCGGAGATTGCCGGGGTTTTTGCCAACCGGCTGCGCATCGGCATGCGGCTGCAGACCGACCCCAGCGTCATCTATGGCCTGGGCGAAGGCTTTGATGGCCGCCTGCGCCGCCGCGATCTGGACACCGACACGCCTTACAACACCTACACCCGCGCAGGTCTGCCGCCCACGCCCATTGCCATGCCTGGCCCGGAATCATTGATGGCTGCGGTGCGCCCCGCGCCCACTCAGGCCATGTACTTTGTGTCTCGGGGCGATGGCTCCAGCCACTTCAGCAGCACGCTGGACGAGCACAACAATGCCGTGCGTCGTTACATACTGGGACGCTGATTCCCAGCCAAACACATGACCCCATCCGGAAGCTTCATCACCTTTGAAGGTATCGACGGCGCAGGCAAGTCGACGCACATCACGGCGCTGGCCGACGCGCTTCGCGCCCAGGGGCGCGAGGTGACGTTGACGCGCGAACCCGGTGGCACGCCCCTGGCCGAGAAACTGCGCGAACTCTTACTGCATGACGCCATGGACCCGCTGAGCGAGGCACTGCTGATGTTCGCCGCCCGGCGCGACCACTTGCGTCAGGTCATTGAACCGGCGCTGGCGAAGGGCCAGGTGGTGTTGTGCGACCGCTTCACCGACGCCACGTTTGCTTACCAGGGGCATGGGCGAGGCTTTGACCTGACGGTATTGGAAACGCTGGAGCGTTGGGTGCAGACGCGGGACGATGGCCTGGGCGTACGGCAACCGGATCTGACGCTTTGGTTTGACGTGCCGCCAGAGGTGGCCGCCACAAGGCTGGCCGGTGTGCGCAGCCCGGACAAGTTCGAAGCGCTGCCAGTGACTTTCTTTGCGCGTGTGGCGGCTGGATACGGTGAGCGCATGGCGCGCGACCCGGCCCGCTTTGCGCGCGTGGACGCGCAGCAATCGATTGAGCAAGTGTGGTCGGACGTGCGAAACGCTTGCCAACAGCGGGGCCTTTTGCCATGACCGATGCAGCACTGATCGGCGAAGCGGGGTTGGCGCCTTGGCTGCAGGATCAACTCGCGCAGCTACGGCAGCAGCGTGGGCACGCGCTTTTGCTTTCTGGCCCGCCCGGCTTGGGCCAGTATTCGCTGGCACTGGCGCTGGCACGTGCGTGGCTGTGCGAACAACCAACGGCACAAGGGGCTTGCGGGCAGTGCACCAGTTGCCACGCCATTGACGTGCGCACCCATCCGGACCTCTTCGTGCTGATGCCCGAGACGTTGTCGATGGAGCTGGGCTGGCCGCTTGACGAGAAGACGCAGGACAAGATCGACAAGAAGGAAGTGAAGGCGAGCAAGTTCATCCGTGTGGACGCCACGCGCGAGGCTGTGGCCTTCACTCAGTTCACCCGCTCGCGCGGCGACACGAAGGTGGTGCTGATCTACCCGGCGGAGCGGCTGAACGTGGAGTCGGCCAACACATTGCTCAAGACGCTGGAAGAGCCGCCCGGTGCGGTGCGCTTCATTCTGGCCACAGAGGCCGCCCACGCCTTGTTGCCCACCATACGCAGCCGCTGCCTGACGCACGCCATGGTTTGGCCTGTTGCCGAGCAGGCGCTGCCCTGGCTGCAGATGGCTGCGATGGATGCGGGAGCCAAGGCGACGCCTGCGGACTTGGCCGTGTGGCTGCGTGCAGCCGGCGGCCGCCCCGATGAGGCCTTGGAGTGGGCGAAGCTTGGTGCGCCTGCCGCGAGTTGGGCGCGCCTGCCCAGGGCCATTGCGACGGGGGACTTTTCGGCCATGGCGGGCTGGGCCCCGGCCCGGCAGATGGACGTGCTGCAGAAGGTTTGTCACGACCTGATGGTGGTGGGCTCTGGCGGGGCACCGCGCTTCTTTGAAGCGGCAGATTTGCCTCCTGCACCAGAAGCCCGCACGCTGGCCAGTTGGCAGCGCTGGCTGCAGCAGGCTGCACGTACCCTGGAACACCCCTTCAGCGCCGCGCTGATGCAAGAGGCCTGGGCCACACGCGCCCGGGACGCGCTGGCGCTACACTAACCGCCATGAGCACCCACGACGCTGCCGCTGCGGCCGCGCGCCCCATCTGTCGCGCGACCCAGTCCGCCGCAAGGTCGGATACTTCTTCCAACGCCCCAGGCTCCTCGAAGAGATGAGTCGCCCCTGGAACGACCGACATTTCACAGGCCGGAATACGGGCCGCCGCCCGCCGGTTCAATTCGAGAACCAGCTCGTCGTTCCCTCCGACGATCAGGAGAGTCGGCGCAGTGACATGCGCGAGGCGAGCCATCGCGAGATCGGGCCGTCCTCCCCGGGAAACGACGGCCGAGATCTGATCTCCTTCATCGGCTGCGGCCCAGAGGGCCGCCGCGGCCCCTGTACTGGCCCCGAAGTACCCGATCGGAATGCCCGTCAGTGAAAACCGAAGCCAGTCAGAAGCGAGCTTCAGTCGCTCCGCGAGCAGACCGATGTCGAAGACGTTCTCCCGGTCCAAGGACTCCTCCGGAGTGAGCAGATCAAACAGCAACGTCCCGAGCCCTTGGGCATTCAATGCGCGACCGACCCGCCGGTTCCGCGGACTGAAGCGACTGCTGCCGCTTCCATGAGCGAACAGGACGATGCCTTTAGGGTCTTCAGGGACGACCATCTCCCCCGGGAGCACGATGGCCCCACTCCGAATTTCGACATCCATGTCACACCCGCTTCAGCCGCTTACTTCGGCTCGTAGGTCACGCACTCCGCGGTGTTTTCCTTCCACGACACGGTGATTCCAGGCGCCTGACAGATCAGGCTCCGGTTGAACTTGCACATCGACACCTTGCAGGCGCCGACCTCGGCCTTTTCGTCTGGCATGCCGCATTGGACGCCGATGGGACTGAAGGTGTCGCAAAGCGGCTTATCGTCACCCACCTGAATCGCATGAGCGTGGCAAACGGTGTCTTTGTTAAAACAACAGCGAGTCACTTCACATTTTTTCACTTGAACGTGTTGCATGGCTGGAGCCCTCCGAAGGTCCAAACGGCTTTCAAGCCTCATGCCGGTCTTTGAAACACAGGGTATACTGGACGCATGAGGAGCCGGATCCTCCTTCTGACCGTCATTTTCGCACTCAGCCACTCGGGATTCGCGGCGTATTTGTCCTGCGAAAGTCCCACCGAGGGGCCTTTCCTTTCACTGGGACGCTGGGCCAGCTCCCTTGATGCACTCCGGAACACCCACCCCCGTCCTCGTGCCAAATCAGGAGACCTGCGCTCCGCCTTCGGCGCGGTGCTCGATTCCAACTGTTTCTCAGAGACCTCACAGGAGATCCGACAGAGGAGAATCCAGAAGATCGAACTCGCGTTGGCTCGCGCCATCCGTCAGGCTTTCCTCTGCGCCCGGACCCTTCACCTGCCCGACGTCACGGATACGATCT
>CAYOWB010000046.1:7256-7540 GCA_964407515.1 uncultured Bacteriovoracaceae bacterium
GGTCGTCCAGGTCTCCACAGCGGAGCGGCGCGGTCAACCTGCTGGAGGAGTCGAGAAATGAACTCCAGGCCTTCCTGGCGGGCACCTCCGAAACGCGTCCCCACGCTCATCGCTTCGTCGTCCCCGCTCACATCATCGATGAAGCGGAGATCCCTTCACTGGCATCCACGCTCTTTCACGAAGCCCTGCACTCGACCGCCTCGAACAATATGCCGTGGCACAACCACCCCGAGGAGGACGAGCGTGAGTCGACCGAATGCGGGGAATACTCTCTTTTCGAGGAC
>CAYOWB010000046.1:7601-11626 GCA_964407515.1 uncultured Bacteriovoracaceae bacterium
TACCGGCGGAAGCCTTTGGTGATCACCATGGTCGGCGTCTGCGAGAGCGCGTTCACCACCTCGCTCATGGGCGATGACCCCGACTTCCTGACTTCGCCTGATCTGACCGCCGCCCCTCTCAGTTCGGAGTACTCGGAATACCTCTGCCGCCGGATCAAGTCCTCCTTTGCCATCTACCTCTCGCTCGAGGAAGAACGAAGATCGACCGACCAGATCCTGCGACGGGCCCTCTTCCGTCTTTCACCCTTCGTCCGCCTTTCTCCGGCGGGAGCCGAAATCGAGGAGGTCATCAACAACGTCCGCGCGATCTATCGCGCTGCTCACAGCGTAGGATCCAGTCGCCCTCTCCTCCTTCAAAGACTTCGCCGGAACGAGCTTCGATTGGAACAGCGGATCGCGTCCGTCTGCCGGCACAAACCTGGACTGCTTGCGCTAGGCTCCTTCTGTGATCCTGCCCGCAACACGCAGCTCTCCGCAGTGAGGACGACGCGGTCGCGCATGGAAGGTATCTTTCAACGCGACACTGGGGAACTCCTGGCGATTCTCGAGCTTTTCTCGGAGTAATATGCTATTTTTCGGCTAATCCCTATCCCTATGGAAGAGTTCGCTCAAACCGTTCAAAAGGCCTGTCTCCCCGCTGTCTGGTCGCGCGGAGTCGCGCTCGCACGCGAACAGGCTGTCACACTCGACAAGAAGACCAGCGAGGAAATCACGCTTCGAGTCCGCGTTCCGAACCGGCCGGTCAGTCATCGAGTCACCCTCTGGCCGGATGAGGAAGACTGGTACTGCGACTGCGATGACCGCAACGATCCTTGCCCACACGTCGCGGCGGCCACGATCGCACTCAAGATGGGACTCACTGGGGGCGCGCAGACCGCTGGCGAGCCGGGGCGTCCGCAACCTTCCACGGGCAGCGTGAGCTACCGGTTCTACCGGCAAGAAGACGGACTTCGCTTGGAACGCTGGATCGTCTTCAAGGACCGGGAAGAGCGGCTCACCGAAACTCTCGTCTCCTACGTCGGCGGCATCAGTTCCGGAAGGATCGCCCGGCCGGAGATCTCGTCGACGCGCGATGACTTCGCGGTGGATCAGATCCTGGGGCGTTCATCCTTGAGGCTGCCGGAGGGACTTCTGGACGCCGGGGTCATCCGCCGTTTTCTCCCCGCGCTCGAGGCATGCTCCGACATCCGGATCGATGGCGCCGCCATCCGTGTGGCGTCGAAGGCGATCGGAATGAAACTCCAGTGCGAACCGCATGAAGGCGGGCTCCGCGTTTTCATCATCCGGGAGCCGGGAATCACCGAAGTGTTTTCCAACGGAGCAGCCCTCTGTGGCGACATCCTGCGTCCGCTTCGTCCCCACGCGCTTCTACCGGAGCAGGTTCAAGGCTTCTCGGGAGACGGATTGCGCGTCTCCGAACGGGACTTGCCGGATTTCATCTCCCGCGCTCTTCCGCTTCTCAAGGCGCGGATCGAAGTCGAAACCCCCGAGGACCTCCCGGAGCCAGAAGCACTGACTCCACGAATCGTTCTCGAAACGTCCGGCGACGACGACGTACTTCGGGTTCGCCCCGTCATCGTCTACGGGGATCCCCCCATCGCCGAAGTGAACGAAGACAGGCTTGAAACACTCGTCCGCGGACGAATCGTGGCTCGCGACACCGCCGCCGAGAAGATGATCGCGCGCAAGGTACAGAATGAGTTGCACCTTCAGCCGGGAGTCCTGAGTGTGTTTCGCGGCGAAGAGGCCGTCGACTTTTCCCTTCGCGCCAAGGACTGGAAGACCCGAGGCGCCGCCACCCGAAAGTTCGAGCCGTCCAAGCCCCTGAAGATCCAGTTTGAATCAAAAGCAGACGGAAGCTTCGACGCCAGCTTCGCATCGGAGGCCGAAGAAGGACGTCCGGCGGGCCGGGTTTCCGTCACGCGGGTCTTTCAAGCATGGGCGGAAGGCAAGAGCCTCGTGCGCCTCGATACGGGGGGGTGGGCTCCTCTTCCCAAGGACTGGCTCCAGAGATACGGAGAGCGAATTCAGAGAATGCTTGCGGCACGAGACGCTCAGAATCGCATCCTCCCGTGGAGCGCGCCGGAGTTCGCAGACCTGTGCGATGAGCTGGGACAGCGTTGCGATGACTCGATCCGCCGCTTGCGCGACGCTCTTCGCGGATTCGAGAAGATTCCGCAGACCCCGCTCCCCGACGGAGTACGCGCCTCTCTTCGCCCCTACCAGCTTGCCGGCTACCATTGGTTGAGCTTCCTCCGTGAGCAAAGTCTCGGCGCACTTCTGGCCGACGACATGGGGTTGGGCAAAACCCTCCAAGCTCTCTGTGCCGTGCGGGGACGCACGCTGATCGTCTGCCCGACCAGCGTTCTTTACGGCTGGATCGACCAGCTCAAGCTCTTCCGTCCCGATCTCAGATACTCGCTGTTCCACGGTGCGGGACGAACGCTGGATCCGAGCGTCGATATCACGATCACCTCGTACGCGATCCTGCGCTTGGACCAGGCGCTCTTGACCGGGCAATCCTGGGACACCGTCGTCCTCGATGAAGCACAGGCCATCAAGAATCCCCAAAGCCAGGTGGCACAAGCAGCCTATTCCCTGAACGGACGATTCCGGCTGGCCATGACGGGTACGCCGGTCGAGAACCGTCTCGACGATTTGTGGAGCCAGTTCCGTTTCCTCAATCCGGGACTCCTAGGAAGTCGCGAAGCATTCCAGGACCACTTCGTTTCTCCGATTCATCGCGGCGACTCCGAGGCAGCAGCAGGGCTTCGCAGCCGGATCAAGCCGTTCCTCTTGCGACGGCTGAAGCGGGAGGTCGCCCCGGAGCTTCCTCCACGCACGGAAATCCTCTTGCATTGCGAGCTCACGAGCCAGGAACGAGACGTCTACGATGCGCTTCTGGCGGCCTCCCGCGACGAGGTCATCCGTCATCTTCAGGAAGGCGGCAGCGTGATTGCCGCTCTCGAACTGCTCCTCCGTCTCAGACAGGCGTGCTGCCACAGCGCCCTCATCCCCGGGCAGTCCGCGGCATCTTCTTCGAAGACAGCGCTTCTGGTCGAGACCCTTGAAGAGTCGCATGCCGAGGGACACCGCGCGCTCGTCTTCTCCCAGTGGACTTCCTACCTGGATCTCATCGAGCCGCAGCTGAAGTCCGCCGGGATTCGCTATTCCCGTCTCGATGGCGGCACCCCCAACCGACAAGAGATCGTGCGCGAGTTCCAGTCACCGGATGGCCCTCCCGTCCTCCTCATGTCGCTGAAAGCTGGCGGGGTGGGCTTGAACCTCACCGCGGCGGACCACGTCTTCCTGCTCGATCCTTGGTGGAACCCCGCTGCCGAAGATCAAGCAGCTGACCGGGCGCATCGAATCGGACAGAAGAACCCCGTCATGATCCACCGCCTCATCGCCAAAGACACGATTGAAGGCAAGATCATCGAGCTCCAGAAGAGCAAACGTGCACTCGCCGAAGCGGCACTGAGCGAAGCAGGCGCCGCGTCCGGACTGACCCGCGAGGACATCCTCGCGCTGTTGGATTCAGCGATCACGTAGCCCTTGCGCCGAAATCGCCACGCGATACAATACCGCTACGGAACACCGAGGAGGACGCCCGTGACGCTTCTCATCAAACAAATCATCAATTTCATCAAACTACTGAACTCGGAAACAGGGACGACTCAGATCTCCGCCGGGTTCGTCTGCGGCATGATTCTCGGCTTTTCGCCGATATTCTCGCTTCAGACGCTGATTGTCTTCCTCTGTCTGTTCCTCTTCCGAATTCAGATCGGCGCGGCGTTGCTCTCGATGCCCTTCTTCGCGCTCTTCGCCTTTCTGATCGATCCACTGGCGGATCGCCTCGGACAATGGGCTCTGGAGCTTGAAGCACTGAAGCCGGTATACGCGGCCCTTTACAATATGCCGATCGTCCCCTTCACCCGCTTCAACAACAGCGTGGTCATGGGATCCGCGCTCGTCGCGCTTCTGCTCATCCCGTTCGTCTTCCTCTTCTCGCAGTGGGTCGTCAA
>CAYOWB010000046.1:11656-17299 GCA_964407515.1 uncultured Bacteriovoracaceae bacterium
GATTCGAGAAAACGGCTTTCTGGAAACTCGTCAAAGCCAGCACCCTTTACCAGTGGTACCTGAAATACGAGGCCTATCGTGGATAACAAGAAAAAGAAGTCCTTCATCCGCACGGAAGCGGTCATCCCGGCGCTCATCATCGTAGGGCTGATCGTCCTGTACTTCGCCGTATTCTTCGATTCTCACCTGAAGTGGGGACTGGAATGGGGTGGCACTTACGGCAACGGCGCGGAGGTGAACATCGCCCGCGTCAAGACGAGCTTCATCCGGGGCACCCTCGGCATCGACGGCATTCAGCTGACCGACCCCGCGAAGCCTGAACGCAACCGGCTGGAGATCGGTCAGGTCCGCTTCAACTTGAACTGGGACGCCCTTCTGCGAGCCAAAGTCGTCGCGGACGACGCTGGCATCGAGAGCATTCAGATCAATTCTCCCCGTAAACGGCCCGGACGCGTCCTGCCGCCTTCGAAGTCGATGGAGCTTCAGGGAAAGATCACGAACTATCTGAAGCAACAGTACGAGGAATCGAGTCTCGCGGACGCGGCCAAGCTTCTTGAAGGGTTCAATCCCGCGGAACAGATCAAGCAGCTCGGGACCACGCTAACGGGCACTCGTATTCAACAACTGGAGAAGGACTTGGCCGCGAAGCAGGCGGAGTGGAACAAAGCGATCGCCGCGCTCCCGAGCAGCCAGGACCTGACGAACATCCAGAATCGCGTGAACGCCATCTCGACGGGCGGGATCTCGAATCCCGCCGAGGCACTGAACCGGGTGAACTCCGTTCAGCAAGTTCTCAGTGAGTCGAACGCCCGGATGGAACAGGTGAAGTCCACCGCAGGCAACCTCACGAACGACACCGATGCGTTCGGGAAGTCCATCGGCGAACTGGATCAGCTGGTGAAACAGGACGTGAATACGCTCGAAAAGAGCATTCAGCTCCCGTCCCTCAACGCGAAGGACCTGGGCAAGCAGCTTTTCGGCCGCTCCATCGCGGACAAGGTGGCGACCGGTCAGCGTTATGTCGGTCTGGCCCGTCAGTACATGCCCCCCAAGAAGAAGGAGGAACCCCTGCTCGTTCCTCCGCGTCGCCGGGCGGGCGTCAACTACGAGTTCGGCAGGCCGCATGCTTATCCCCGCTTCTGGTTGAGGAATGCCCCCCTCTCGTCGCGTGGCGAGAACTCTCTCTTTGGCGGCAACCTCCAGGGACGCTTGACGGACCTCACGACGAACCCACCCCTAGTGGGCAGACCGATGATCCTGGACCTCCAGGGTGACTTCCCGAAACTCAACGTTCTGGGCGCCAATATCCACGCTCTGTTCGACCACACGGGCGACACGGCGATCAACAAGATTACCGCGCGCGTAGGATCGTATCCCCTCGCGGATCAGGTTCTGAGCGACTCCGGAAGCTTGAAGTTCGCGATCGCGAAAGCGGTAGCGAGCGCCGGCATGCAGGCCACTATCACGGGCAATCGTTTCTCCATCGGCATCGACAACGTCTTCAACCAGGTGGACTACCTGGTGACGACGCAGTCGAAGACCTTAGAGTCGACGCTCAAGTCCGCGCTGAAGGATATTCCATCCATCTCCATGAAGGCGCAACTGGAGGGAACCTTCGACGACTTTTCATTGTCGGTGGACTCGAATCTCGCCACGGCCCTCAGTCAGGCGCTCGCCAAACAGCTTCAGGCCAAGGTGGCCGAGGCGCGGCAACGGATCGAAGCACTCGTTCAACAGAATATCGGGCAGAAGAAGTCGGAGCTGACCGGCAAGTTCAACGAAACGAAGACCAAGGTCACCTCCGAAGTCGAAGCACGCCGGAAGCAGGTCGACGCGATCCGGTCTCAGGCCGATCAGAAGATCACGCAGATCAAGAGCCAGGCGACGAACGTGCAGAAGCAGCTCGGCGATCAGTTCAAGAAACGGCTGGGCTTCTGATGAGCGCCCCGCTCGTCAATATCCTGGGCTTCGCTGCAGCCACGTTCACGACCGTCGCCTTCGTGCCGCAGGTCTGGAAGACCTGGAGGGAGCGATCCACGAAGGACATCTCGCTTTCGACATTCGCGATGTTTTCGCTCGGCGTGTTTCTCTGGCTGGTCTACGGCCTGCTGGTCGAAGCCTGGCCGGTCATCATCGCGAACGCGGTGACGCTTGTTCTGAGCAGCGTGATTCTGTTCTTTAAGCTGCGCTATCGGTAAGGATTACCGACATAGTTTCTGAAGCTGTTTGCGCTTGAGCCGGCTGAGCTTGTCAATCGAGTCACCGAGCGTGGCCTTGATCGTCCTCGTGAAAATCGCGCTACGCCCTCGACGTTCACAACGAACGGCGGCATCGACCGCTTCAGCCATCAGATGATCGTCATCGCGAATACGCAGTGGAAAACGAGTCCCGATCCGCTTCTTCAACTGTTTCACGACTTCGGGCTTCAGCGGCTCTTTCCTCTCGGCGAGTGACTGAAGCAGCAGCGCCGGAATATGATCCGCCCCGAAGTTCCCGCATCGTCTGGTCCAGAGGTAATCCGCCTCGGCCAGAATTGAGATCCATTCGTCGGCGGTGCCCCGGATCGTCTTGATGCAGGAACGATCGCGAATGTAGAACGACTTTGGCTCGATATGATCCTGAACGACCGCGATCCTCAAATCGTTCATGAAACGCGTCACCACAGTGTCACACTCGTCAAGCTGAGCCTCAAATCCGTAGTAGTCGCCATTGGGCTGCCCGTCATCGCCGAAGCAGACCGAGGCAAACTTGTCATGCGGCATGGAAAGGTCTTTTGAATGAGCCGCGTACCACTCTTTGAAGCGGGTGTCTTGGAGAAGTCCAGGCATGGTCATTAACCGTTGAGGAACCAGACACTCGGGCTTGATGTGGATTTCCATCAACCAGTTCGACTCTCGCCCTCCGAACCCGTTCCCATCGACACCTCCGGTTCCGTACAGTCCCCGACGTGAAGGAGGGAGCCCGTAACTGGTCTTCTCTCCCATGATGTACTCCGCCCAAGCCTTCTCAGGGACCGCCCTCGCCTCAATATCCTCGAGGAGGTAACGCTTTTTCCCAAAGTGGTAGAGGCGAGAGGGAACGACAGGTCGCCCCTTCTGAAGTTCCGATGCGATCGTCTCAGTGTCACAACTCAGGCGGCTGATGGCTTCCGCCGCGCTCTCGAAGGAATCCGCCGGACAATCCGCTCTGGCTGAAACTCCGATCAGGCTGGCGACGACCAGCAATATCGCTTTCAAGGGTTTCTCCACGAGCTTTCTCAAGCTGCCTTATGCCCGTGCGGTCGGCGGTAAGGACGACCGGGCGGAATCAGACGATCCACGTCCAGCAGGTAAACCGGTGACGCGTTGAACGGCTCCGCGAGAGGTAGAATTCCCCGGATCAAGCCGGGCAACCGACTCATGCGACGAGAACGACCGAAGGGTCCTTGCCGCTTCGCCAACTGGAAACGATCCTCGTCCAGGACGGGCTCGGCGACTTTTTCCACGGCATCAATCGCCCAAGCGATCGTTCCATGCCGGGAGGCGATCACGAGGTACACGCTGCCGCACTCGCCTTCGAGATCCAGAAGCTCCTTGGCATCGTACAGGTGGTACACGCCGCGCTTCGTCTCGACTGTTCCGGTAAGCAGCGACCGTCCGTCGATCCGACCCACGCCACGCACCGCGGTCATAGGAACCGCGTAGCGACGACCCGCGACCTTGAAGATCGAATACTGCCCGGAAGCGAAGAGGCTCTTCTGGCGCTCTTCGTTCGCGCGCTGCGCTTCCACGCGCTCATGGAAGGTCTCGAGCCAGGGATAGAGATCCAGGACCGGAGCGCGATCGCCATCCGCGAGATGCGCGACTCCGACGATCCCGCGCTCATCCGGGCCCGCGTCCTCGACGTTGTAGCCGTAATAAGTCTCGGGTCCTTGAATCGAATCCACGGAAACGACTGAGGTCTGTCCACGCCAGGCGACCACGATCGCGGCACGCGGCTCCAGCGTGGCCTCGCTATCCTCAGCCCCGTCCTCGATGTCGAGCAGACGCCACATCGGGATCGCTTCGAGCCCTTCCGGCGCGCCCCCATCAACGACGCCGTGCACGTCTCCGACTGGAACCAGGAACGTCCGCATCGCCGTCCTAACTTCGTAGGCCTGAAACGCGGGCAACAACAGATCCAGGCGCGCGCGCCGGACCCATTGTTCACCGGTGTAATAGCTTTCCGTGAAACCGATTCCGGAAACCGGCTCCGCTTTCTTCGCGGACTTCTTCTCGGAAGGTCCTGAATCGATCTGTCGCAGTTCAAGCCAAAGCACTCCGCCGACCTGCCGCAAAGAGGCCACGGCGCTCGAGCTCCAGCCCTCTTCCGTCCAGCGCGTGAGCTGTTCGCGCACGGCGCGGACCTGACCGACTTCAAGCAAGGCATCCGGCGTATCGGTCTCTGTGCCCTGGCAGACCTTCTCGAAACGCACCGAGTGCACTGTTCGCACGGCATTGGCGACATCGAAAGCGAGGTCGCGGTACTGAACGTCGTTATGAATCTCGTGCGCCAGCCGGGCGACCGACTTCAAGAGCTTTTCAGCCGGAGACTGTTCACCCGCCGAAGGCGCGAGTGAAGCATTCGTCACGGAACCGAGTGACTCAAACTCAGGCGCTGGAGGCGGGACCACACCACCGGCTTGAGTACCACTCTCCTCATCCGCATTCTGCTTCAACAGATCGAACGACGGAGCGCTGATCATTTCCCGGATCCGGTCATGCAGGCGCTCAAACTGTCCGGGCGACGCATCTTCGCTGTCTCCAAGCGCCATGTTGAACAGCGCGGAGCGGATCGCCGCGAGCGAGGTCTTGAGAAGAGCATCTGCCTCGGCCACCATTCCTGGTGAAGTCCCCTGCAACACCCAGTTGCAGAGTTCTTTGCATTGGCCGGCGAAACGCGCGATTACGGTCGCGCCCGCGGCCTCAGCTCGAGTCATGACGGTGTGGCAAATTTCCGCGACGCCCGCGGCGGTATCCGGGTGCAACGTGGCGTTGCTTGCATTCGCAAGCTGCGCAGCCGCTTCTCTGACGAATACCCTGCGGTCTTCCACGGAAGGCCTCCTCTGAAGGCATATCGACGGAAATCAGGCGCAGGTTTAGGAAAGCTTTGGAAAAACATCCCCAAGCCTTCAGCTCAGGCCTCCCCTGGACGATAAAGAAGGGAGGATCAGGGACGGGTGAAATTCCATAACAGCTATCGCAGCGCATTACTTGAGGCGTTCCGTGCACTTCCGCGCCTGGCCGTCTCTTGCGGCTGCGTACTCTTCCTGATCGCCCAGCTCGCCCTGGCGGCGCAGCTCGACGAACTCCCCTCTTTTACGGACCCCGAGGAAAAGCTCAGATACCTGGTCTATGTCCGTGAACACGCTCCCGAGCTCTTCGATGACGCCCTCAAGTACGATATCGATCTCCTGGACTTGCTGGACCGCCAGAAGGCTGTCGTGGAGGAACTTCGTCGGAACCCCACCTACACCACACTCAGCCGCGAGCGCACGGCCCTTCTGAGAATCGAAAGCGCTCCAGACGAGGTCAACCGTTCCTTCGATGAAACCAAGTTCAGCGCCTGGAAAAGCGCGCTGGAGACGGAACTGTGCGCGAAGTCATCCTCGCGACCAACTTTACG
>CAYOWB010000046.1:17309-20266 GCA_964407515.1 uncultured Bacteriovoracaceae bacterium
CTCAGCGAGCGCTCTGCGTCCCAAGGCAGGACTCCCCGGAAAACACTGACGACCGCGCTCTATTCGCATCTCAACCTTCTTGCCAGCAATCAGCCACAGGGCTTCCTCACTGGGCTTATCAAGGCGCTTCCCCCCGCTCGCCAGGGCGCCGTATTCAAGATGCCCCTCGAAGAGAAGCTTCAGGTCTTGGAACGGGAACTTCCGGAGGAACTCGTATCGCGCGGTTTCATTCCCGCGCTATTCGGCATTCAGACACCCCAGCTTTCCCGCAGAACCGCACTCGCCCGTCTTCGCGCGCTTCTGGAAACCGCACCGCGACTGAGACGTCTGGAGGCACTGGCGCTGCTACTTCGCGAAACGGACGGAACCTTTCCGCATACCTGGGAAGAAATGCGAGCGAAACTCCGCGCCGTCGGCGAGAAGGAACTTGCAACGGTTCAAGAAAAAACAGTCTTGCAAAAACGCGCCGCTCAGTTGGCCGAAGATCTGAAGGGCATCCACAAGACGCTCGACCCCAAGAAGTCCGTTACGCAGATCGTATCCGATTTACAAACCACTCTGAAGGAACTGGGCGCGTCCGCACCGAAGACGACTCAGAACGCGGCGGACGCCTTCCCCGTTTCGCGCGTCACACTTCAGGAGGTCCAGCCCTCGATCGGTATTTTCCGCGGTTGCATCGGCGGAGACTGCTCCACGAGCTATTCGCACGCCTATCCGAACAGCCCCTTGGAACGCGTCTACTTCGCACTCGACGAGTCGGGAGCATCACGCGGTTACCTCTCGGGCACGATCATCGAGGTGAGCGGAAAGAAGACCTTCTACATCCACACCATCGCCGGACCTCGCATCTCCACGCCCGAAACACGTCAACTGATTCACACGCTTCATCTGGCCCGCGAGCAACTCGGGGTCAGTCAGATCGCGCTCCCGACATCGGAGCGTCTAGGGAGCAACGTCAACTTCGCTCCTATTCAAGAGGGATTCAGACAGGCCACGGGCAAGGCTCCGGCTTCGGAGACGCATTACCTCGACGCGGAAATCCGGACGCTTCTCGGCAAACATGTGCGCGACGAAAAGTACGACAGCCACAAGGCTCATACTCACGCGCACGTCTACGCTCCGACGGAGAATCCTTCGGCCGCCCCCATGACCGTCAGACACCAGGCTTCCCCGATACGCACCTTCGACAGCAAGCGCCCTCTCCGCCGGGAAGAGGTGGTTGAGTTTTGCGTGGACCTCTATCGATCCAACCGGAAAGTAATCGCCCAAGCACTTCTCAAACGGATGGGAATCCCACTGCCGGAGTTCGAGTCGCTCGTCGCGGAACTCGACAATCCGGCAAGCCTCACGGTCGCGGAGTATGAGAGGGCCGTCAGCCAGCGTCTATCGGCCTGGAACATCCCCTATGACGACGCTTTCCGCACCCGCAAGGCGCAGTGGTTTCGCCTGGGGCGCTACCTCGCGCCCGACGCCTTGAGCGCGGAGAACGAGACGACGACTTTGACCTATCTGATTCAGGACCTGAAATCGAATGCCGTCTCGCGCACTCCTGGCTTCTCGAGGCTGATCCAGCAGCATCAAGAACAGATCCGGAACAGCAAACGCTTCCGCAGCTACCTGGAGCAGCTTTTCCAGACCGGCGATGAGGCAGCCCTAAACGCCCTGTTCAATCAAGGTTTCAGTCCCGAACCGATCCTAGAAATACTGGAGGCATCCGTCCAACGATTCACCACTCTCCCGCGTCCTCACCAAGGACTCATTCTTCGTGTCCTTCCCCTTCCGCAGCTCGATCAGCTGCTCATGGCGGAAAGCGTAGAAATGAAGGAAGCGTGGACGGCCCATCTGGACTTGCTCGAGGCCTTCCGTCCTATCCGCCTCTCGCTCGAACAGCGGCTCTCACGCATCGAGCTGACCCCCAAGATGGAAGAGGCTCTGCTGGCCGCCGCCCGTGACGCTCTGGAAAGGCAGGTACCCTCGGGAGCAGCGGTCGTTCTGGCGAAGCACAAACGGCATCAGTCTTCGGAGGTCCGCAAGATCCTTGATTCGACGGGAGAGATGCTCTTGCGTCGGGCCGGCAGCTCCGGAATCAGCGCAGCGGAGAAGGCCGAGATCCTGGCGATCGCGGCTGTCATTCATCCTGAGGCGCGAAACAAGGCGCACGGCTACGCACCCTGATGACTCAAATGCGAACGGGCTTGGTATCGGCAGCTTACGTGGATTTGTGTCTCGGCCGGCTCGACACGCTCGAAGGAGAGGCGATGGAAGAACTCACCTTCATGGTGAAATCCGCGCCCGAAGGAAGCGCTCTTCAACAGATCCTCACGAGACATCATCAGCGATTTTCGCAGCCATCTCAGGGCTGCCTCACCGAGGGTCTCTCTAAACTTCTCCCTTAGGCCGGCGCCTGCGCCGGTCGGACGCATTTCGGGGCATCGCCCGCGTTCACCCGCTTTTGATACTCCGGCATCACCGAAGGGATCCGCTCCTCGAGATCACGAATGCGGTTTTCCGACGAGGGATGAGTGGACAAGAACTCCGGAGGCGCCGCCCCTTGCGCGGCGGTCTGCATGTTCCGCCAAAGCTCCACGCTCTCCTTGGGATCGAAGCCGGCCTTTGCCATGAGATCGAGCCCGATCTTATCGGACTCGCTCTCTTGGGTCCTTCCCCACGGAAGAAGAATGCCCACTTGAGTGCCCAGGCCCATGGCGGCGAGAATCGCACCGCGATTCGGGTTATCCTTGGCGAGCAGCCCCGCCCCCACGAGAAGCCCTTGTGCCGCCACCTGCTGGGAAACGCGTTCGTTTCCATGTCGTGCGGTCACGTGGCCGATCTCGTGCCCGAGGACGGCGGCGAGTTGTCCGTCTGTCTTAGCCACCGAGAAGAGTCCCGTATGGACGCCGATCTTCCCTCCCGGCAGCGCGAAAGCATTGGGAGTGGGATCCTGAGAGAGTTCGACT
>CAYOWB010000047.1:0-1150 GCA_964407515.1 uncultured Bacteriovoracaceae bacterium
GACCTGCCAGTGGTAGCCCACGTGAGATTCATGCTACACTCTCGGTATGCGCGAGTATCCATGGAACGTCCGCCGGCCATCGACTCAGCACTATCAGAGGTATCGAAACCTTCTGGATCTTCACGCCCTCACTCAACAGTGGCTGAAGGACCTGAATGTCGAACGCGCCCCGCATTTGTTAAAACGCGGAGTGGGAAGCGAAGTCCACGAAACCCTCTGGATGCTGGAAAACCTCGCCGAGGCGGCTACCTCCCCAAATGAATCGACCGGAGCTTCGAGTGCTGACACAGGCCGGGGCCTGAGCGACATCCTGGACGACACCACGCCCGATGACGTCCTTGGACGCCTTGAACGCACGGTTTACGCGGTTCAAGCCTGGACACTCGCCGGCATCCTGGACCGGACTCCGAAGGAAGAACGCCGGGCGATCCTCAACCAGCTGGAACAGAGTTCCTGGAATGCCGGCCGGACCTGCGCGCAGAGCCGATGGCCACACCTCGAGCCGCACTCCCGCTCCGACTTGCGCGGAATTCTCTGCGCCTTCAACGACAGCCCTCTCGCCGGAGCACCGGAGCGGACCTTCCTGATCCGGCGGGCGGTTTCGGACGAACTCATTCTGGAGCTCCGCGCCTGCCCGCACTGCCTGCCCTATCCGGAGGTCCAACCCAGCGCCCCGCATCTCTGTAACATGCACGCATTCTGGATTCGCGGCTTCGCCTATTCCCTGAACACCCGCATCTCCATCGAGTACACGCCGCAAACTGAAAACGTTCGCTGCGCGCTCCGATGGACGGTCGTCGCTTGAAACCACGGCTATTCTGATGCCTAAACATCATAGTCCCTCGCATCGCCAGCTACTGAGCCTGCAAAGGAGGATCTTCAGCACGCTGAGAGCGGAGGCACTGGCGCTTCTCGGTCCCGCCCCGCCCGCCATCAGGCGGTATCAGCAAGACCTGGACCGAGAGCTCCGAAACAGCGGGCCCCTGTCCGACAAAGAGACCCTCATCGCGAAGGTGCGGTCCGCTCGACTCACTCTGATCTCCGACTTTCATACCTTCGGACAGGCACAGCGCACGGCACTCCGGATCATGCGCAAGGCCGTGCAACCCGGAGAGCCCTGGTCCATCGGTCTCGAACTCGCCCCTATTTC
>CAYOWB010000047.1:1165-20053 GCA_964407515.1 uncultured Bacteriovoracaceae bacterium
CCCTATTTCAAAGCAAAAGGACCTGGATGCCTATCAGGCCGGAAGGATCAGCACTGAGGAGTTCCATCGACGCATGGACTACAATCGCCGCTGGGGATTCCCCTGGGCCCATTACGCGCCGATTTTCGAATGGGCGCGCGAGAACGGCATTCCGCTGATCGCACTGAACAGCACCGGCGCGCTTCAAGAACGGGACCGGCGCGCGGCCCGAGTCATCGCGGAACGACTCACTCGCACCGACGAACGCATGCTCGTCCTCATCGGTGAACTGCACATCAGCCGAAAACACCTTCCCCTCGAATGCCAGCGCGCTTTCAAGCGACTCGACGGAGACGCCCGCCCTCCTCTCTCGCCTGTCATCGTTCATCAGAACCACGATGCGCTTTACTGGAAACTCGCGCGAAAAGGCCTCGAACACCAAACGAACGTCATTCGTCTGCGGGAATCCGTCTTCTGCGTGATTTCCGGAACTCCGTGGGCCAAACAACAGTCCCTCGTGACGTGGGCGGAGTCAGGCGGCCTTCACGGGGAGGATGAATCGGACCCTCTATCCACGATCCGCTGGTGCGGCAATGCGATCACTCGCTTTCTGGACATCCCGCCGGCGAGCTTCGAGACCCTCACCATCAGAACAGCCGACGAGGCGGACTTCGTCAGCCGACTGACGAACGATGCTCGTTTCACCGCGCGCGAACTGGCCATCCTGCGGGAACAAGTCGCCAGAAACCAACGCATCTATATTCCACGAGCGAAGATCGCTTACCTCGGGACCCCGTCTCCCAATGGCCCAGCGGAGATCGCGGCTTTCCACTTGTTCCGCGAAAGTACGGAGAACACACGAATCGCGGACCCGGACCCGGACGACTTTTTCCGCCTCGTTCTCCAGGACGCCTTCGGATTTTTCGGGAGCCTCATTCTGAATCCCCGGCGCAAATGTGACTTCGCCGCCGATCACCGCGCCAGGCTTCTCCAGCTTCGCAAGGGCGGCGTCGAGATCGTGAAGCACGAGGCCGAAGCACGCAGACTGGTCCTGACCTTCCTTCCGCTGAAGTCCTCCGCACGCTGGCCGAAGAACGAGGTCCTGCGCAGGCTCTCGCAAAAGAGGTCCGTGGCGACGGTGGTTCTGACCGCTCGCTACCTGGGCCGCCTGATCGGCCACATGACTCATGAGTCCCTGTTAACGGGGCAGATCAGCAAGCAGCAGGTCTGCGAGCTGTATCTCTCGCCTCCCTCCGCACGGGGGTCTTATGAACAACGGGTTCGCGAACTGGCGGACCTGATCGTTCGAAAGACACGGCGAGCCGCCGCATCGGGCCGCAATCCCAGGGAGACCAGTAAGTCGGACGTGCTGTGAAGGCTACTGCGAGTCTGGGTTCTTCCCGTCCAGCTTCCGGTAAATCGTGCGCGAGTTGATACCAAGAAGCTTCGCGGTCATGTTCTTATCGCCATCGGTGGCTTCAAGCGTCTTGCGAATGAGCATTTCTTCAACGTCTTTGAGCGGGGTCCCGAGCGGCACCGAGATCGCGCCTCCGACTGGACGTTCCTCGCGTCCGCCCTGAGCCCCAGCCAACGATGCCAGATGCGGCGGAAGATCCTCTCTGCGGATTTCCGAATCAGCGGCCCCCGTGCCGGCCATCTTACCCGCGGCAAATACCACCGCGCGCTCCATGACGTTCGAGAGCTCCCGCACGTTACCCGGCCAATCGTGACGAGTCAGAACCGCCATGGCGTCAGCCGAGATTCCGACGAGACTCTTACCGTGGCGTCTGGCAGCCTCTTCCACGAAATGCCGGGCGAGCAACGGAATGTCATCACGCCGATCCCGAAGCGGAGGAACCGAGAGAACAATCACCTCGAGACGGAAGAGTAGATCCTGCCGAAACGCCCCGGACAGCACGGCCTGCCTCAAATTCCGGTGCGTGGCCGCGATGACGCGCACGTCACATTTCCTGGAGTGATGCGCGCCCACGCGTCTCACCTCGCCCTCCTGCAGAACCCGAAGCAACCGGGACTGCAAGGCCAACGGCATGTCGCCGATTTCATCCAGGAGAAGCGTTCCACCATCAGCCGCTTCAAAGAGCCCGGCCTTGGCCCCAGTGGCGCCCGTGAATGCGCCCTTCTCGTATCCGAACAACTCTGACTCGATCAGCTGCTCCGGCAAAGACGCGCAGTTCAGCGCGATAAACGGCCTATCGGCGCGAGAGCTCAACTCATGAACTCGCCTCGCGACCATCTCCTTGCCCGTGCCGCTTTCACCGACGATCAGCACCGTCGCCGACGTCGGGGCGACCTGCGCGATGGAGTCGCGGAGCTCGCGCATCGACTCGCTTTCACCCACCATCAGCCGCTGCCGAGGCGACACCCGGGCTTCCGAGCTTTGCCCTACGCTCTGGCGTTTCCGGCATCGTTTCAGTGCCGATTCGACGGAGGACAACAACTGCTGCCTCTTGAAGGGCTTGGTGAGAAAATCCACCGCACCGAATTTCATGGCCCAGACCGCGTCCTCCACCCGGCCGAAAGCGGTCATCAGAATCACCGGCGTATTCTCCCCCCGCAGCGAAAGCGCGCGCAGGAATTCGAGTCCGCCCAATCGAGGCATGCGGACGTCGGTCACGACGAGATCCACTTCAGGACTCAACGCCTGAAGAGCCGCCTGTCCGTCACCGGCCGTCACGACTTCATAGTCCGCGAATTCGAGAATCCGCTTCGTGGAGTCAAGAGACTGCAAATCGTCGTCTACGAGAAGAATCTTAGACATGACATTCTCCCGGCGCCTCATTGACCCCTTCCGCAGCATCAGGGCGGGTTTCGATCACCTGTGACGGCACGTACGGAGGCAACGCGACTTCGAAGCACGCTCCGCCCATTTGCGAGTCGGCGTAGCGGACAGTGCCGCCATGATCCTCGACCACCTTTTTCACGAACGAGAGGCCAAGCCCAGTGCCTTGCGCCTTCGTCGTGACAAACGGAGTGAAGAGCCGATCACGAACGTCGGGGGGCACTCCCGGACCGTTGTCCTCAATGCGCAACCAGACGCGTCCACTCTCGGCATAACCGACTCCGAGAACAATCCGGGCACCTGACTGTTCTCCCTCGACGCAATCCTTCGCATCGCGCTCCGCCAACGCCTGAAGAGAATTCCGCAGCAGATTCCCCACCGCTTGTTCGAGAAGGTCGCGATCCCCCAGCGTGAGAAGAGGAACGTCCCCGGCGCGGCTCCAGTCGACATGCACGTCTTCTGCCTCCAGCGCGGAGGCATAGGTCGCGAGCACCTCCTCCAGGACCTCCCCGATGTCGATCGGCTGCCGCTCACCGGTGGAAAGGCGCGAAAGCTTCAGATAGTTTTCCGTGATTTTTTCGAGCCGGTCCACGCTGACCAGAATCGACTGAAGGGACTGCTTCAAAAGCCGATCCCCACGCTGCTCCGCCCGCTCGTGCGCCATCTCAGCTTCGAGACCGATCGAATGCAACGGATTGCGGATCTCATGCGCGACCTGAGCCGACATACGCCCGATGGCCGCCAGGTGCTCCGCCCGACGCAACCTCTCCTGAAGCTCACCCATCTCGCGCAACTGACGATTCTGTTCTTGCAGTCGCTGATTCTGAGTCTCGACGGTCTTCTCTCGCTCAAGGAGCGAAGTCGCCATGCGATGAAACTCGCGTGCGAGCTGACTGACTTCATCGTCACGTGAAACCGGGATATCGAGGCGCGCCTTATCCTCGCGTCTGAGCCCCCTGCGGGTGATCTCGCGCGCCAGCGTCGTCAACTCATGCAGAGGCCGAAGCGCTCGTTCGCCGAACCAGAGAAGAAGCAACGAAAGCCCTACGACAACCACCAGAATGATCTCAAGCCCCATGCGAAGCTGCGCCACGCGCGCTTCGGCGGCCGAGAACGAACGACGCATGGAGATCTCGTATTCATTCACCCCCCAATGCAGGTGCCGAATCCACTCGTCGAGCCGATTCATCCAACGCGAATGAGTCTTGATAGCTGTGTCTTCATCACGCCGGTCCAGGGCGGCGAAGAGCAGATCACCTTCCTCGCGCAGAAGGCGGAATTCCGCAGTCAGACCTCCAAGCCAGGCCGTCCAGCGGTCACGTTCCTGGGAGGAAGCCCAGTGAAAGTCGCGCTTGAACAGCTCAGAGGCCTTGCCAAGCTGCTGCTCGATCAAGTCGTGAATCCACTTGGGCATCGGACGAGCGCGCCAATGCGAGTCGCTCCAGTTGATATTGCCGAGACGACGTTCCGCCTCGCGCTTGAAGACTCCCGCATCCGACTGCATCTGCGCCAGCAGCCTTCCGAGCGGCATCGAAACACGATTGATGGAGTCGAGCGAGCGGCTCACCTCGGTAATCCGATACAGACTGATCGTGGAACCGAGAAGTGACAGGAGGACGAGCGCACCGACCAAAGCCATGATGCGATGCCGCAATGTTCCTCGAGAATGACTCCGCCCCATCCTCTTCAGGATAGCCTACAAAAAAGTCACCCGCCATCTTTTCGGAACGCTGTGCGCTACGCCGCGTGGGCGGGACGCGTCCAAGCCACCCGGAAAGCCGGCCAACCGCAAGGCTCGTCACGAGCTCCCGACTTAGGCTTCCTTAGGCAACTCGATGCGCGGGTAAATCGGCTTGGGCTCGCCCGGCAGGAAGGAAGTCTTTCCCCACTCAAGCGTCGCCACCCCACCGACTTCCGCCGGAATAGGCTGATTCAGCTGACGGAACACTTCGGGCATCCCGAAAGGCAGAACCGGCATGAGGGCAGCCGCCACCCAGCGAATGCCTTCCAAGAGCGTGTAGAGCACCTCGTGCAGCTCGGCCAACGACTCGGGCGTGTTCTGCTTGGCCAGAGCCCAGGGCTTGGAACGGTCGATGTAAAGATTCAGCACGCGGGAACGGGCGGTGCAGGCCTGCGCGTACGCGGACGGGTCGATGCGCTTGATGGCGTCTTCGAGCTCTCCGCGCAGCTTGGTGAACGACTCTCGGACTTCCGCCGAGTGCGTGACCTTCTCGGGCATCGCGAGCGACTTCTCCGGGAAGTACTTGCGGGTCATGTTGATCGTCCGATTCACCAGATTGCCGAAGTCATTGGCGAGGTCGGCGTTGTTCTTCAGCATGAGCGATTCCCAGCTGAAGTTTCCGTCCTGCGCGAACTGATTCTCGGCCAGCAGGTAGTAGCGGAACGCGTCCGGGCCACTCACCGCCATCACCTCATCGGGCGTGAGGATATTGCCGCTGCTCTTCGACATGCGCGCGCCCTTGATGCTCATGTAGCCATGGGCGAACACCTGCTTCGGAAGCGGAAGCTCGAGCGCCATCAGCATCGCGGGCCAGTAGATGCAATGGAAGCGCGCCACGTCCTTACCGACGATATGCACGCTGGCCGGCCAGCGCGCATCGAACTGCGCGGCCTCGGCGCTGCTGGGGTTCTTGAGTTTAAGCTCGAGACCCGCGGCGGTAAGGTAGTTGATCAAAGCGTCGAACCAGACGTAGATCACGTGATTCGGTTCGGACGGGAGCGGAATTCCCCACGTGAAGTTGGAGCGCGAGATCGAGAAGTCCTTGAGCCCGGCCTTCACGAAATTGATCATCTCCGCGCGCCGATGCTCGGGCTGGAAGAAGTCCGTGGTCTCAAGAAGCTTCAGGATCTGGTCTTGATACTTCGAAAGACGGAAGAAGTAATTTTCCTCGGAGATCTTCTTCGGCGCCGTGCCGTGATCGGGACACAGGCCGTCCTTGAGGTCCTTCTCGGTATAGTAGGCCTCGCAGCCTTCACAGTAGAGGCCCTCGTACTTGGCCTTGTAGATGTCGCCCTTGTCGAAGACTCGCTTCACGAGCTCCTGGACCACCCGAATATGGTCCTCGTCGGACGTCCGGATGAAGCGGTCGTAACTCATGCCCATCTGTCGCAGGATGGGCTGGATGTCGGACGCCATCTGGTCGCAGAACGCCTTGGGCGTCAAACCTTTGGCTTCGGCAGCTCGCTGGACCTTGATCGAGTGCTCATCCATGCCGGTGGCGAAAAACGTTTCCCGGCCCATGGCCCGATGACTGCGGACCAGCCAGTCCGCGCCCAGGCATTCCCACGCCCAGCCGACGTGAATTCGGTTATTCGGATAAACAATCGCCGTAGTCACATATTCAACACGCTTCATAGTCTGTAATTTCAATAACATCCCCAAGCGGCCAACTCCAGCCCCGAAACCTTGACGCGCAGCATTGGCCGGAGCTGTACCCTAATGCGTGTCCGACACCTTTTGGGACCGCACCTCAAAAGGTGTCGGACACCCTTTTTTGCCGTCAACTCGCTGGCCTCCGGGTCCGATACGAACCATGAGGGACTATGGAACCGGCGCAACGGCCACAAATCGCCATCATCCTCGATGACCGAATCTCGCGCGAGAAGGGGCAGATCCTCACCCGCGTGGTGAATACGTTGCGCACGTTCGCCCAAGTCCAGCTTCTCAGCGCCGCCGCGACCGAAGAAGAAACTCTCGCCAAGATCCGCGAGCGCCCCTACAAACTCGTCCTCGCCCCCTGGTACCGCTACCTCCAATGGAGGAAGCTCGAGGGGCACTTCGGACTGACTCGGGTCTCCGGACCGACGTTCGCCGGATACTTCGCCGATGGAGTCACCCCCGAAGAACTCACCGAGAAAAACGAATACCTCCGGTCGATCCTGCTCGACTTCACCCACCTGCAACCCAAGGAAGTCCTGCTCCTGATCCGAGCCTTGGTCGAAGAACCCAAGCGCAGCGGAATTCTCCCTCTCATCGGAAATGGGGCGCCGATCTACCAGGAGAACTGGTTCCAGGGACAAGGCCCTGGCGCACGGCTCGACACGGTCCTCTCCTTGCCCGAAATCGCGCAGACCGACTGGAACCTTCGCGCCAACGGCATCCGCCTCTGCCTGACGGCACTGTGGAGCCTGATTTATGACGAAGGTCCGGGAAAAAGCGACATGGCCCAAGGTGCCAAGGCCGCCAAGGCACATCTCCAGATCGGAGTGGCACCTCACTGCCTCGCCTTCAGGCTCTGCTTCGCGATGCCCAACTGGACACCAAAGGACGTCGTAGCTGCCTTCTGGCCCGACGACGCGAACCCGACGTCCGCCGCGCAACTCCTTCTGCGCTACACCGACTTCATTCGCGTTCATCTGGTACACGAATCATCGAACGTGGAACTCGTGGCGGGGTTCCTCCCCTCCGCACCGGCGGACACCGACTTCCGCCACATGCACACGATTTGGGTGGACCCGATCTCGCCGAACCTCATCACCGAGGCGGCCGACAACGGAAAACCCCTGCCCTCCGCCCCCGTATCCACCGATACGCGTGGACTCACGGAGGACGAAAAAGCGAAGTCCGAAGCGAAAGACCGCTTCATCTTCCAAGCCGCCATGAAGATCCGTGAACTCAAGAAGGAAGTCGCGGCAAAGGACGAGCAGATCCACGAACTGAGGTCCGGCGGAGTGGGAACCGCGAAGCCACTCCCGCCTCCGGATGCCGAAGCGCTCCTTGAAGCGTTCCAGCATCGCTATTTCGAAGCGAAGTACGAGATCCGCCAGCTCGAGCTTCAGATCGATCAGGCGGAGAAGAAAGGCGCCAGCCCCAAACAGCTCGAACACATTCACCAGAAGATCAACAACCTCATGACGCGCGAGCAGGCCTGGATCGAAAAGATCGCCGGCACGATCGAGTTGTACAAGGAAGCGCGTAAAGCCCGATCGGGAGGCGACTGAGATGTTGCGCTCCAAGTCGATCTCCGACTACTTCGAGATATCGCTTTCCGACATCCGTCGCGACCAGATGCTCACGTTCGACGTCTATCTTTACTTCTCGCGCAACAACCACATCCTGCAATGGATGAAGACCGGGAACACACCGACCGAGGCGTTCCTGAAGCACTACACCGACCGGGGGCTCAAGAAGCTCTGGGTCTACGGCGAAGATCGGGACGAATTCGAGCGCTATAGGAATCCGCCCAAGCAGTCCATCGATCCGGCCAGCTATATCAGTGCCATCAACAGCTCCCCTAACCTGGACCGCGAGCAGAAACTTCAGTTCATCGCCGAGGGCGCGAAGTCGGTCCTCTACGAAAGCCTGCAAGCGACGACACAGGAACAGCAGAAGGAGGCGTCACAGAAGGCACTCAAAGCGGTCAAGGAAATCATGCCTTCGGACCTGAGTGCCTCCAGCCAGCCCGAGGTCAACAATGAGATGATCGACCTCTGGAACATGTGCCTGGCCGACCCAGACCTCGAGCATGCCTCCAGCGTGGCGACCTCGGCGGTCCTGTTCGCCATGGCGCTGGAGTTGACGGATGGGGAATTCCTCTCGGACGTGGCGCTGGCGGGACTGCTTCACGACGTGGGACTCTCACAGATCCCCTTCACGCTCGCTTCCATGCCCTGGCAGAAGATGACCGAGGAAATGAAACGGGAATACTCCGAACACGTCCGGCTCGGCGTGCGTCTGGTGCAGAACCATATTCCCAACGTTCCTTCACGGGTACTCGCCGCCATTCAAAGCCACCACGAGGCGGCCAACGCAGCATCGGACCAAACCGTTCAGGAGATCATGCAGCTGGTCGCTACCGCTGACCTGCTTCATTCGGTCTCAACCGGACAGTACGACGGAAAAATGCGGACTTTGCCTGAAACACTTGAAACGGCCGAGACTCTGATTCAGTCTGAGAGTCTACCCCCGAAGTACGCTCCCGCGAAGTCACAGACCTTCGAGCAGGTCTGTCGATGCCTCAGAAGCACTCCGGAGGATCTGACGAAGTGTCTGAATCAGGCCACTCAAGTAGTTAAGAGCGAAGCCGAGAAGCTCACAGGAACACCGAACGCAGCATGAGCATCCCGATCGACAATGACCTCATCAATCCGATGGACTTCGTTTCGATGCGGCAGAAGATCCGCTTCCAGAACGTGTCCACGCGCACCGAGATCAAGGAGTCGGACAGCGCCTCGATCCTCGAGATCGGCACCAAGAGCCTCGTACTCGAACTTCCGCCCTACAGCTGCCACCTGAACCACAACGTCATGATCGAAGTTTACCTGAACGGAACGACGGACAAACTCGCCGAGCCGATGCTGCGAGCCACTGGCAAGATCATCAGCCACGAAAGACAAGAGGACGGCACGCTCAGAGTCACGATGGATCTCATTCAGTTTGACGATGTCAGCTGGCAGAAGTTCCTCGGCCTCTACTCGAACCGCCAGGACGAAATCGAACGCTTTTTCAAGATGGTGAAAGGCTACTAAATGCTCGAGGAAGCCAAACTCCGAGAAGAAAAAGAAGTTCAGGTCTTCAAGGCGTTTCTGGCGAAACGGACGATCCTCATCGCCGACACGAGCGCCTCGGCGCGCTCCGGCATCTATAACGTCTTCCACAACCTCGGCGCGACAGCGAATCAGCTCATCCTGGTCAACTCGTACGTCCAGGCTGACGAGCAAATCCGGCAACTCAAACCGCACGTCGTGGTCGCCGAGTACGAACTCGGTCGCCGCTGCGGCCTCGACCTTCTGCAAAGCCAACGTCAGCAGCGCCCCGACGAGACGAAGGAGTCGCTCTTCGTCATCATCACCGGCAACACTTCGCAGTCTGCCGTGGCACGCGCCGCCGAAGAGGACATCGACGCCTACATCCTTAAACCCTTCACGCCCGAGGTCGTCCGAAAGACCCTCATGAAGGCCGCCCTCCTGAAGATCAAGCCACCGGAGTACCTGGTGAAGATCGACGAGGGCAAGAAACTCATGGCCGAACAGAAGTGGGACGAGGCCGATAAGGTCTTCAACGAGGCCTCGGCGCTCGACCCCACCCCTTCACTCGCCTTCTACTACCTCGGTCAAATCAAGTTCCTGCGGCAGATCTACAGCGACTCACGGGGAAAGTACGAGAAGGGCCTCGAGTTCAACAAGATCCACTACAAATGCCTGGTAGGGCTCTACGACTTGCTCATGAGTCAGAAGGACCACTCCACGGCTTATGCCGTCGTGAAAAAGATCTCCCAGTACTTCCCAGCGAACCCGAAACGACTGTCCGAGGTTCTGCGACTGGCGATCCTGAACGGAAAGTACGAGGACATCGAACGCTACTACACGGTCTTCACCAACATCGACGAGAAGGACGAGCAGCTGATCAAGTATGTGTGCGCATCCCTGGTCGTCTGTGGAAAGTACTATCTCTCTAGCAATCTTGGCCACACGCGCGCGCTCCAACTCTTCCAGAAGGCGGCGGCGACCGGATCGGGCCGGGTGAAGATCCTGCGAGAAATCATCCTCGCGCTGGTCGACCACAATCTGACCAAGGAAGCGCGAAACTTCATGGCCAAGTTCCCGCCAGAGACACAGAACAGCACCGAGTTCGCACTCATGCGGTTCCTGATTCTCAATACGGACGGCGGTGGCCCGCTCGTCATCGACCAAGGGCGCCAACTCTTAAGCGCCGGTGTCGTCGACGAACGACTCTTCGCCGCGATGATCGTGCGTTCGCTCGAAGCCGGTCTCGTCCCGGCAGCGGAGGGCGTCCTCCAAAAAGCCGTGGACAACTATCCGGATAAAAAAGCCTACTTTGAGGGCCTTTTCGAGGCCCACAAGCCGCAAGACAAAAAAGAGAAGAAGGACGACAAGTCCGAGAAGAAGAGCACGCCGGAGTCCGGAACCCCGAAAAAAGAGTAATCAACCACCAGTCGGAACCGCGCCCGACGTGGACGCATTCTTCCCAGCCCCACCCGAAGGCGCTCCCTGGCATTCCGCGATGAAGGTCTGAAGAATACCCACGGTCATGCTCGCCACCGCGGTGATATAGGAGGCCGGAATTTTCTTCGCATTCTCACCGGAGAAGATCAGGCATCCCAGATGATCACCGGAGTGTCCAAACACGGAGCCTGCCACCAGAGTACTGGATATCTGCTTCACCGGATCCTTGATCCCATGAGCCCGTGTCCCGTGAACTCCCTGCATGCCATCACTCGTCGCCGCGCAGTACATGCGGTCACCGACCACATACCAGAGCTCCATGTTCAGCCGGGGACCACATGACTTGGCCAGATAACCACAGAACTTCTCAGCCACCTGCTTCGCCGTGAGTCCCTGTTTGCACATCAGCTCGGACATCAAGAAAGCCATGGCCAGCGGTTTGATCGAAGGAAAGGGCGGCTCCGCTTTCGCAGCGGCCGCGGCAGCCGCGCTCCAACTTGCCCGCGCGGGACTGCCGGACTTCCCGGCCTCAGTCGCCCCAGGAACTGCGGACGCGCTCGCACCGTTCGCTCCAGGAGCCATCCCAGGCTCCGCACTCCAAGACGCCGTCGCCTTGACTGGCGAGGAGATTCCAGCGGCCGCGGCGACCGCGGACGCCGCAGCTGCGGCCAAAGGATTGACTCCAGCCTGGCCCTGACCGCCGGCGCCACTCCCTGCAGCGCTTGCCGTACCCGCATTTGTCGCCGTAGCGATTGCTCCAGGTACAGATCCACGTGCAGCGCCCTGTCCGGACTTGTCTCGCGCGTCCTCGGGCGAGATCGTCTCCTCGGCGGTAAATCCACTCCCGCCCCCCGGAGTCCCGGGCTCGGAGGACCACGAAACCTTGCCGGGCGTGGGCCGCGCGGCCGTCTCTTTCGGTCCGCCTGATCCGGGAGGAAAGTCCGGACGCTGACGAGATTCCTCGGTCCCAGGCGTCGCCGGATCGGACGACCAGGAAACGGCCTTAACCCCGGCCTTCAGCGCGGACTGGCGTGCGGAGTCCGGACCGCCCGCCCCTTCGGTGGTATCCGCCGAGTAACTTCCGCCAGCCTGTCCCGCGCGTCCGGATGAGCCTCCAGCTCCCGCCGGATCTCGCGAAGAAGAACCCCAGGACTGACCGCCGCCATCACGCTCCCCACGGTAATCAAAGCCCGCACTCTCAGGATCCGAGTCGATCTTGACGGCATTGACCCCACCCTGCATTTCACCATCTGGCCCGAGCTTGCCGCCGTAACCTTCGCGAGGCGCGTCGGCACTGATCTTGACGGCGTTAACCCCTCTCTCTGCCTCCGATGAGGACGATCCCAGCTTGCCGGAATACTCACGCCCTGCCTCGCCTTCGCTTTTGAAGGTACCGTAATCTCCCGGCTCGTCCCCATCGTCTTCGTCTCCGCCGGCAGCCGCGGCTCGCATGGACGCCTCAATGGTCTTGGCCATGGCGAGAGCCGCCTCCGAATCCGTCGCGACTTGCAGCGTCCCTTTCTCCGAGAGCCTCACCTTGACGTGCGCACCGCCACCGTCCATGAAGAACGTCAACTCCGGCTTATGACCGGCGAAGGACCAGATTCCACGGCTGAATCGCGGATCGAACCCTTTAAAGAGCCAAACGCCCTTCTCCTTGATGAACTCATCGCTGGCCGGGTTCTCGGGGCGCCACTCCCAGATGGACTGAGTCGCATCCTCATCGTCGGCGCGCCGCTTCGACCAGCCCCCCGTCAGGGGACTCGGCCCTTTGATCCGGAAGTTGACCCGGTCGGAAACGCGGACGGCCTGAATCTCTCCGACGAGCCAGCAGTCGCTCAGGATTTTCAACGGGTCACCAAAAGCAATGGGCACGTCGGTACCGCCGCGCAGCTCGGACGAATCCGAGTCACCCGCCTCCTCAAGGTCCTGTTGGGCAATCGGCTCGTTGGCGCTTCCGCCTTGTGCCTTCTGCGTCTTCTTCGCCTTGGTAACGACCTTGCTCAAGGTCGCTTCAATCAACGGAAGATAAGAGACGGCAGTTTGGGAATCCTGCGAAACCTCCAACGCCCCGCCGTCGCCAATGGCAAACTTGAAGGCACGGGGCGCCCCCTCACTGAAGAACCCGAGCATGGGCTCCGAATCGACAAACCACCAGAGGTCATCGTGACACTCGGGGCAGCGTTCGCCACGGAAAATCCAGCTTCCAGGATCCTTAATGAAAGGGTCTTTGCCATCGACTGCCTGAGCCGGATTGGGGACCCAGATCCACTGCCGATTTCCCTGCGGGTCGCGTTCGCCTTCATGCCAACGTCCCGCGCTGGGCCCCGGTCCCTTGAGCTTCAGCATCCAACGCCCAGAAATCCGGCGCGGTTTGCGCTTCTGAAGAAGCCAGCAGTCACTCTGAAGCGCGCACGCCGGCCCCATGACGACTTCACCGACGCGGGAGCGGACGGGCGCTGCCTGCGGAGCCGGTTTTTCTTCCCTCTTGGAGCCCGATTTGGCGGCAGCGTCGTCGTTTCTTCCGAAGCTCAGGCCGCCAGGTCTCAAAGGTCCGTTCGAAGATCCTGCCTGTGAATTGGCAGCATTCTTCGCGCCGGAATCACCAGCGCTTCCAGAGGCGGGGCCGGGATTGATGGAGCTCGGCTGCTGCTGCTGCTGCTGCGACTTCTGCACCGGCTTTGAAGCGCCGTAGCGACTGCGATGCGCGGTCAGGGTGCGCACGTAGCGCTCGATCTTGAACGCAAGATTCTTCTCGTTGACCGACTGATCCTGATGCACCTCGGAAAAGCCGTAGAGCATCAGTCGCGGTCCGAGATTTTCGTTGGAGAACCGGATCGTGATGATGGCGCGAACCAGGCCCTTGGAAATCGGTTCATTCAGCAGCTTCATCATCGTGACGTGTTTGACGAGGTCCTCTTGGACCACGGCATGACATACGATGACGGCGTAACCGGCTTCCTTGACGACTTTCACCGCGTCCAGTGCCGAAGGACACGAGACGACTCGGAGTTGATCGTCACGCCTCAGCCTTTCGATGAGTTTGTTGAAACACGCGCCGAACGGTTCAACGACAAAGATGGAGAATTTTTCTTCAGGAGTCTGCGTAGCCAATGTACTTTTATTGTAGGTCCTGCCGGTAAACCCTGTAAAGTCGTTCGGCGGAGGAAACTCATGTCTCTCGCGTACCTAGACACAGTTCTTGACCGGCATCTCGAGCACGCTCGCAAGTATCTGAACGCCCACCCGGAGGCACCGGGCATTCAAGACACTTTTGGCTACTTTACCCGGCACCCGGTCGCTCCGTTGAACCGCAAACGCCTGCGGCTCATTCTCGCCGAGCTCGAACGTCAAAAATCTGACAAAGGACGACCGCTGCGGATTTTGGACCTGGCTTGTGGCGGAGGGATCATCAGCACCGCGGCGGCCGCACTCGGGCATAGGGTGCTCGGCATGGATCTCAACCCCTCTGAGACCCGCCTCGCCGAGGGATTCACGTGCGCGATTCAGGAGACGCGAGCCCAGTTTCTCACTGTCGACCTCATGAAGAACCCGGATTGGGAGCGTACCGCCACCGAGCGGCTCGGAGGAAAACCTGACGTCATTCTTCTTGCCTACGCGCTTCATCACCTTCCGGATGTCCCAGCGCTCCTGAAGCGGTTTGCCAGCTGGCTGGATGCCGGATCCGTACTCCTGGTCAACGAGGAGAATCCGCATTCACCGACTTTCCGTCTGAAGCACCTCGTCCGGACAGTGATTCAGCGCGACACCGAAGTGGAGCACCACCGATCGCTCGGGGGCTGGCGGCGCTTACTCGAGGCACAAGGTTTCCGCATCTCGTCACTCGCCGGAGCTGATATACTGCCAGCGACGGGCCGGTGGGCCCCCCGGATGTGCTGGTCCCTCGTATTCACGGCCAAGTATCTTCCCGGCTGAACCCTCCCGCGAAGTCAGAACCAGGAACCGGAGCATGTCCGCCAACAGTGATCGTGCCGCATATCCCTCGACCGAGGACGACCTGCCTTCCCGGCATTGGATCGTCTGGCTCGTCGCGCTCGCGCTCGCACTTCTGTGGCACGGCCTGCTCCTTTGGTTTCAACCGAACTTCGCGATCCCGATGAAGCCGCCACGAGTGGAAGTGGACCGGGTCGACCCGGAGAAGCTCGAAGCGATCCGCAAACAATGGACGCAAAAAGAACGTCCGCTGCTTCTAAACAAGAAGAACCACGAGGCCGCCGAGGAGGCGCCGGAAAACGCGCGCTATGAATCGGATCGGAACATTCGCGTGGAAAAAGAGCAGCGTGCGAACAAGACGAACGTCATCCCGAAAGATGGAAACGCACTCAGGGATCAGGAAGGGAAAACCGGCACGAGAAGCCAGACACGCCCCCAGCAAGCGCCCAAGCTGGGAGCGCTGGGAATCCCATTGAAGCTTGAGAACGCAAAGACTCAGGAGGAAAGCCGCCCGGAGCAGAGGGAGGGTGGAGATCAGGCTCTGCTAGAGAAAGACCTGCCGCTCGGTGCGGAAAATCTCTTGAATGCGGAAAAATCAGTATTCTACTCGTTCTATGCTCGATTATACGAAACGATGGGGCCGATTTGGGCGAATCGAATAAACAACATCCCTCCCCACCGTACCATCAACCCAGGCGAGTACCAGACCACCGTGGAAGTCGTTCTCAATCGCGAAGGAGAACTCATTCAGTTGGCCTGGCTAAGGAGCGCTGGGATCCGAGAATTCGACGAAGCGGTCGAATACGCCTGGAAGAAAACCGGGCCCTTCCCTAACCCTCCCCAAGGACTCATCAAAGAAGATGGCTTAGTTCACATGGTTTGGACCTTTGGAGTCACAGTCGGGGAACAAAAGGGATTCTCGATTCGATACCTCCCCCCGGATCACATCCGCTGACCCCGACGTTTCCCAAACAGTTCCAAATTGGAACCGTGGCCCCAGAATCGGATCAGGATTGGAACCATCCCCCTGAGCACCGGTCGCACCGTCCTCCAACGAAAACGGCCACCTTACCGCGGCTCCAGATCTGTAACTTATTGGTTTTCCGTTTTTTTTACCCGAGCAGCCTCACCAGAATCAAAAAACTGACGACGGTGTCAATATTGGCACAGGGGTTGCTCTATACCCTTCCCGTAAAGGCTGCTTTCACCACTGAGAAAAATCTTTTTCCTTTGAACTAGGAAACTTCCCCTCCATCAAAAGATTTTACTCAAGGAAGGTGGTGAAAGCAGCCATTCGGAAAAACTCCCCGACTACTTTCCCAGAAACATTTTGAATAAGGTTAAAGCCCCTGCGAGCGCAAGGACCCACTGCACGTCCCTTCGCTGAACGAAGAGACTGAGACTTCGAGAGAAGGTCATCGGCTCAGGGGTCACGGCCGCAGCCAACCGATCCAGGCCACGTGCATTCTCTTCCCCTGAGCGCGGAATCCACCTCTCCACCGCGTAGTAAATCTCGCGACAACCCTTGAGCGCCTCACGGCACCGTCCGCAGGCCATCAGATGGTTCTGAAGGAAGATCCGATCACGACTCGAGAACTCTTCATCCATGAACTTCTGCGTCCAAGGCATCGCCGGATCGTATTCCGGACAATGAGTTCCCCCTCGCTGCGACCCCGTGGGACTCTTGAGCCTCGAACGGCTTTCAGGCGCGAAGGCGAGTCGCAACCGCGCGCGCCACGCCAGTCGCGAGATGTCCTCCACCGATTGTCCAAGAACTCTCGCGATCCGATCGTAAGAAAGCCGCCCCCAATGAAGGGCGGCGAGCACGAAGCGCTCCTCCAGGGAAAGACGGAAGAAGGGATTCTGAATCGCCGAAGCCACGGTCCCCACACCGTCGTGCGACGCCTGACGCAACAGCGCCTGCGTCACTTTCTCAAGAGCCCGATCCGGAGGAAGTCTGAGCGTCGACACCGCCGCCACGCTCTCCGCTACCGCGCGTTCGCACCGCTGCGTATCCGCCCAGAGCGCATGTCCGATCCCCGATATCGTCCCTAATATCTCTCGATCCACTGAAATTCCTCGGCTATCATCGACCGTGTTTGCGACCGTGTTTGCGACCGTGTTCGCGACCCTGTCCTTAGGGTCACTGTTCCAGTGTAGCATAACGATTTCGGGGGATCGAAGATGCGGGAAATGACTTCACTTTTAAAGAATGGCCTGGTGACGGCTGCACTCATCATCATGGCCTCCTCGCCGACATCCGCGGCCTCGACCACGCCGCGCGGAAACCCTGCCCGCTGGCACGAAGACCCCGCGCATGCATCCAGCCTGCGGATGTCCCCACAGGCCGTGCGCACCGACGCTTCCCGCCTTCACGGACTGCAGCTTTCCCTCAAACACTTTGAACGACCCGGCGCGACCCCCGTCCTCCTGGTTCACGGATGGGCACAGAACGACCGCATCTGGGACGCACCGATTCCGCGATACAGTTTCGCGCGCTTTCTTCATGCGCAAGGCTTCGATGTGTGGATCGGCACTCCGGAACGCCCGGCTTCCGAAGCGACGAGCCGCACGGCCCGCACACCTGGGGTATCGATCACTACGCGGCCGAGGACCTTCCCGCCCTCATCGAAACCGTGAGAGCGCGTACAGGGCAAAAGCCCTGGGTCATCGGACATAGTCTCGCTGCCTGGGCCATCGAGGGGTATCTCGCCGGGCTCACACTCCTGCCCTCGGAGAATGGAACCGCGCGCGCGATCCCGGATCGCGCACTGGAACTGCAGCGCATGGGAAGCGTCCGCGGAGTAGTGACCGTTTCCGGTGTCTATAACCTCTGGTGGCGGAAGTCTGTATTTCGCGCGTATTCGGACCCCATTCGTTCAGTGGAAGACTTCTACCACTCGAACTACGAACTGGAACTGCTCGCGCAGTCACGCTGGGCTTGCGCGGCAGTGGGCGAAGTTCCGGAGCTTCCCGCGCAGTGGATCAGCGACGGTCTGAATCTGCCGCTCGAACGCATCCCGCTCGTGGGAAGCGTACTCAAGCGCGCTTACCGGAGTCTTTGGGATGAGGTCGCTTCCACGCCGATCCTCAACATGCTGTACTACGCGCCCAACTGCTCCCGTGGGCTAGTCCAGGAACACGCTCGCGACGGAATGGAAGACCTGGCCCCCCATGTCGTCGAACAGCTGGCCAACGCGATCCGCGACGGAAAAACATCCGCGTACTATCACTTTTCGCGTCCAGCCGATATTTACGACTACGCGTCGATTCGCCCGCGCGTGACTTTGCCCGTACTGTTCGTGGCCGGCGGACGCGATCGCATGGCGAATGCGCAGATGATTTACCGAGACGGCTTCGAAGCCACCGCCAGCCCGGACAAGGACTACATCCTCTTCGAAAAAGCCGGGCACATGGACGTCTTGAACGGCATCCACGCCCCAGAGCACGTCATGGCACCTGTCGCCGAGTGGATGAAGCGGCGGTAGCCGCGAGCGAGGACCGGATGACGGCACTTCAGATGATTAGAGAATGCCCGCGAACTTAAGGACCGCCTTACCCTGTACACCTGATTTTGTACCGCATCGGCACAGAGACACCGATACAGCTCGGCCTGTACCGCTTTCATTGTTCCGCTGTGGAACAAAATGGATGGTACGGCTCAAGGTCGGTGGCGGGGGTCTTCACTCCGCTTCCAGCTCCCCGAGTGCCCACTGGGCATACGCTCGGCGCGACCGTGGGACGAGAGGATGAGCTCGTGTGTGGATGAAAGCAATTTGCGGAGATTAGAATGGTGGTCCCACCAGGAATCGGCTCCTTCGCCCGCCCCCATCCGGGGCGCGGGCTGCGTAGCCTCTCCTGCGGTCGCTTGACGTGCCATCGTGGCACGTCTTCCCGCGCTAAGTGCTCCCGGTGGTCGCACTCACCGCGGGCCACTCCCTTCGTTTCGATTCCTGGCAAGGGACGCGAGCGCAAGCGCCCGCAACATGGCAAGGACCACCATTCTCCATCCCTGCGTCACTGCCTCATGCACACGCATCTCAGAAGAACGGCTCCTCTACCGATAGGGAGTCCCGGAGGGACAAAAGGGTCCCTAGGCGCATGGATGCGCCGACGGTAGAGGAACCGTTCTTCTGAGATGCGCGTGAACGAGGATGTAATCACGGGATGGAGAATGGTGGTCCCACCAGGAATCGAACCTGGAACAAAGCTTTAGGAAAGCTCCGTTA
>CAYOWB010000048.1:0-15384 GCA_964407515.1 uncultured Bacteriovoracaceae bacterium
CAAACGGGACGACGTGGAGCGGTTGTGGATCGGGTTGGAACCGATTCACGAGTTTTCCAAGTTCTTTGACTTTTTCCAGTGCCTCGGGACCTACGAATGGTGTTCCGTAGAAATGGAGCATCGAGATCGTGGCGCCGCGCTTCAGGCATTCGATCGCGGAGACGGGAGAATCCAAGCCTCCGGAAAGAAGGGCGAGGAACCGGCCGGTCGTACCGACGGGCAAGCCTCGGACCCCTGAAAGCTTCTCAGTCCAGATGTACGATTCGTTCTTCCTGATTTCGATACCGAGCACGAAGGCCGGATCCTTGAGTTGAACGGGAAGAGTGGGGTATTTCTTCAGGACGGCGGCTCCGACGAAGTGATCGATTTCCACCGAAGTTTGGGGCAGAACCTTTTCGCTTCTTCGAGTGAAGACGCGGAAGCATGCGGGCATGCCTGCTTTCTCGATGTAACGGGTGAACTCCTCGACCGCGGCGTCCGCGATGGTCTCGAGCTGCGTCGGAACGTTCCGCATGGGGCTGTACGAGCTAATTCCGAAAACACGCCCGAGCGCGCCAAGGGCTTCGGGGGTCCATTCCGTGCCGAGGATGATGCGCCCGCGGTTTTTGACGATCTCCACGGGAGTGTCTTTGGGGAGTTCTCTCTGCACCTGCCGACGGGCGTTGAATGCGAGCCGATCTTCGAACCAGCCGCGGTTGGCTCCTTTGAGTGCGATTTCATGGTAGCGGAGTAGAACGTAGGATTTCATTTGCGTGGAAACTTTCCGCGTCTTCCGTGGAGTAAGAAGATTCGCTGAGCTGCTTGTTGGATTGCGGCGCCGAGGGTCTGTATGTCGGCGATGGTATTTTCATGCGAGAAACTGATTCGGATTGCCGAGCGTGCGATCTCGGGTGGGAATCCCATGCGGTCCAAGACCGGATCGGGCTCGTCCCGGTTGGCCTGGCAAGCGGAGCCCGTCGAAACGATGCAGCCGGCTTCTTCGATCAGCCGTGCCATGGGGCCGCTGGGACAGCCTGGGATGCTGAGGTTGAGGATGTGCGGAACCGCTAAGGCGGTGTCCAATGGGGAGTTCCATTGGAGGCTGAGGTCCGCGTGTGGAGAAAGCGCCTCGATGAGCCGCGTCCGCAAGAGTGCCGCGTGCTGATACCGCTCTAGTCTCTGACGGAGGAGTTCCGCCGCGGCGGCTTGAAAGGCGGCGGCCAGTGCGACGCTTTGTGTACCGGAACGCAGGCCTTGTTCCTGGCCTCCGCCGAAGATCAGGGGGCGAAGTCCTTTTTTGAGAAGCCGGCGATTCAAGACTGCAAGCAGGCCGATTCCCTTGGGACCGTGGATCTTGTGAGCGGAAATCGATACCAGATCCACCGAGGTCCGTGAGTCAGGGCAGGGGATGCGACCGAACCCCTGGATCGCGTCGGTATGGAAGATCGCCGTCGGAACGGCAGCCTTGGTGATTCGCGCCAATTCTTCGACAGGGAGTAGGGCTCCGGTGATGTTGTTCACCTGTTGGATGCTCACCAAAACGGTCTGGGGGGTCAGGGCTTTTCGGAATTCATCCAGGACAGGCTGGCCCTGGCGGTTTACGGGGCATTCGATGACCTCAAAGCCGAAGTCGCGTAGGGAGTGCGCCGATTCCGTCACCGCGGGGTGTTCGATCGCGGAAAGGATGACCCGACCGCGGGTCTCAGCGGACTGAGGAAGCCCCATTCCCAGAGATGCCCCGAGGACGGCCAGGTTGTCCGCTTCGGTGCCGGAGCCCGTGAAGACGATTTGCGCTGGCTCGATGGAGAAGACATCCGCGAAGAAAGCTCGCGCCTCGTCCAGTGCCTGCGCCGCTACGCGGCCAAGCGCATGGGTTGAAGACGGGTTGCCGTAGTCGACCGCGCTGAAACGGCTGAGGGCATCGACGGCTGCTTCGCAGGAGCGGGTCGTCGACGCGTTATCGAAGAAAAGCATGGGGCTCTTCTTATCGGAGATTGTAGGTAAAACCAAGGATCTCGGCGCATCCACGGGTTGGATTGTTAAGACCGGTTAACCGGCGAATTCCCGGCGGCGACTCGTTAAACACCTGACCTGCCAACAAAAATGACATCCGTGTCTAAGTTCTGTGCTGTCGCTGTTAATCGATTGGGCGGTTCTGCCGATAGGTGGTTCGAGAACCTCTTACGGAGAACCTATCATGATCAATTGGGAAGAACTGAAACATATTCACGTGATCCGGAAGTTGGAAGAGATCCTTGCTCAATGGTTCAGCACGGAGATTTTTTTCGTCGATGAACGTGGGCAGGTCAGGAATTACGATCCGAACGACAAGCAGCGGGAGTTCAAGAATCCGTTGAGTGCGACGCTGCTTCCGCGTGAAAAAGGCCGGGCCTTCCTGATGGATGCCGTTCAACACGCCAACGAGTATCTCTTCAAGAATGACCAGGCTCATGTCATGGCCACCGGACCTCTCGGCTTCGAGACGACGATGGCCTCCCGGATCAGTATCGATAACGAGTTTCTCGGCAGCGTGTATGCCTATTGTCACCTGGATCGTCCCATCACCGACGAAGCTAAAGCGAAGGCCCGCGCGACGGTGACGTCGCTGGGATTGGATCCGGAAATGTTCGAGCTTGCGTCTTCGCGTCTCCGGGTTCTTTCGGAAGGCGAGAAGAAGTATTTCTATGAACTCGTGGACCTCGTCGCGCAAGAGATCGTGACTTACCATACGGAAATCACGAAGCGAGAAGAGCGGATCAACGCCCTGAATAACCAGCTGGGCACTCGTTACAGCTATGGTTCGATGATCGGCAAGTCGAAGCCGATGCAGGACCTCTATGCGGTGCTCGACAAGATCAAGAACTCCGAATCGACGGTTCTCGTTCAAGGCGAGAACGGTACCGGTAAAGAGTTGATCGCTCGGGCTATTCACTTCAATTCGCCTCGTAAGGACGCTCAGTTCGTGACGGTGAACTGCTCCGCGTTTAACGAAAACCTCTTGGATAGCGAACTCTTCGGTCACGTGAAGGGCGCGTTCACGGGCGCCATCAAGGACAAGAAGGGCTTGTTCGAGGCGGCAGATAAAGGGACCCTCTTCCTCGATGAAATCGGCGATATGTCGCCTACCATGCAAGTGAAGCTCTTGCGCGTCTTGCAGGAAGGAACGCTGATTCCGGTCGGTGGTACTGACCAGCGCAAGGTGGATGTCCGGGTCGTCGCCGCGACGAACAAAGATCTGAAGGAGATGGTCGAACAGGGCCTGTTCCGTGAAGATCTTTACTATCGTATCAACGTCATCAACCTGGTTGTTCCGCCTCTTCGCGACCGCAAGGAAGATATCCCTGTTCTCGTGGATCACTTCATGTCCCGCGGTTGCAAGGAAAAGGGCGTTGCGCTTAAGACCTTCGCCAAGCGCGCGATGGAGAAGATCTTCGACTATCCGTGGCCTGGCAACATCCGTGAACTGGAGAACGAAGTGGAGCGCCTTATTGTTCTCTCGGGCGACGAGCCTCGTGTCGCGGCCGAACTGCTTTCGCAGCGTATCCGGGACTTCGGCGAGAACGCCAAGGTACAGGGCGTCCGTGTGGCCGGTAAGCTGAAAGACGCGCTCGAGGAGCTTGAGAAAACAATGATCCGCGAAGGCCTCCGCCGGACGAACTGGAACAAGAGTCGTCTGGCGAAGGAGCTGGGGATCTCTCGCGCCGGTTTGATTATGAAGGTTGAGAAGTACGGCCTGGACAAGCGCAAGATCGCGCGCCAGGGTGGAAACACTGAAGTAGCCTGATTAGTGTTTTTTTTCCCTGCCAAAAGGGTAGCGCCAGCCTGAGAAGTCTTCTTCCCAGGCTGGCGTTTTGTTTTGTGCGCCTTCCGGGGAGTTTCCGCCCAGGTAGAAGCGGAGCGAGGCTCCAAGTTCGATGGCGGGCCGTGGACTGAAGCTTCTCGAGTCCAATGGAGCGGCGAATTGGGTGCCGATCACCCCGACCAGGCTGACTTGTGGCGTGATCGGATGGAGGTATCCGGCCTCAATCAGGGCGGCAACGGTGTTGAGTTTCCGTTCGAGGCCGTCGATTCCAAAACTCTGGCCGACGCGTCGCCAGACCAACGGCGTGGCGCCAAGGGAAGCGAAGACCCGGGCTCCTTCAAATCGGAGAATCGGGTAGGGCGCAAGCAGGGAGTATGAGTGACTTGCATCCGATCCGCTGGTGTATTTGGTGAGGATTCCTAGGTGGACGCCGACGGAGCCCTTGGGAGACGTCAGTTTGACCGCCACTCCGCCGGAAAAGCCGACACCGAGCCTCAGGACCCCTGCGGCGTTTCCGCCGAAGAACGGCGAGGCGGTCCGGATTTGGGTGATAGCGGTGCCCATTTCCCAGTAGAAACGGCTCGCGGCTTCCGCGCAGTTCGCATGGAGAAGCGCAGTGGCCAGAAGCAGGCTGGACATGGATAGGGCTTCAAGGGTGGAACGGCGGAATACAATCATCCTCTGTTCATCGTAACTTGATGAAGAGGGGGGGGCAGACCGGGCGTCGGGACGAAGCGAGAAGAGTCAAGTGGTTGACGATCAAAGGATCGGCTGCACCGCCGTAATGCCCGCGGATCCGGCGACGAAGTGCAGACGCTTTACGGTCCGGCGGTTGTGGTTGTTCTGCTGGAGAACCCACTTGTGCCCCGGGCGACGGATTTCGAAGACGGTGTCGGTTCTGGAGAACGGGCTTGCGACGTTGCTCCAGGTGCTGATGACGATTTCGCCGCCGTTCCAGGGAGTGAAGTTGCGAGCCTTGATGGTGATGACGGTGACAGACAGGGCGCCGACAGGGTGCTTATAAGAGGCGCCTGAGCTGGTCATCTGGGCGACCGTGTAGGTTTTTCCGTTCAGAGTGACAGTGTTGATGTCGCCGTTCTGGGCGGTGCCGACTGTGATGCGATCGATTCGACTGGGGCCCCAAGCGTTGCTCGTGACCTCGACCACGCTCTGGGTGCTCGCGCTAGCCAGGCCACTGACTGCTGCGACGAGGCCTGCGACGAAGAGCGACGAAAGGATTCCAGTCTTAAAGCTCATAGCTGATACTCCCGGTGCCAGGCACCTACGGGAACGTAATATAGGGGAGATGACGCGATGCGTCAATATTGGCGTTGTTGGCGTGCGGAGATAGGCAAGTTAAGGTTGATAGATCAAGTAGTTACAAACTTCTGCATGAGGGTGGCGCTCTCCGGGAGACCGATCTTCTGGCCCAGTTCGGCCACCTGGATGGGGTGATATGGCAGAAGCGCCTCTTTCTTCACCGCGCGACAGCGTTCGACGGACTCGAGCACGGTCTCGGGGTTCAGCTTCCCGTCAGTCAGAGCTTTTTGCAGAGCCTCGTAGGCTCTGCGCGCTCCGGCTTCCGAACGGTAGATCAGGAGATCACAGCCGGCATTGATGGCCATCACCGGAGCGTCTTCCGCGCCGAAATGGTCCGTGATCGCTTTCATCTCCATGTCGTCGCTAACGATCAAGCGATTGAAGCGCAGTTCCGTGCGCAGGATGTCGCGCAACACCTTAGATGAGAGCGTCGCCGGATGGTCCGGATCGATCTTGGGATTGATGATGTGAGCGGTCATGACCATCGCGCAGCGGGACTTGAACGCTTTGACGAACGGTTTGAACTCCCGGTCACGAAGAACGGCCAGGCTGGTGTACACTCGAGGGAGCGCGAAATGAGAATCCGTGCTCGTATCGCCGTGGCCAGGGAAGTGCTTCACGCATGGCTGAACTCCATGAACGAGATGTCCGCGAACCATCGCGGTGACCATCTTGGAGACGTCGTCCTCGGTGGAGCCGAAAGCACGGGGGCCGATGACGGGATTTCTCGGGTTGGTCGCGATGTCGGCGACGGGACAGAAGTTCACATTCACGCCGACGGATTTAAGTTCCTTCGCGATCACTTCAGCGACTTCGAATGTGAGTTTCGGAGAACTCAGCGCGCCGATGGAGTGCGCATCGGGAATCTTGGTGAAAGGCTTCTTGAAGCGTTGAACGCGTCCGCCTTCCTGATCCACGCAGACCCAGAGGGGCAGACCCGTGTTGCACTCCTGAATCCGGTTGGTGAGTTCGGCTACCTGGCCGGGGGACTCGTAATTCGGACCGAAGAGAATGACTCCGCCGATTCCCGCCTGTGAAAGAAAGGCCGCGGTCTCGTCCGAAAGATCGAGTCCGCTGAATCCGGTGATGAGAAGTTCCCCGACGTGCTTCTGTGCTTCAGCGAGTGAGCCCATACTTGCATTATACAACCAGAGCGTTACTACTCATCCAGAAACTTTTCGGCTTTTTCTTTCGTCACTCGCTCGATGATCGTCTTTTGTGTCGGCATTTCGACGCGGATCGGGATGCCGGTTCTTTCTACGTACCAGGTGCTCTTCAGGTCCTTGAAGTTGACGAAGACGCGGAAGGTATTCGTCTTGGTGGAGAAGGCGTCTGGTGCTTCGAGTCGAATGCTGCCCGAAACGCTCTGGAATGCCATTTCGATGTTATCTTCGAGAATGGAATAGAACGAAACAGTCTGGTTCGGCTTCATCGCGGGAAGACGCGATGCCATCCAGACCGGAAAGAAGACGGAGAGAATGGCGGAGCGGGGGACGCCCTTGCGGATGACGGGGAGATCTCCCGAGCCTTTTCGAATCTTCACGGTCAGGATGCGACCGTCTTGGATCGTACCATCGACTTTGATTTCGGTGGTCCTGTAGGTGGAGTGAAAGTTGAAGAAGAGCGGTGTCATGGCGGACGTGTTTTCCGCGAAGGCGCCAAGCTGCTCTTCGTTAAGATAACCCTCCTCCTGTTTCCAGAACCGGTTCTGGAGGAAGAGTTTGCCGCCTTTCATCTCCAGGCGATCGTTGTAGTACGCGTAGCGGACGTTGGGCTGGACGGTGACGGTGTACCAGTTGTCGGAAATCACGCGGTCGGGGGCCGGTTTGTAGAGAGGTGGAAGCGCGGGGGCACTGCTCGGGTTGGCGCTAGGCGCACTTGTGGCCGGTCTTGCGCCGGGGGCTGGAGCGGTAGGGCGCGGAGTGGGCGTCACCGATGGCGCGGCATGCGAGGTCTGGGAAGTGAGAACGGTCAAGACAAGCAGGAGTGATGTGGTGTTCCCAAGAGTCATGGAAGTCCCCTCTAAATTACGGTGACTTCTCCGGGGCGTGATGCAGAGCAAAGCAAAGGGCCGCTCCGGAGAGGACGATCAGCCAAGTGATGTAGATCCACAGGAGAAGAATGGGAATTGCCCCCAGACTTCCGTAGATGCTCCGGTAACTGATCGCTCTTTGAGTATAAGCGGCGTAAGCGATTCCCGCCACATTCCAGAGTGCGCTCGCCAGCAAAGCGGAAACGATGGCGGGAAGGGTGGCGACCTTCCGGCTCGGGACGTATTTGTAGAGCAGGAAGAGCAGCAGCGTGGAGGAGAGAAACACCATCATCGCTGCCGGCATAATTCGCGAAATGAGACCGAGGATGACGCCGAGGGCGATGGGGCCGAGCGAGAGCAATGTCCAGTAGTAACACAATGTTCGGAGAAACGGACGTTGAGGGGACGCCTCCCAGATGCGGTTGACGGCGTTCTCGATGCTGCTGAAGAGCCCGTATCCCGTGAACAGCAGGCCGATGACTCCGCCGACTCCGACGGCGCCCGCGTAATCGCGTGCGTTCTCGATGAACTCTCGAATCTGGTGAATCGCTTCTTGGCCGCTCGCCTGCGCCAGGTTCTGGAGAATGAGGGGCTCCAAGACGCTGTAAGCTTTGTCGAGACCCCCAAAGAGCCGAAAGAGGGCAAAGCCTACGGCAAGGACCGGAATGATCGAAAGAATCGTGGTGTACGCCAGGTTTCCGGCCCCGATGAAGACTTGGGCTCGATCCATGATGCGCCAGGTTTGGCGAGAACGAGCGGCGATTCGCTGCAGATGGGGTCTGATGCCGAGGCTCATTCACCGCATCGTAACAAGGGGAATGCCAGTTAACTGGTGAAATTGCCGAGGCTTTCATGCGTGGCCTGATACTGTTGCGCGGCGAGTCGTAAGAAGGGGGTCAATTCATCGCTCTTCCGTGACGATAAGTTATGCGGAGAACTATGACGCTCGAAGCGGTGGAAAAAGGACAGCTCGTGATTCTTGCTGCATATGCCCTGGTGGGGTTTGCGGCGTACCTGATTGCGCGCATGCTCGTGCAAGAGCAGGAGTCGCGCGCCGCGCAGGAGAATCTCGCTGACCTGAGGAACCGCAAGGCGAGCGACTTTCTCGTCAAGATCACACGCCCCTTCTTCACGCAGTATGTCGTTCCGATGCTGCGTGGGAAGAAGTTCTGGGACAATAAACGGAAACTCTTCAAACGGAAGATCATCTCGGCCGGCCTGGGCGATGAGTTGACGGCGGATGAGTTCATCGCCTTCAAGGTGGTGTTGATTGTCTTCTTTCCGTTGATCGGTGGTTTACTCGTGGCGGGTGGATTCTTGGAGCTGCCGTGGTGGGGAGTTCTGGGATCGGGTGTGCTGGGCTGGTTCTATCCGAATTTCTGGGTGAACGGCCGAATCGCCAAGAGACAGAAGCAGATCTTTCGCGCCATGCCGTTCATCGTCGATCTGCTCGCGCTTTCCACTGAAGCCGGTCTCGACTTCCTGGGGGCTATCGGGAAGGTCGTTGAAAAGGCCGCGCCCAGTCCTCTCGTGGATGAGTTCAGTCAGCTCATGAAGGAAATCAAAGTCGGTGCTTCACGTGGGGACGCCATGCGCGAGATGGCGCTCCGAGTGAATATGCCCGAGATCAACTCCTTCATTGCCATTCTGATTTCGGCGGACCAGATGGGTGCTTCGATCGGAAAGATCCTGCGACAGCAGTCCGATCAGATCCGGACTCAACGGATGTTGATGGCCGAGAAGGCAGGTGCCGCGGCATCGCAGAAGATCATTCTGCCCGTCGTGTTTCTCATCATGCCGGCGGTGTTTTTGATGATTTTCGGGCCGTTCTTTTTGGGCGGCGGTGGGGGCGGCTTTTAGGTCTCGAAGGTTCGATAGGGATTACGTGGGCTTAGTGGAGGAGCCGGGCGGCCATGGTTCAAGTTAAATCACTCAAAAATCAAACCCTTATTGCCGATAAGTGCTACGTGGCGGATCGTTTTCTTGAACGCCTCAGAGGATTGATCGGTTGCCAGGAGTTCGCGCCTGGCATGGGGATGTTGTTTCCGCGGTGTAACGATATCCACATGTGGTTCATGTCCATTCCGATCGACGTCGTGTTCCTTCGGCGAGAATCCGGGCCGAATGGGGCGCGGACTTTTGCCGTTTCTTCGGTGCGCGAGAACGCGCGCCCCTGGAGCCTTCTTCCGTTCATGGACTTTCGCGCTTCGGACACCCTTGAACTTCCGGCGGGCACTGTTCGCAGGTGCTCCATCCAAGTGGGAGACTTGCTATGTATAAGCTGAAGGTCATCGCCGGCCCGAACCGCGGTTCGGTCTTCTCGCTGCAAGAGGGGGAGACGTCCATCGGTCGTCAGTCGGGAAACACGATCGTTCTTCCTTCAGCCAAAGTCTCGAAGCGGCATTGCACGCTCACCGTCAGTGGCGACAACGTGATGCTGCGCGACCAGGGGAGTTCGAACGGTACCTTCGTGAACGGCGTTCTGGCCAAGATGCGCAGAGTGGTTCCCGGCGAGCGCATTAGCGTCGGTGATTATGTTCTCGAGTTGGCGAAGCCGGCGGTTCCCGCCTTGGCGTCGTCGGGTGCGGTGCCGGCGCTTTCCGGTCTGGGGGGCGCGATCCAGTCTCCCGTCAGCTCTCCGTCCGCGACGGGAGGTCCGGATGGGCTGACCGGAATGGCGAATGCCGGAACTCTCGGCGGCCAGCAGATGCCGACCGATCTCAAGGGCAAGATCGTCTGGTACTTCGACCGCTACGTCATGCCTTTCTTCTACGGGCTTATCCTCCAGCGTGAATGGAGGCTCGTGGCCGGCGGCTTGTTCGCGGCTTTCGTTCTGACGAATCTCGTCGTCACCGTGTATCCGCTGATGCAGTCGAGCAACGAAGCGTTGATTCGCGAGACCGCGAAGCGCGCCAAGTTCATGGCTCGCGAGATCGTCGACCGGAATACGCCCGCTCTGGCGGCGCGAGCGGAAACCAAAACTGAGATCGGCTCGATTGAGCGCGAAGAAGGAGTCCGTGTCGCGGTTCTCACCGACCTGGATAACCGGATTCTCGCTCCGGGAAGCCGGATGAATCAGTATCTGAACGGTGGTGCCGAGGCGAAGTTCGCCATCGACATGAAGCAACGGTTTCAGGAGGGTGAGGAGCGTGGCCGGGTTCACCTCGGCGACTCACTCGTGATCGCCGTGGAGCCGGTGAAGATTCTCAATCCGCAGGCTGGCAAGAACGTGGTGGTTGGGATGGCTGTCGTGTCGATTGACACGAGCTTGTCGACCCCCGGAATGGGCGAAACGGGCATGGCGTACGCCGAGACGCTGATTCTCACCGGCCTCATCGGCGGCATCATTCTGTTCATTCTCTATCGGCTGACCCTCAAGCCGTTCCAAGTTCTGAATGACGACATCGACAAAGTGCTGAAGGGCGACATGGGCCAGATTACCCGCGAGTTCAAGTTCGAGGAAATCGGCCAGCTGCTCGACGTGATCGATTCCGCGCTCCAGCGCGTACCCAAAGGTGGGGCGCCCGGGGACGGGCTTGGCATGAGTTCAGGTCCCAGTGCTGAAGACATCATCGGCTCGGTGCAGATGTTCGGAGACATCGGGAAGTTCGGTTTGGTGGTCCTGGATGGCGATCGCAAGATCGTGCACATGAACTCGATGTTCGAGGAGATCTCGGGCATCCGCTTGGACAATGCCATGGGGCAGGAGCTCGGAATGGTCGCCCGCGATCAGGCTCTTGGGCCTTTCAGTCAGGACCTGATGGCACGCGCTCCTGTCGGCGGACGCGGAGTGAGCGAGGACTACGAGTTTTCCGGAATCGGCTACAAAGTCTTCGCGACGGCATTCGGTGCATCGGGAGGCGCGGCGAAGTGTTACGCGATCGCCGCGGTGAAGAACGATGGTTAGAGGAGGATGACCAGACGGTATGGGTAGTGCCCTGAGGTTCAAGCATACTCAGGTTCCTCGCCAGCAGGGCGAGCAAGCGCGCTTCAAAGTCGTGCAGGGGCCCGACTATGGGGCGGTGTATGTCCTCGTAGGCACTCGAGCGATCATGGGACGCGGTGAAGACGTCGACATGATCATTTCCGATCTCAAAATGTCACGCCGGCACGCGGAGATTGAATCGGGCGGCACCGGATGGGAAGTCCGCGACCTCGGTAGCGCCAATGGCATCCTTCACAACGGCAAGCAGGTCAAGAGCGCGTTTCTGAAAAACGGCGACACGATTACGCTCGGTGAAACGACCTTGGAGTTCGTGGTCTCGAACCAGGCCACGATGATGCTGGTCGCTCCGCCGAGGAGCATGGATCAGATCAAGTCCGAGCAGGCGGCTCTTGAGGCGCAGAAGAAACGTGTGAAGGGCCTCGGCCTATTTGGTGCTCTAGGCAGCGGTTCGGCGGGCGCAGCGCCCCAGAAAAAGAAACTGATGATTTACGGAGCGCTCGCGCTCGGCGCGGCGTTCCTGCTGCTTGGGGAAGACCCGAAGCCGCAGAAGAAGAAGACGGATAAGAAGTCCGGTGAGACGCGCAATCTGGCGTCCTATCTGCCGGACGTGGACCCTGCCGTGGCGAAGCCGGCGGAGATGTTCTTCCGGACGGGATTCCGGGAGTATCGCGAAAAGAACTATCTGCGCGCCAAGCAGGCCTTCGAGACCGTGCTGCAAATGGCACCGGGGCATCCGCTCGCGACGCTCTATCTGGAGAACGCGACCAAGGCGATCGAGGACGAGGTGAAGTTCCATCTCGAACATGGGAAGCGTGGAATCGCTTCCGGAAAACTCAAGGCGGCGAGGGCCCATTACGAGGCAGTTATGAGACTGCTGTACCGGGACCAAAGCAGCCCCGCTTACACCGAAGCGAAGGATCAGTTGCAGGTCGTTACGAAGAAGATGAATGGGGAGGAGGGCTGATATGGGTGCCAAAGCCTTACTCACCATTCTGAAGAACGGAGAAACGGTCAAGGCGCAGCCGATCGAGGCTGAAACCGTCCTGGGCCGCGGAGAAGGCTGCGTGATCCGTCTCGAGGACCGCGCGATCTCCCGGCAGCACGCCGTGCTTCGCCCGACCGCCAATGGCGTGCAGATTGAGAAGAAGAGCGAGTTCGCGCCGATCTCGGTGAACGGCGCCGAGTGCACGAGTGCGTTGCTGAAAGAGGGCGACGTGATTTCGATCGGGCCCTATCTCATGCGACTTACGATGGGGGATGCCAAGGCTGAGCCGGTAGAACCGGCCCCTGCTGAGTCGCCGCCTGCCGAGGTTCCTGCCGCCGAAATGAGTGAGCCCGTGCAGGAGAATGCTCCCGTCGACGGAATGAATGTCGATGCTCCGGCTCCGGATCCGGTGGGGCTGGAGGGAATGGCCGGAATTCAGGACGCCTCTCCGATGGCATCAGCGCCGATGGCGGGCGAGGAATCGGATGAAGACGCGAAGACCAAGATCGCTCCGGTTGGAAAACTCACAATCCGGCTGATTTTTGCTCCGGGAACCGCCAACGTCGAAGAATATGAAGTGACGAAAGACGAAGTCAGTATCGGTCGCGGCAAGAATTGCGACATCGTCACGAACGGTAAGAAGGTCTCGCGCAAGCATGCGATCATCCGACGCGCTGGACTGAGTTTCAGCATCAAGGATCTGGACTCGGCTAATGGCACCTACGTCAATGGCGTGCGAGTGACCGAGCAAGAGCTCTCGGGCGATGACGCAGTTCGGGTGGGTGACGTCGACTTCGTCTTCAAGGCGATCAGTGCTGACTACGCCGCGCGCGAGCAGGAGTTCATCTCGGTGCCTGATCCTGAGCCGGAAGTGCCTGTCGCGGGACTCCCGGGAGATCCTCTTGGAATGGGCGCGCTCGAAGTGCCTGCCGATGGAGATCCGGCTGCGGGAGCTCCGGCGGATGCTAGCGGTATCTCCGGGATTCCAGGACTGGACCCGAAGGTGGAAGGCGAAAAGAAGAAGCCTTCCTTCAAGGACCTGTACGTCAAGTACATCAAGAACTTCAAGACGCTGCCGCCGAAGCAGAAGGTGATCGTGTTGATCGTCATGCTCGGATTGGCGTTCTTGGTCCTCGGCGAGGACTCCAAGCCGGCGAAGAAGCCAGCGAAGAAGGCTGGCGTGACGGCATCCACGGGAGTCCCGGGGGTTAAAACGTTCGAGCAGCTGACGCCAGAGCAGAAGCGGTATGTCGAGGCTCAGCACGCGCTCGGCTTCGATCATTACCGGAATCGTGACTATGACAAGGCGTTATTCGAGATCCGGAAGATCTTCGCCCTGATTCCGGATTACAAAGACGCTCGCGAGATCGAACGGTACGCCGTCGAAGGGAAGCGCAAGCTCGAAGCATTGGAAGAAGAGAAACGGAAGAAGGAAGAGGAAGAGCGGCTCAAGGCGAAAATCGCCGAGCTGACGGCGGAGCTGAGAGAACTGATGGCGAAGAAGGCTTACCTCCAGGCCGAGGAGCTTTTCGTTCAGATTCTCGCTCTGGATCCGGACAACGCCCAGGTGGCGGCGTGGAAGAAAGAGATCGAGGACTTCAAGGAAGCTGAGCGCTTGAAAGAGCAGGAACGGCAGGTCCAAGCTGAAATCAATAAGCGCGCCTGGGACATGGTCGCCGAGGGAATCGCCCTGAAGAAGCAGGGGAAGTGCCATTCCGCCATCGAAGTGTTCTCCAAGGTCAATGATATCGGAGCGACGGACAAGGGGCCGGTCGTGAAGGCGAGTTCCATGAGTAAGGCGTGCCGTGCCTTCATAGCCAGCAAGCGAGATCCGGTCTTGGCTCAAGCGAAGCAACTCGAAGAAGCGGGAGAGTTGGCGAAAGCATTCCAGCTTTACAAACAGGCGACCCGGATCGATCCGCCGCATCGCGCGGGTTACGAAGGGATGAATCGCATTCGTGGCGTTCTGCATGAGCGTTCGAAGACCATGTATACGGAGGCCATCGTAGCGGAGAGTTACAGTGACTTCGATACGGCCAAGAAGAAGTACGAGGACATCCTGACGGTCGCTCCCGAAGATGACATCTATTACGAACGCGCCAAGCGTAAGCTTGCGCGTTACGTGAAGAAGCAGGAGGCGCAGCAGTGAGCGGTGCGCGGCGTCAGCAGGCGATCCGAGCGGTGTCGACCTTCTCGAGCGCGGGCTCGCGCCCGGTGCAAGAGGACTTCGTTCTCGTGAACCGCGACAAAGGAATCTTCGTCGTGGCGGACGGATTCGGCGGTCCGGCGGCCGGCGTGGCTGCCGCCAAAACGGCCTGCGAATCCGTGAATGGATTTTTGGAAAGGGAGGCCGGTGACCTGGATGCCACCTTGCCCTTCGTGCTCAGAACTTACTTCTCGCTCGCCGGCAACGTGCTTTTCAATGCGCTGATTCATGCCAACCGCAAAGTCATGGCGTTGAATCAGGGAAAGAATGTCCACGAGAAGGGTGGAACTTCCGTGCTGGCGGGGTTCCTGGATCAGGATCTGCTGGCGATCGCATCGGTGGGGGCTTGTACGGGCTGGTTGTTTCGGGATGGGCGCGCGCAGGAACTGGTGCTTCCCAGGACCTATGCGAGGCTGAGTGAACCGTTCCTGACGTCGGACAACGAAGCGCTTCGCGTACCGCTGATGGCTCTTGGAATGGCTGACGACATGGAGCCGGAGATTTTTGAGTACCGGGTGCAGCCGGGTGATTGGCTGATGCTCAATACGGACGGCGTGACGCGGAAGCAGGTGGACCTGGTGCTGGATGTCCACCGGAAGCGTCTCGGAACGCAGGAGTCGTCACGCGAGCTGGCGCAGATCTTTGAACAGCAACAGGCCTCGGACAACGTAGCGGTATCGATCGTTATGCTTTAGGCCTTCCGGCAAAGAATTCCCATTGCGCGCGCTCAGCGCAGGAATAATCTAAAATATATGGAAAAAATTCACTTTGGATTGATCACTGTTTTGACGTTGTTCTCCGCACAGGCCTTCGGTGCTGGCAGTGTTAAGGATGCAGCTCGCGCTGCGGATCAGCTGAATGGTCTTCTCGAGCAGGTTTTAGTGCCTGCCGAATCGTGCTCGGCCGCGCCAATGGATTATGACGACGATGACGACGATGACTACTCTCAATGCAAAGGGCGGTCTTGGTATCGTGTTTCTTACGGCGTGCCGTACTACTGGCGGAAATGTGCCAAAAAGAACGACTTTATGGATTCCGGATATAACACCTTTGTGGAAGTGAAGAACGATAGTGACGATTCTGGATACTTCACTATTGTCGTTTTTCTGACCAG
>CAYOWB010000048.1:15394-18732 GCA_964407515.1 uncultured Bacteriovoracaceae bacterium
ACGGCACCAAGAAATGGACTGGTTGGCCGATCGATGCGGGAGATAGTTATGCTTTCAATCTTGATGCCGCTTATTCTCAGGTGGACTCCGTCAAAATGACCCTTGAGAGAATAAAGTACGACTGAGTGTAATTATTCGATATTAGTGGCGATTTCGGTGATTTTGACTCAATCCGGTAGATGCGCGATCCTGATATTAGGGTCAGAGTCACATTTGTTGTGACGGTTTAGGTTTCCTTCCGTTTGTGCCGATAGAGGGAGGGAAAGGAGTACGTCTATGGGACTGAAGTCTTTCTTCCAGAGGTTTATGCGCGACGACCGTGGCCAGTCGACGACTGAGTACATTCTCATTCTGTCGGTCGTGGTCTTGATCGCCATGAAGTTCAAGACGCAGATTTCCGCGAGAATTGAAGGTCTCGTCGGCAAGGTCGGCGATCAGATGAACTCGTTCAACACGGAGTGATCTTTTTTCGGGGTCCGTTCTCGGGGTGGGGGATGCGTTCTTTCTCGGCCTTCGTACGCGATGAATCCGGCCAAGCCATCACGGAGTACATCCTGATCCTATCGGTGTGCCTGGTGGGGATCGGGGCGTTCGGCCGGCGGTTCATTAAAGTACTCGACCAAGGCGTCTTGCACATCGGAGGACAGCTGGAGAAGGACCTCAAGACGGGACGGGTGCCTTCCAGTGTCTGGGACTGAGATTTTCGGCATATCGTGGATCTGGCCGATCGCGGTGATCAGCGGCGTCGCTGCCGTGATGGATCTCCTGCGGGGACGGGTCTACAACTGGTTTACGTTTCCGCTCATGCTTGCCGGTATCGTCGTATCCGCGTTGATGGGCGGCTGGGGCGGTGCGGGTGTTTCTCTGCTCGGCATTCTTGCCGGCTTTCTGCTTTTCGGTTGGATGTTCTGGTTTGGCGCCATGGGCGGCGGCGACGTCAAATTATTGATGGCGCTCGGGGCCTGGGGTGGCTGGCGCTATGCGACCGATGTCGCCGTGTTGAGCGTGTTGATCGGGGGCGTGATCGCGCTCTCCATTCTACTGGTGAAGGGGCGCTTGCCCCGGTTTCTTCGCATGCTTCACCGGTTCCTGCTCACGTTGTTCGTGAAGGAGTTGGAAACGGAAACTCCGAAAATCGATTGGAAACTGACTTTTCCTTATGCCGTGCCGATCGCCGTCGCGGCGGTCTGGGTCGCGGTCGACAATCCGTTGATTCGCTGGGGGATGCGCCTATGGTGAAGCGACGCCGACGAAGCGATGAGCGGGGACAGGCCATCACCGAGTACATCCTGATGATGTCGATCATCGCGGGGATGGCCATCGCTGTTTCGAAGGCGCTGGCAGGTCTCGGGATCGCGGACCGGCTGATGAAGCCGATCAAGCAGGACTTCGCGGCCGCGTATCGCTACGGGCATGTGAAGGCGAAAGGTTACGACGACGGCGGGCCCGAGATGCTTCCTCGAGGGCCGGCACCCGCGAATTTCCGGTTGTTCATTAATCCGAAGTACAAGTGAGAACGAAAGAGACCAAAAAGGAAATGATGGGCATGGTGAAGCATCGGAAGCGAAGGCCAGAAAGAGGCGAGGAAGGGCAGGCGACGATCGAGTTCGCTTTGACCCTCGTCCTGCTGCTCGGCGTGGTCTTCTTCTACATTCAGCTCTCGCTGGTCTTCGCCTGGGGAAACTACGTGCACTATGCGACCTTCATGTCCGCGCGTGCCTATATGGCGGCAGGGGCTTCGAAGGAGGACCAAACAGGGCGTGCCCAGCAGGTTGCCGTCAGCATGCTGAAGGGCGGGGCAGGGCGTTCTGGAGCCGATCGCTTGCCGGCTGTCGCGCGTGGCGAAGGCGGTGGTGATGTCGAGGGGTTAGATCTGAGTCCGCCCGCGCAGTATTCGGAGACCGACGATAGCTCAAGTTGGATGGAGGGAGTCCGATACACATTTAGGAGCAGGCTAATCATGCTCCCGATGCTAGGGACTCGTCCGAACAAAGGCGCCAATTCCTTGACGCTGACTTCGGAGAGCTGGCTCGGGCGTGAACCGACGTATTCGGAGTGCCTGAAGAGCATGGATAAAGTGGGGATCATCGACAATGGCTGCTGACGACCGGGAATCCGGGCAGAGTATCGTCGAATTCTTGATCATGCTCCCGATCATCGTCGGGCTCATCGTCGTGCTCGTTCGCATCAACACGGTCATCCAAGTCTCCATCGTGAATCAGCAATACGCCCGCGCCAGAGCATTAGACATGGCTTATAACAACCCTTACTACCCGAGCGCCAAGATGCAGACGGTCGGCAAGATGAATGAGGGGTACCATCAGGTAGTGATCGGGATGACGAACAAGTTGATCGAGGACGCAGGGGAGACGCCGCCTCCCGAGCCGACCCGGGTCGCGATCATCCGCAAGGCCAAGGGCGCACCCAAAAAGAACGATGACGTGGAGCCGGATCAGACTCCGGTCGTTCCGGTGAGGACCACCGTCACGCTGTGCGCTCCCAGTCGCGCTCTCGTTTCAAAGGGAAAGCCCGTCCCGATTGCCGCGAAGAATATGGGACCCGGCTTCGATCCGAAACTCTTCGCTTATTGCAGGAGTCCGCTGAATGAATAACAAGGCGCTTACTCTATCCTTGGTCATGGCGGTCGTGGCGGTCTTCTTCGTGCAGAGCTACGTCTCGAGCATCGAAGAGGAGGCGAAGAGGAAATTCGGCACCGAAGTTCAGGTCGTGAAGGCGAAGAAGGACATTGGAGAGCAAGAGACTATTAACGAGACGATGCTGGAGCTGGCCAGTATTCCGAAGCGATTCCTGGAGCCGGCTTCGGTGTTCTTCGAGGTGAAGCCTGGAGACAGCGAAGGTCAGGCCAAGGCTAACAAGACCATGAAGTCACTCGCCGGCACGGTCGCGATCGTACCCATCCGGAAGGGTGAACAGCTGACCTACAATAAGATTACCGAACCCAGTATTCGAACCGGTCTTGCGCCGCAGGTGGCTCCCGGCAAGCGCGCCGTCGCCGTTCCGGTGAATGAGACGAGCGGCGTGGCGAAACTCGTGAAGCCCGGAGACCGAGTGGACGTGATGGCCATTCTGGATTTGGGCGGCGGCAAAGAAAACAAGATCGCCAAGACGATCCTTCAGGACGTCGGCGTCCTCGCTGTCGGTCGTAACGTGACGAACAACACTTCACGACTCGTGGAAGTGGACCCGATGAGCGGCAAGGAAAGGGTGAAGTCGCTGACCGAGGACTCCAACTTCGCCTCGGTCACCCTCGAAGTAGACCCTCAGCAAGCGCAGCTTATCGCGCTCGTCATGTCAGGCGGGGAAAACGGCCTCATTCT
>CAYOWB010000048.1:18746-19911 GCA_964407515.1 uncultured Bacteriovoracaceae bacterium
GAAATAATGACGACACCGACCGGTCAGCGGTCGAGGCGGTAACATTCAACGATGTGTTGGGCGCGGACAGCGCTCGGGTGCAAAGAAAGGTCGCGGGCGGCAAACGATGAGCTTCATGCGGTGGTCCGAAAAGCAGCTTTGCTGGAGGACGCTCGCGGCGGTCCTGATGGGGGCCGTCCTGGCCGTGCAATTCGCGGCCGACTCGACCCACGCGAAGGAGCCCAGAAACAAGTTTCAAAAATCCAAGCTGACCAGCAACGAGTCGGAAGCGACCGCGGATCATCGCAGACTGCGCCTTGCCACTGGCGAGGACTCCGCGGTGGATATCAGCTTTGACGTTCCGTCGGCCAACGGGATCTCCATCGGGAATCCCACGATGGTGGCGGTCCAGCTGGTGAAGATCGGTGAGAAGCGCCAGCTTGTATTCAAGCCATTGAAGTCCGGAGAAACGACCGTGACGATCCGGGATATCGACGGAACGTTGCGACTGATCTTCCATGTTCGCGTTGATGGCTCGAACCTGCTTCGGGTCGCGGGTGAGCTTCGTTCGCTCCTGCGTGACATCGAAGGGATTGACATCAAGATCGTTGGACAGAAAGTCATCATTGACGGGGAAGTCTATGTCCCGGCGGATTATGCCCGCCTCGTTTCCGTCATTACCGACAAGACCTATGGTGACATCGTGATGAACCTCACGACCTTGTCGCCGATCGCCCTGCAGATGCTGGCCAAGAAGATTGAAGAAGAGATCAAGGTCTTTGCCCCCAATGTGCAGGCCCGCGTGCTAAACGGCGTCATCATTCTGCAAGGGACCGTGGACAACGAGGGCAAGGCGACTCGTTCGATGAAAGTGGCCAATCTGTATCTCCCGGAGGTAAAACCGGCGAATCCTTTGAGCGTGAAGGACCCGAGCGCGCTGACCGTGCAGAACCGAAAGCTGGTCGAGTCGTTCATCATGGTCGATGCTCCCGCACCCAAGAAGCAGGAGAAGCTGGTTCGTGTGACGGTGCACTTCGTGGAACTCTCGAAGGACTACAACAAGGTGTTCGGCTTCAAGTGGGAGCCAGGCTTTACGGCCGATCCTACCATCACTATCGGCAAGTCGGTGACCGGGGATACACAGGCTGCGGGTGGAGGCGCCTCCTTCACTGCCACGCTTTCGAGT
>CAYOWB010000049.1:0-289 GCA_964407515.1 uncultured Bacteriovoracaceae bacterium
TGCTCGTGTAGGCTTCTTGGGGTGTCTTTTCATGCGGGCGGAACACGATGCGGAAGTGCTTGGTGCCGGGCACCTGGCCGAAGCCGCTGCCGGGCACGGTGACGACGCCGGTTTCCGAAATGAGGCGCGCGCACCATTCATCGTCCGTCATCGATATGCCGTTGAGCCGGGGGAATGCGTAGAACGCGCCTTTAGGCTTCACGCAGGAAATGCCGGGAATAGCGTTCAGCATTTCGAACGTCATGTCGCGACGGCGCTTCACCTTCTCCATCACCGTGGCGAGGTGTGG
>CAYOWB010000049.1:299-13680 GCA_964407515.1 uncultured Bacteriovoracaceae bacterium
TTACCGCCTTCGAGCGCGGGCTTGATCGCGGCCATCACGGGGTGACTCGCGCAGAGACGGGCGCGGGTGAGCTTCTGGATCGCGCGGTAGTATTCGCCGACCACTTCTTCGGGACCGGACACGATGCCCCAGCCCATGCGCAGGCCCGGGCCGACGTAGACTTTCGAGAGCCCGTTGAACGTCACGCAGGGGCACTCGGCGTTGAGCGAAGCGATCGAGATGTGTTTCTCGCCGTCGAACACGAGCTTGTCGTAGATCTCGTCGGCGAAGATGACCAGGTTGTGTTCCATTGCCAGATCGACGATCTGCTGGAGAACTTCCTTCGAGCAGACGGAGCCGGTTGGATTGTTCGGGTTGATCAGGACGATCGCGCGCGTCTTGTCGTCGATGCGCTTGCGGATGTCCTCGACGTCCGGCTGCCAGCCGTTCTCTTCGTTGAGGTAGTAGGGGTTGGCTTCGACCTCGAGCTTGGCGAGGACCGCGGTGTAGAGCGGGTAGCCGGGACAGGGGACGAGGATGTTCTCGCCGCGATTCACCAGCGCGGTGAGCGCCAGTTCGATGGCCTCGGAACCGCCGTTCGTCACGAAGATGTCCTGCACGTTCTTGATACCGCGGTTTTCAGCGTCGCGTTTCAGGGCATCCACGGATTCTTTCGTGCCGGACGAAGGGGCGTAGCCCGTTTCACCGCGCTTGAGCGCGCCGATGATCGATTCGGTGATAAAATCGGGCGTGTCATAGTCGAAGGGAATCGGATCGCCGATGTTCAGGTACAGGAGCTTCTTGCCCTGGGCCTTCGCCAAATCAGCGATCAGCAGAATGTCGCGGACGGCGTACTTGATGTCATTGGTACGGGTGGCGGGAATAATCGGACGCTTCATAAGAGAACCCTCGCGAGATGGTGAGATGCCCCCAACATAACGCAGCATTGCCGGGGGGTCAAAAGGTGGCCCCCACCTTTTTGTCTAGCGGCGCGTCATTCCAGGTGAAACTGAGGTGATGCATGCCGGAGTGATGAGATGCTGCGCTGAGTCGCGAAAAGGTGAGCGATACCTTTTTTACCGCATCGCCATCGCTGCCAGGAGAACGTAAACGCCAAGTGGGAGCAGGTAGACCAGGCAGTAGAGGAGGTTTTGGCGGAGCAGGCGGCCTTGCTCGGACTCGATTCCGACCACGGAAGTAGCCACGCTCAGGCTTTGCGGCGAGATCATCTTTCCTGCTGTTGCGCCGGAGGTGTTAGCAGCCGTGAGCCACTCGGGATTGAAGCCGGTGCTGGTGGCTGTTTGTCTCTGGAGTTCACCGAAGAGAATGTTCGACGAAGTGTCGCTACCCGTGACGAACGTGCCGATGGCACCGATGAACGGAGAGATGAGCGGGAAGGCGACTCCCGAGATCGCGGCAAGCGCCACTGCGACCGACGACACCATCCCCGACACGAACATGGTCTTGGCGAGCATCAAAATGAATATGATCGTGAGCGCGCTGTACTTGATCTTGCTTGCCGTCATCTTCATGGTGTGGCCGAAGGTGCGAAGGCTCATGCCCTGGAGAAGCGCGCCGATGAGCGTCGCGATGAAGAGCAGCGTTCCCGGCGTGGTGAGCCAGTCGAGCACGACGTCGTGTCCCTCGCCGAAATGAAGGGTGAAGGCGAACGGCGGTTGCTTCAGCGCGGGAATATCGATGAGGCGCGTGAGGAGCACGGAAGCCAGAAGCAGGATGAAGTTGGCCGTCGCGAAGAGGAGCTTACGCCATTCGGGCTTTTCTTCCGGTTTTCCCGTGACTGCACGATATGCGACGTAGACCGCGAGCGACGCGAGCGAGCCGCCCACTGCGACGAGTTCCGGTCCCGCGAAGACCGCGATCAACGTCTGCACGACTGAAAAGGTCACGCCGATGACGACGATGTCCGGCAATACGCGGGCCAGGCCGCGCCAGCCTCGATTAGCGATCAGCGCTACCGCGATCGGGACCAGAATCGCGAAAGGGAGTAGCTGATAAGCGACGTAGCGGGTTAGCGTGCCCACGTCGAGCGCCGTAACTTTTCCGAGCGCGATGACTGGAATTCCGAGTGCTCCGAAAGCCACGGGAACAGAGTTGGACACGAGCGCCATGGTGGCGGCGGGAACGGGCGCCACGCCGATCGAGATCAGCATCGCGGTGGGAATGGCGACGGCCGTTCCGAAGCCTGCGACCGCTTCCAGAAATCCGCCGAAGCAAAACGCGATCAAGACCGACTGCACGCGCGTGTCCGAGGTGACGGCCGTAAGATGCCGTTTGATGACCTCCATCGCGCCGGTTTCGACACTGACGAGATACGAGAGCACCGCGGCGAAGATGACCCAGATGATCGGTACGAGCGCCGTGACCGCGCCCTCCGCGCAGGCGAGCGCGAGCGTCGAGAGAGGTGCATCCCAAACACCGGTCGCTAGCGAAAGACTGGTGACCAAAGTGACGAAGGTGACCAGATGCGCCTGGAGCCGGGTGAACCCCAATCCGGTGAAGAGGAATAGAAAGGGGACTAATCCGATGATCGCGCGCATGGGGTTGCCTCCGGGTCTTCGGTATCCGGTATCACAGATCAGCCGCCCGGATAAAGGGAGAGGGCGGTGCGGCATGCTGACGCGTAACGGTAGGAAGCCGGTCCGCCGAAGTGTCCCGTCTCTTGCAATATCGACCGGAATGGAAAAGAAGCGACGTGAACAAGAGATGCCCATCGGGTTGGCCGAAGCTTTGAACTTTCCCCTGGTGGAAGCGCTGTTGGGCCGACGATCCAGGAGGTTCGCACTCGGGGCCGAAATGCCGACCGGACCTCTGGCCTTCAAGTCAGACCAGGAACCGGTCCCACTCGATGAGCACGAGCAGATGCTCACGCTTCTGGCCTGCAGTGGCACGTCCGGGTGGCATCATCTACTCATGGGAAGTCCCGCCTACGCGCCTCATCTTGCGAACTACGCCGGAGCGGCCGGTGGACGCACCTTTCCTTCCGCGGCTGGATTCCATACATTGGAGCTGTTCTTCACGGATGACGACGGGGTGTACTTCCTTCCATCGCGGGATGCTCCGGCTCTTTTCGACAACGTCAACGTGCATGACTTCAATCTCGCCGAGCTCTTGGAATCGAATCGGAAGAAGATCCGAAAGATCAGTGAAGGGAGATTGGTCATTCCCCGAAAGACCCCTCACATGGAGGGGCATAACTTCTGGATCTCCAATAACCCCGGGACCACGCTCGTGATTCCCGTCGTGGACCTGGCTCAGCACTTCCTGCTGCTGCTCGCGTATTTTCTTCAAAGCGGATTCATCATCTATGACGACTACCACAAGCGGCCCATCCCTGGGATCGAACGATTCTCTCGAATCGCGAAGCTCAATGACCCGTACCCGCTGTCCTATGTGGAACAGATGGTGTTGATGGAGGCGACGGTCGAGTTGTCTACTTCGTGTTATGCGGGCGCACTGATGCTGCAAGCGCTAGGACTGGGCGGATGGATGTATGACGGGATTGACCGCCACGCCGTTTTCGGTGTCAGTGGTGATCCCGAAGCGCCGGGCCTGGGCTTCCGTTTCGTGTCGGATGAGCGTTGGACGCTTCCGAATCCCATCGGACTTCCCGGAGTTTTCGAGGCGATGTGTCCGCCGAATCTCCCTGATATGCGAAGCGCGGTGGAGGCGATGGCGAAGCGGAAGTTCGACTGCGGAGGGCCGTTCCACCCGGATACTCCAGGCGTATGGAAGGACACGCGTGCGGTTCGGGCCAGCGGAGAGCCTTATAGCGAAGAATTCAAGGAATGTCTGACGCTTCAGGCTCAGTACGTGTTCGATACCTTCGGCAAGCTACCTGCCACCTCGCCGAGCGTCCTTTGCCTGATGTATCTGCAGGCGCACCATCTCGATTTGGCCTTCTACGACCATTACTTCGAGTCCGGGGCGTATTTGCGCACTCATCGCGATCACATGGCGAAATGGCACCCGCGGGTGGTGAAGGGCAAAAAAGCGGCTTGAGGTCGGCCGAAACTGGTGGTTTAGAACCGGTCCCAGAGCTTCTTCGAGAGTTCCAGCGACTTCGCGGCGATCTCTTCTTCGTCGATATCGATCGTCAGCCGCTTGTGTTCCATGAGAACGCGTCCGCCAGCAATCGTCGTGTCGACAAACGACTGTGAGATTCCGAACCCGAGGTGCCCCAGGAACGTCGTCTCGTCGAACGGCGTGGGCGGGTAGTAGTCCATGAGGACGATGTCCGCCGCGGCACCTTCGGCAAGGACGCCGACCGGCGTCTTCCAGTACTGGTTCGCGATCTTCGCGTTGTTGAAGAGCAGCGTGGAGAGGGACTCCATGAATCCGACCGACGGATTGTTCTGCGCGAGGTGGTGGACCCAAAGCGCCACGCGGACTTCCTCAAGCATGTTGACCGTCATGGCGTCCGTGCCGAGGCCGACCCGGATCCCTTTCTGGTTCATCTTGATGATATCGGCGACGCCCACCGCGTTGTTCATGTTCGACTGAGGGTTGTGCACGACGTTCGTCTTGGTCTGTGCCAGAAGGTCCATCTCGTGATCATTGAGGTGCACGCAGTGCGCGCAGATGGTCTTCGGGCCGAGGATGCCGAACTTGTTCAGACGCTCGACGACACGCATGCCGAAGTGCTTCTCATTGTAATCCTGATCCGACTTCGCTTCCGCCGTGTGGACATGGAAGCCGGCGTGCAGGTCACGTCCCGCCTTCGCTGCTTTCTCCATCGTCTGATCACCGATGGTAAAAGACGCATGGAGGCCGAAGAGGGCCTTCATTTGTTCGTCGTCCTGGTGCTCGTTGCAGTAGCGGATGAAGTCGACGTTCTCGTCGATTCCGTCCTGCGCGATCTTTTCACCGTCGCGGTCGGACAGCTCATAGCAGAGAGAGGCGCGGAGGCCGGTCTTGCGGACCGCATCGGCGATTTTAAAGAGCGACCCGCGAGCCGCGAAGGGGCTGGCGTGGTGGTCGATCAACGTCGTCGTGCCGCGCTTGATCGCGTCGATCGCGGGCAGGAGCGCGCTGTAGTAGCAGTCGTCCAGCGCGAGCTTCTTGTCGAGGCGCCACCAGAGGTTCTCCAGGACTTCCTGGAAATCTTTCGACGGCTTTGCTTTGCCCAGGCCGCGCACCATCGTGCTGTAGAAGTGCATGTGGGTGTTGATGAAGCCGGGCAGGATCACCTTCCCGCGCGCATCGATCACGTGGTAGGGGCGGTGCGGTTCGGGAGCGCGGTTCAGCTCTTGCTGAAGGTCTTTCTCGGGGGCGATTTTGACGATCTTTCCGTTCTCGCAGAAGATCGCGTGTCCGCGGAGGACGCGGTTCTGATCTCCGAGAGTGACGATGATGCCGTTCTTGATCAACAATGCTGGGTTTTGGGACATGCCCGTGCTCCTTTGGTTCGTGTCAGGCGTTTTTTAGTGAATCAATAAAGTGCGGAGGATGCAAGGAGAAGGGTAGGGCGTGTAGGTTCGTCGTGGAAGGTGGTTTTTGAGGGGGGCTGTGGGGTTGGTGCGGGGTTGAGGGGGGCGCTTCGTGGATGCGAGGGGGGCGGGGTGGAAGCAGGGGTTGGTATGACGCGAAAAGAAAAACGCCCCGGAGCCACAGGGGCCCCGAGGCGTTAAAAACGAAATCGGACTCAGTCTATGCTTCCTGTAGCGCTTCGGCCTCGGCCTTCGTGCGTTCGCGCATATACATGGCCTCGGCCGGGCACTTCTGCACGCAGATCGAACAGCCGACGCACTTCGATGCGTCGGTGACGAGCTTCGCCGAAGGCTTGCCGGGGTTCACCACCGAGATCGCCAGATACGGACACCGCGTGCAGTTCCCGCACTGGATGCACTTCTCTTTGTGCACGGCCGAGATCTTTTTCACGGGCGACAGCTCCATGAAGCCGGTGATCGGATTCGGCAACGCGCGGCCGATCAGCTCGTCGACGGAGTAGATGCCGCGGGCTTCCATCAGGTGGCTCAGGCCGGAGTGCAGTTCGTCGATGATCCCGTAGCCGTACTTCATGGTGACGGTGCAGAACTGGACCGTGCGGGCGCCGAGTGCGAGGAAATCCGCCGCGGCTTTGTAGTTCATGGGGCCACCGTTACCGGAAACCGTGATGCCCATCTTTGAGACGTTCGCGAGCGTGAGGTTGGAGATCGGTGTGACGCCGTCACCGCTCATGCCCACGACGACGCCTTCTTCCCAAGTTTTCTTTTCGCCTGCGCGGAACGCGAGGGTGGGGAAGGTATTGGCCAGTGTGACACCGGCTTTTTTGCCGGGATACTTCGCGAACACTTCTTTGATCGCCGCCATGATCGGGTAGATTGCCGTTACGGCTGCAGTCAGCTTGAAGAGCTTCGGCACGTTCGGGTCGCTCACTTCCATGACCCAATCAATGATCTTCGCGGTCAGCTCGGGATCCTGGGAGACGATGTCGCCCTTGGTGCCGTCGCCGCCTTGCGGGCAGGAGAGGCTGTACTCGATGCCCATCACGCCGGCTTTTTCGAGCTTCTTCGTGTTGTGCTGCCAGCCGGCTTTGTCGTGCGCGTCGTTACCGGTGACGGGGCCGCCAGTGGAGGCCATCGTCAGACGGTCCGGATACTCGCGAACGAGCTGCTGGATCTCGCGGCAAACGCGATCCAGAGGATGTCCCGAAACGTTGTCGCAGTTTCCGTACGTGTCCTGGTTGAACGCGAACATGTACTGCGACGGGATGTGAATCGGGATTCCGTCGAATGCGGTTTTCATCACACCGCCGGCCCATCCGGCTTCGTACGCCTTCTTCATCTGTTCGTAGCCGTCGCTCGGAGGAGCGGCGGAGAGAAGGAAGGGCGAGAGGATCTTTCGGCCGAAGAAATCGGTTTCGAGGGAAACCGGCAGCTTCTGCAAACCATGCAGGGTGTGCGCGCTCTTCACGCGGGAGGTGATCTTGGGTTTCGCCGATCCATCGATGAATGCAGCGACTTCCATCGCGGCATTCTTGCCGGCGGCGACGGCCTCGACGACCGTCGTCGGGCCGTTCTCGACGTCACCCGCGAAGAATACGCCCTTCGGGGTGGACTTACGGTCAAACGCCGGGTGATTGCCGATCGACATGATGACGAACTGGAATTCGGCGCGCGTCTGATCCGTGCCTTTCACGTTCACCATGTTGCGAGGATGGAAAGGCTTCCCAGGGGCGAGTGCGACCTTCACGGTCTTCAAGCCGCCCGCCTTTCCGGCCTTCTTGACGATGCCCTTAATCCGCGTGCGCAGGCTGACGTGAACTCCGGCGTGTTCAAGACCGGCTTTCTCGTTCGCGGTGAGGGGCAGTTCATGCAGCGCTTCGAGCGCGAACAGCTCGACATGCTTGGCGCCCAGACGGACGGCCGTTTCCGCGCAGTCCGCGGCGACGGCGCCACCGCCGATGACCGCGACGGTCTTGCCCTTCACCAGGGATTTGAACCGTGCCGGATCCGCGAGGAAATCCAGGCTGGCGTAAGTGGCTTCTTCGCCCGGCACGCCCAGGCGATTCGGGACGGTGAGGCCCGTGGAAACCACCACGGCGCGGTATCCGTCCTTCTGGAGCGAGGCGGGTATGAGTGAATCCGAAGCCACTGCCGCGGCCTTTGTGCCTTTGGCCTTCTTCGGAAGCTCGATCTTCTTCACCCGGATCGCACCCAGTGACTTGGCGAACTCGAGGTCGGCTTGCAGAATTTTTTTGTCGAGACGCGCATCGGGAATGAGGGCGCACATGCCGCCCGCTTTCTTGCCCGTATCGAGGAGATCGACTTGGAAGCCCATTTGGGCCAATGAGGCCGCGGCCCCGTAGCCAGCGGGGCCAGCGCCGAGGATCGCCACCTTTTCAGAACGCTGTTCGGCCAGTTCGAACTCGGGCTCAACGCCGAGTTCACGCGCCTTGGCGACGATCGTGGCTTGAACCGCCGGGATGTTGATCGGGCGATCGAGGAGGGCGCGACGGCACTCGCTCATGCAATGCTTGTCGGGACACACTGCGCCGCAGACGCCGCCGAGGGGATTGTTGCCGAGGATGATCGCGGCCGCACGCTTGAAGTCCTGCGGCATTCCGGTTTTCGCGGCCATGATGAAGTCCGCGGGTGAGCAGTCAGCCGGGCAGGCCTTCTGACAAGGTTTGCTTTCACAGTAGAGACAGCGCTCCATTTCGGCGCGCAATTGGCCATCATTCAGTAGCATGGAAATTCCCCCTTCCAATACCAATAGGTGGTCCCCACCTTTTTGTAAAGGTGTGCGTCAAAACTCGCACGGTCTTTGCGTTAGGGATTACCCATGGCGCGAAGCTGTCTGATTAGAAGTGCTGAGTTTCCCTATCATGTTACCGGGAGGGTGAATAATCGCGAGGTGTTTCCCTTGAGTCTCGATCGAATGTGGGAAGTGTTTTCGTCCGAGATCTGGCTGCTCGGTCCGCTTTTCGGTGCGCGGGTTCACGCCTTCGTCCTGATGCCGAATCATTTCCACCTGCTCATCAGTACGCCTTCGGTGGACTTAGGTGTTGTGATGAACGGATTCATGAGTAATGTGACTAGAAGGACTAATGCGTGGACTGGTCGCTCGGGACATCTGTTTGGTGGGCCGTACTATCGAACCCTGATTTGTTCGTCCCTCTATTACTGCCATGCCGTTAAATATGTGTACCGGAATCCGGTACGAGCTGGCCTCTGTGATTCGGTCGAGGAGTATCCATGGAGTACGATCAGCGGGCTTGTTGGAAATACCCGGCTTCCGTTTCAGCTTGAGCACGCGACACCGCTCATTGGTTACAGTCTTCCTTCTGAGTGTCCGGGCGACTGGCTGCCGTGGTTGAACCGGCCTTTTGCTCGGGAAGCGGAGGATCTGCTTCGCAAAGCCTTCCGAAGGAAGTCCCTTAAGGTCATCATCGATCGCGGAACGCGGACTCCAGTGGAACTCTTCGATCGCCTTGCCTGAAATCAGATGGAACGGATCCGAGACGGCCCATGATGCGCTGCTATACCAAAAGGTGGGGGCCACCTTTTGGCTAAGCCTGCGGCTTCAGCTTCGACGCCAGCCACTCCAGGCGCTTCTGTAGTACGGGCGAGAATTGTTGAGAGATCTGCGCGGTCTTCGCGTCGTCTTCAAGGACATTTAATAGATTCTGAATGACCTCGATCACGTCACTCCAGAATGCGGCGAATAGCGGCAAGAGCAACACCTCCTTGCGCTCGGCCGCTTTGTAGCCGACATGCTTGCAGACTTCCGACAGCTTGCCGATGCGGACCAATCCTTCATGTCCCGGCGCCATCATTGAAATAGTCTTGGCGGCGCCCATGATTCGGTCTACCTTTTGAGAGAACTCTTCCAGCAGTGTGCTCGGGAATTCTTCGCCGAGGGCGGAGTCTTCCAGCTTGTCGACCGCCTCGGTGAGTTCCTGAAGGAGTTGGTTGGATTCGGCTTTAAAGCCGTTAATGATTTCAGGGTCGAGATCGAGCGGAGTCATCATGAATTACATCCCCATCCGTATTGGGACGCTGCGGCCGGACGATGTCATTGACTTCGACGTCTTCGTCTTTATCAGCGACCATTACGTTCACTATATCAGAAAATCGGATCCGTTCGAGGGGGAGAGGATTCATCGCCTCAAATCCAAGGGGCTCAAGAAGCTATTCATCCCCGAGGACTCCGAGCCCTCCTATCTCAGTTATCTGGATCGCGGCCTGGATCGACTCAAAGACAAGAATGTTAAAACGGAAGACAAGGCCGCATTGCTTCGTGACTCCATGGTCACCGATGCCGAGAATTCCATCCGGAACGTCCAGACGGAAGAGGGGTACAAGCGCACGCAGGACCGCATGGCCAAGATGGTCCAGGTTCTCACTCAGGAGACCAACGTCCTGAAGACAATGATCTCGTCGTCCGGTTGCTCCACTGACATCTTCCAGCACTGCGCCACCGTTTCGTCGCTGGCGTTGACCCTCGCGGGCGTGGTGAATCTCAATAAACCCGAGGAACAGCTCGAGCTCGGTCTTGCGTCCCTGTTTCATGACATTGGTCACACGAAACTCGGCTTCAATGCCCTCATCCCGCAGAGCAAGATGAGCGTGGAGCAGCTCGGCAAGTACAAGGAGCACCCGAAGGAAGGGGCGCGCATGCTCGCCGACAAACCCTACATCACGAAGGGTGTGCTGGATCTGATCGTCGATCACGAGGAAGTCGGTGACCAGATGGGGTTCCCGAACAAGAAGCGGCTCAGCACGCTGTCGCTTTCCCAGCAGGTCCTGAACCTCTGCAACGACTACGACCGCTATTCGATGCTCAATGCGACCGCCCATGCGGATATCGTCAAAGGGTATTTCCAGGATCGCATCGGCGTCTTCGATATGAACCACATGAAGGCGCTTTTCAGTCTCCTCAAATAATGAGATGACTGGTTTCCTCAATGAGTACATCGCCAACTGATTGCAACACCCGCGAAGCGCCGCTGCGCTTTGAGGTGGAAAAGACGCTGACTGAGAATGTCTACGACGACGAGCACGGGGTCCCTCGTGCCCGAGCGGCCAAGATCACTCTGAAGGGCTCCCTCGGGAAAGAGCATACCATTCTGACTCCCTGCTTCATGCCTGTCGGTACGCAAGGGACCGTGAAAGGCGTCTCCACCGGCGAACTCAAGACCATGGGTGCCCAGATCATTCTCGGCAACACCTATCACCTGTATCTGCGCCCAGGGCATGCTCGCGTGGAAAGGCTCGGCGAACTCCATAGGTTCATGGGGTGGGATGGGCCCGACAGCGGCGGCTTTCAGGTCTTTTCGTTGGCGGGCCTCAATAAGATCGATGATGAAGGCGTGACCTTTCAGTCGCATATCGACGGCAGTTCGCACCGTTTCACTCCCGAACTCTCGATGGAGATTCAGCGCGGGCTCGCGAGCGATATCGTGATGGCCTTTGACCAGTGTCCGCCTTACCCGGCGGAACCTCATGAGGTCCAAGCCGCTATGCGGCGTACCGTGAAATGGGCGGAGCGAGGACTGAAAGTTCCCATGAAGCCCCATCAGGCCCGCTTTGGAATCGTCCAAGGCGGCTTGTATGAAGACCTTCGCGTGCAGTCGGCCGCGGAGATTACGGCGCTCCCGTTTGACGGCTTCGCCATCGGCGGACTCTCGATCGGCGAGTCTCCCGAACTCATGCAGAAGATGGCACGTCACACGGCGCCGCTTCTGCCGGCACACAAGCCTCGGTACCTCATGGGCGTGGGGCGTCCGGAGGATCTGGTGGAAGGTGTGCGCGCCGGAATCGACATGTTCGACTGCGTGATGCCGACGCGAAATGCCCGCAATGGTCAGCTCTTCACGAGTCGCGGAAAGGTGAACATCAAGAACGCGAAGTTCGCAGATGATCCTGCGCCGCTGGATCCTGAGTGCCCCTGCGAAGCTTGTACGAAATATTCTCGCGCCTATCTGCGTCATCTGTTTATCTGCGGGGAATTGCTCTCAGCGCGACTGAATACGATCCACAATCTGACTTACTATCTGGGCATCATGTCTCAGATGCGACAGGCGATTTTCGAGAATCGGTTTGACGATTGGGTCAAATCTTTCTATACGAAAATCAGAGGTTAACCGGGAGGCTACCTAAAATGATCAAGTTCTCGAATGTGTTGTACGTCGTTGGCGCTGCAGTTCTCACCGTCGGTTCCGCCTTTGCTGAAGGTCCTGCCGTTCCGGCAGGTTCCACTCCGGCTCCGGCTGCTAATGGAGCCGCGGCCCCGCAGCAGCCCGGCTTTCTCGGTATGATCGTTCCGTTCGCGCTCATGTTCGCGGTGCTGTACTTCCTGATGATCCGCCCGCAGCAGAAGCGCATGAAGGAACAGCAAACGATGCTGGCCGCGCTGAAGGACGGCGATCAGGTGCTCACCGCCGCGGGAATGCTCGGAACGATCCGTGGCCAGACTGAAAAAGTCGTGGATCTTGAGATTGCGGACGGCGTTCGTGTTAAGATTCTGAAGAGCCAGGTCACCCAGGTAGTGAAGGGATCCATTAAGGATTTGACCTGATTACGTAGGAGAAGCGGCTTTTTAGCCGCTTTTTCAGTCATTTCCTGTTTCGCACAGGGGGGAAGCGATCATGAGTCGTGCGTGGTGGGGGAAACTCCTCCTTCTGGTGTTCTTTGTCGTTCTGTCGGCGCTGTACGTTTTTCCGACCGTAGCTAATCTCGATCTCGAGAAAACGAAGTTCCCGTTCAAGCAGAAGATCAACCTGGGACTCGACCTGCAGGGTGGGCTCTACATGGTCCTTGGCGTCGACTTCAACAAGGTCTTTAAGGACGTTGCTGAGCGACAGGCTTCTGGCATTGAAGAGGCGATGAGGGAAAATGGAACGCCGGTAAAGAGCGTCAAGTTCGTGAAGGAAGGCGTTCCGGCTGATGATCCGCGCATCATGATTGAATTCGATCCTGCGAAGCGGGATGCTGTTCACGGTGTTCTGAAGAAGCAGTACTGGACGCTTCGTATGATCGGCGAAAAGCCCGGTCAGTTCGAAATGGGACTTGCGCGCGAGTATCGGCAGGAAGTTCGTGATCGCACCATGGGTCAGAGCATCGAGGTCATTCGCAACCGTATCGATGAGTTCGGCGTCGCCGAACCGGCGATCGCCAGCCAAGGTGAAGACCGCATTGTGGTCGAGCTCCCCGGGATTCGAGAAATCGACCGCGCGAAGGACTTGATCGGCCGTACGGCTCGCCTCGAGTTCAAGATGGTGGACGACAAAGCGATGCCTCAGGGGCAGGTCGTGTCGCTCGTCGAGGAAGTGAAGCAGAAGAACGGCATCGTCTATAAAGAAGGCGCGAAGTTCTCGGAGTTCGTCCAAAGGATCAACGAAGCCATGAAGGGCAAGATCCCCGAAGGTGACGAGATCGCGTTCGAGCGTGCTCCGGGCGGAGAGTATATTCCGTATCTGCTGCGTTCAAAGACTGAAGTGACGGGTGATGATCTACAGGACGCTGTCGTTTCCTTCGATCAGGAGAACAATCGTCCGATCGTGAGTTTCACGTTGAATCCTCGTGGCGCGTCTCTGTTTGACAAGTTGACTGGCGACCACGTCGGTGAGCGACTGGCGATCGTGCTCGATAACATCGTGCATTCCGCGCCCGTGATTCAGACCCGGATCGGTGGCGGCCGGGGCCAGATCACACTGGGTCAGGGGAACGGCGAGCAGATGATGAAGGAGGCGAAAGACCTCGCGATCGTGCTTCGCGCAGGTGCATTGCCGGCTCAGCTCGACTTCCTCGAACAGCGGGTGATCGGACCTTCGCTCGGCCAGGACTCCATCAATAAGGGAGCTTTTGCTGCGCTGATCGGCGCCATCGCGGTGTTCCTCTTCGTCGGTATCTACTATCGGGTGAGCGGCGTGATCGCC
>CAYOWB010000049.1:13693-19536 GCA_964407515.1 uncultured Bacteriovoracaceae bacterium
AACGTCCTGTTCGTCCTGGGGTGCCTGGTCGGACTGGATGCGACGCTGACGCTGCCCGGTATTGCGGGTATCGCCTTGACGGTCGGCGTCGCCGTCGACTCGAACGTCGTTATTTACGAGCGCATCCGAGAGGAGCTGCGAGCCGGTAAGAAGCCGCACGGTGCGGTGGAAGCCGGGTTTCAGAAGGCCTTCCGTACCATCATGGATGCCAACGTGACCAACGCGGCCGCCGCCATCGTGCTGCTCGTTTACGGCACTGGCCCCATCAAGGGCTTCGCCGTGACGATGCTCATCGGTATCGTGACGACGTTGTTCACTGCGATCTTCGTCTGTAAGCTGTTCTTCGACGCTTACCTCAAGCGACTCGAAGCCCGTAACGCCGAGACGATCAGTATTTAAACCGGGAATCACAAGGGAGATTGAGAACTATGTTTCAGTTGATTCGGCCGGACCTCAATATCGACTTCATGGGTAAGCGCTATCTTTGGATGGCGATCTCAGGCGTGGCTCTTGTCGTGACTTTTGTCCTGATGGCCACGCGAGGAATTAATTACGGCATCGACTTTACCGGTGGTGCCGAGGTGCAGGTGCAAGTTCCTGCAACCTGGGAAATCGGCAAGGTTCGTAACGTTCTGGAGCAGTCGGAGATCAAGGGACTGAAGGTGACGGAAATCGCCCAGGAGAATCCGGGCGCTCCTCGCCAGTTCCTGGTGAAGGCGCAAGGCGACGAAGGGTCATTGAATCTTGTTTCCAAGCAGGTCTCCGATGCGTTTGGCAAGGAGCTCAAGGCGGGCGAGTTTGAGATTCAGCGGGTGGACGTCGTCGGCCCCGCGGCAGGAAGTTCGCTTCGCAAGAGCGGCTACCTCTCGATGCTCTACGCTCTCATCTGTATCTTGATCTACGTGACGATCCGGTTCGATATCCGGTACTCGCCCGGAGCGGTGCTCGCCTTGTTTCATGATGCGATCATCACGCTCGGGGTGTTTATTGCCCTGAACAAGCAGTTCGATCTGCAGATTCTCGCCGCGATTCTGGCCTTGATCGGTTACTCGAATAACGACACCATCATCGTCTATGACCGTGTTCGCGAAACCATGCAGCTGAATCCGGGCGTGAAGGTCGAGACGTTGGTGAATCGGGCGATCAATGAAACGTTGGCGCGTACCTTGTTGACCACGGTATCGACACTGCTCACGGTGGTTGCGCTGTGGCTGTTTGGCGGTCCGGTGATTCACGACTTCGCGTTTGCGCTGATGGTTGGCATGATCGCAGGTTCGTACTCGTCGATTTTCGTCGCGAGTTCGATCGTAGTCGAGATGACGCATTATCGTAAGAGACGCGAGGCGCGGGCCAAGGCGACCGCCTGATCCTGCCATTACGGGGGTAGTTTTATGACGCAGTCTGAGCCACGGGAGTGGAAACAACGCGCCGAGGCTCTTCCGGAGCAAATCCGGTCTCTGCAACAGGAGACCGGACTTTCTCCGATGACCCTTCGGGTCTGCATGACCCGAGGGTTGGACTCGGCCTCCGCGATTCAGGAGTACCTCAATCCGAAGCTCGACCGACTGAAGAACCCGGACACCATCCGCGATATGGCGCCAGCGGTGGACCGGCTGGTCCGCGCTCGTCAGGAACGGGAGTTCGTCCGTGTTTTCGGTGATTACGACGTCGACGGAACGACGGGCGTCGCGCTCCTGAGTTGGATGCTCCGTGAGTTCGGATTCCGCTTCGATGCTCAGCAGCCGGATCGTTTCAAGGATGGGTACGGACTGAACGTCGCTGCGGTGGAAGAGGCCGCTGCTTCAGGTGTTCGCCTGCTGCTCACGGTGGATTGCGGAATCACGAGCTTTGATGCGGCGGCGAAGGCGCAAGAGGTCGGGGTCGACCTGATCGTCGTTGATCATCATCAGTTGGATCCTGCACGCGGAATTCCGCCTGCGGTTGCTGTCATTGATCCTCAGAGACCGGATTGCGAAAGCGGTCTCAAACAGCTCTGTGGCTGTGGACTCGCTTTTTATCTCGCCATGGCGTTACGGAGTCGCGGACGCAAAGAAGGCTGGTGGACGCCGGGTTCCGAGCCGAATCTGAAACAGCACTTGGACCTCGTCGCGATGGCGACTGCCGCTGACTTGGTGCCGCTCATCGGTGATAATCGTGTCCTCATGCGCCATGGGCTCGAAGTGCTGCGCTTCTCGAAAAAGCCGGGAGTGAAGGCACTTCTGCAAGAGGCGGGGCTCGCCTCGGCGGACGGAAAGGCGTTGAGTCCGGGACACCTGGGTTTCGTCATCGGGCCTCGCATCAATGCCTCGGGTAGAATGGCGTCGGCGAATGTCGCGCTCGAGTTGCTGACCACTCAGGATGCCGCACGTGCGACCGTGCTCGCCAAGGAGCTTGAGAAGCTGAATGACGAACGCTCCAAGATTCAGAATCGGATCTGGGATGAGGTGCGCGTCCGTGTTGAAGCGGGGCTGAAGGAAGGGAAGTTCCAGTACGCCGTCGCGGTCGCCGATGAAAGCTGGCATGAAGGCGTGGTGGGGATCGTCGCTTCGCGCGTGACCGAGATGTTCAAGAAACCGGCCGCGGTGATCGCGATTCGCGACGGGCATGCTAAGGGAAGTGTCCGCTCCTATGGCGGGAAGGACGTTCTTGCGGCGCTCCGGGCGTCGGCTGAACATCTGGCGGGCTTCGGTGGCCATAAGCACGCCGCAGGTCTGTCTCTAAAACCGGAGAATATTGATGCGTTCGCTCGGGCGTTCGATCGTGCGTTAGGTGAGCTGCCGGACGATCCTGCGACGCGGCCTCTGCTTCTCGAGGGGGCGTGCTCCATCGATGAGTTCGATGTGAAGACGCTTCAGGAATTCGAGAATCTTGCGCCCTTTGGTCCTGGAAATCCGGAACCTGTTTTTTCGTTTCGCGCCACGGTCGCTTCCCATCAGATCCTGAAGCAGCGCCACCTCAAGCTGAATCTCGCCGAGAATGTCTCCTCCATTGAGGCCATCTGGTTTCACGCGGCGGAACGATCGGAAATCGTCGATGGACCCGTGTTACGCGGCGAATCGATCGAGTGGGCGGGAGTTCCGGAGTTGAATCGTTTCCGCGGACGTGTCACGCCGACGATTCGCGTGCGTGACTGGCGTGTGCCCTCAAATATCTCGTGACATGAGTAGGATCTGTCCGGTGATTGACTCCTTCAAGCCGCTGGCTAGAATAGGTGGATAGTGATTTTCGCACCCCCGCTCAAGAGCGAGGGTGCCCGACCACCTCAGAGCTCGACAGGAAGTATCACTCGAACGTTGAGGTGCTCGGACAGGGAAGTCACTCCCTTCTGGGCCCACGGACGCTTTGGTCCGTGACGTCTTGGTTCGATTCGCTCAGGGAGGGCGCATGGAGAACGGAGTCTCACGTCAACGTTTCAGCTGGATTTCGGCCGGTCTTGTCGGATTCGTCGCACTTTCTTTCTTCGCATCAACTACTGAAGCCGCTCAGGTGATCCGGAAAACCGGTGAACATGTGCCCGGTGAGCTCGTGATTAAGCTCCGTGACTCAAGACCGGGGCCGGGAGCTTTCTCCGCGGTGTTCTCGGCACTGGAGCAGAGGCTGGGCACCTCCGTGGTGAGCGTGAAGCCCCTCAAGACGGATCGCTCTACGCTGACAGTTCGCCTCGATCATGCCAAACAGGTGGGAAGCGCCCTTCGCGTGTTGGAAGATGAGTCGGTGGTTCTTTACGCCGAACCGAACTACATCTACCGCGCTTTGGAAACGGGCCGGCCGAACGATCCTGACTTCAATCAGCTTTGGGGAATGAACAACGTCGGTCAGGCGGACAGCGCGGGGCAGATCGGTACTCCTGGGGCGGACATTCGTATCCTGCCTCTGTGGCAGCAAGGCATCACGGGCAGCAAGAACGTCGTGGTGGCCGTGATCGATACCGGCATCGACTGGAATCACCCGGATCTGGCCGCGAACATCTATACCAACCCCGGCGAAGCCGGAGAGCTGGCGACGAACGGGAAGGATGACGACGGCAACGGCTTCATCGATGACGTTCACGGCTGGGACTTCAGTGCCAATGACAATCAGCCTATGGACGACAACATGCACGGGTCGCACTGCGCAGGCACGATCGGCGGGGTCGGCAACAACGGCGTGGGCGTCACGGGCGTGAATTGGAACGTCTCCATGATGCCGGTTAAGTTCCTTACGAAGGAAGGCGGCGGTACGTTGGCGTCGGCGATCGAGTCGATCAACTACGCTCGCAAGATGAAAGTGAACCTCATGAGCAACAGCTGGGGCGGCGGAAGTTTCTCGCAGCAGCTTCTGGACGCGATTAAGGCCACACGCGATGCCGGGATCCTCTTCGTTGCAGCGGCGGGGAATGAGGCGAATAACAATGACAGGAATGCCTCCTATCCGGCGTCCTACGATCTTGAGAATATCATCTCGGTGGCTGCGACCGACAATAAGGATCAGCTTGCCCGCTTCTCGAACTTCGGTGGCAAGACGGTTCATGTCGCGGCACCCGGCGTGAAGGTCTACAGCACGACTCCGGACGGTAAGTATGCCTCGGTCAGTGGTACTTCGATGGCATGCCCGCATGTCTCCGGTATCGCCGCTCTGCTTCTGTCTGTTCATCCGGAATGGACCTTCACGGAGATCAAGAACCGCCTGATCCAGACCAGTGATCCGGTGGAGGGCTTGTTCCGCAAGGTCGTGGCGAACGGACGCGTGAACGCTTACAATGCGTTCCATGGCATCGTGCCGCCGAAACCGGCGGAGCCCGATGAGTCACTCTGGCGCGATGTGTCGTACTCGGTTGAGTCGGAGCATCCGTACAAGAACAATATGAACGAGGTCTTCACGGTGAAGGTGCCGGGAGCCAAGTTCATTCGCGTGATCTTTGACGAAATCGCGGTTGAGCAGTCCTATGACCGTGTTCTCGTGGAAAACGCCGCCGGTGCCGTGATGGATGATATCACTGGCAAGGCGAAGAACTACGCGGCCTGGTACATCGTCGGCGACACCGCAGTCATCCGGCTGAAGTCTGATGGCAGTGAAACGGATTACGGTTTCAAGGTGAGTCGAATCCAGGTTATATATAACGAGTGATGATGATTCGCTTGAAAGCATCGAGACGGGGCCTGGGACGCGCAATCGTCCTGGGCCTTTTCTTTTGTTCGGTTCCGACGGTGTGCTGGAGCTCTGCTCCGCAGGCATCCCACGTTTCAGCCAAGAAGGCTCAGTCTCCGGCACCGACGCCTAGTCCCTCGGTCGCTCCCATGCCGGATCCCGAGCCCATCTCCCTGGAGGATGGAAGGCGCCTCTTCAGTCAGTTCCAGAAGGCGCAAAAGGAAGAGATGAAAGCGTTGATCCATCAGCAGCGCTTCGAGCTCAAGGAGATGAAGGCCTCGCAGACTCAGCGGCACCGTGAGTGGGAAAAGAGGGAACGTGAGGCTCGGCATCAGTTTTTCCGCGACCACATGCAAGGTCCGGAGCGCAGGGCCTATGTGAAGGATTTCGTCGCACGCCGAAAGGCGCTCCTCTCCATGATGAAGAACGAGCGGAAGGAACGAGTTCGGGCTCATGAGGTGCGCCGGAAGGCTGTGAAGGATGACCAAGCGGCCCGGGCGAAAGAGTTCATCGAGTCCATCAAGAAGGGGCAACGGCCCCCGCAGGCGCTCTGGCCGATTCAAGGCGGTCGCTAGCCCTCTGTCCGCAAGATCTCACCGAGTCATTTACGTACCGCCGGGGCCCCCAGACCCATAGGGCACTCGCTTGGCCCTGTTCACGTCAGGGGTTTTTATTCTCTCCACTGGGGCCGCCCATCCACGCGGAGCAGGAGCGAA
>CAYOWB010000050.1:0-2775 GCA_964407515.1 uncultured Bacteriovoracaceae bacterium
TTTTGGATGGAGTCCGTCAGGAGATCCGCGCTTTCGTTGAAGCTCTTGTAGCGCCGTTCGATCACGAACAGACCTTCGTTGGCGTGGTCGGGAATGTTCTCGCGAACGAAGGTGCCGAAGCCGCTCAAGTCGCTGGTGATCGAAGGGATTCCGTAAGCCGTACACTCCTGGGGCGTGTATCCCCATGGCTCATAATAGCTCGGGAAGACGCCGAGGTGGCAACCGCGCACGAATTGGTCGTAATCGAGTCCCAGAATCGGGCTCGTCGCGTTGAGGAATTCCGGATGGTAGATCACCTTCACCGGGTCATCGGGGTGGTTGAACAGCTTGCACGAGCGTAGCTGATTGATAACCTGATCCGACGAGTCGTACACCATGTTGTGGGTCACGATCGCGGGCCAGCCTTGCGTGCGCTTCCAGGCAAAGGCCAGGCGCTTCAGTCGCAACTGATCGTACGGCTGAAGGAGATCGTCAATCGCGGGGCCGCGGCCTTGCGCGGTGACGGTGAGCAGGCGGCCGCTCACTTCGCGGGCGATCTGATTGCAGACAGTGCGGATTTCGTTCAGCATGAGCTGGTTTTTGAGCACTTCCGCGTTGATCCCGTTCGTCGGCGCGCGAGTCACGATGAAGGCGACGACCGTGGGTCGGTTGGGAGCGTGCTTGAGGCGCCAGTTCAGGCGCGCCAGGCTCTCGATGAAGAGATCCAGGCCCTTGTTCCGGAACTCGTAGCGTCCCGCCGTGAAGATGTAGATCGTGTTGTCGATATCGAAAGTGTAGTAGGGGAAGAAGTGCCCCATTACGAACTCGTGAATCTTCTGCTTGTATTGGAGGTGCAGGTTCTGGAATTGATGAACCGCCGAGAAACGCTGGATGTTGAGTCCGTTCGGCACCAGGATATCCGGCTTGCGGGTGAGGAAGTGTGCCGCCTCCGCGCCGGTGATCTCGCTGATCGTGGTGAAGCAAGTTGAACTCAATGTGGCCGATCGCTCGATCTGGAATCGCGGAGTGATGCCGCGTTCCGCAGCGGCCTTGAAAGGATTGATCCACGACATGTGGTGGTAGAAGTGCGGGTCATCGGCCGCCAGGTAGCGGCCCAGCAGGGTCGCGTGCGTCGTGAAGATGGACGCGACCGGAAGATTGCGTTTCGAGATTTCCGGAACGGGCACGCCTGCCATCCACTCGTGAAAATGCCCGAGGATCGGGAGCTCGACGGGCTGGCCTTTGAGGCCTGATTCGGCGAGTACTTCCGGTTTTCCTTCGCGAACGACCTGGCAGAGTGCATCGAAGAACTCGGCGACGAGGTAACCGAACAGGATGACGTCGTTCACCTCCTGTTCGTCACGTGTCTCGATGCCGTGGTCCTTCCAGAGATAGTACTTGTACTGATTGAAGCGATCGACGTTCTGGAAGAAATCGATCAACACGACTTTCGGCTCGCCGGTGATCAGCCAGCAGCCATAGTGGGCCGTGATCCCTCGTTGCTTCAGGAGTTCGCAGGCGCGCCCGAAGACGCCCTCGCAAGGGAGCGGCTCAAACTCGATGGACGCTGTGGATTGGTTGTATGGGCCGACCATGCAGTAGCGCGATCCCCACTGGTTGACCATGGCGGGCGCCTTGCTTCGCAGGACGGTGTAAATCCCGCCGAGCTGCCAACAGACTTCCCAGCCCACTTCGACGAGCAACCGATCCTTCACATTGGGCACATTCGAGACGTTTGAGTCAGTCATGTTCTTACCAGTTTATAGTGGGTGAAAGCCGCGTGCCAGTTTTTGGCCGCCTGTCTCCGCTCGATTCGCGTCAGCGAATTGACGCCTGTGCCGGAACGCCGCTGTCCGCCGTCTTCGGGGCTTGGCCCTTGCAGTTTAGGGGGAAAAGAGGACTGTCATGCCGGTCGTTGATATCAGCAAAACGAACTTCGATACGATCGTTCAAGAGAACGACGTGGTGATTCTCGATTTCTGGGCGAACTGGTGCGCGCCCTGTCGCCTGTTCACTCCCATCTTCGAGCGGAGCGCGGAGACCAATACTGACATTGTTTACGGCAAGGTGAACACCGATCAGGAGATCGAGTTGGCGCTGGCGCTGCAGATCCGGTCCGTGCCGACTATCATGGTGTTTCGTGAGTCCATCCTGGTGTTCGCCACCGCGGGAGTGGTTTCGGAAGAGGCGCTGGATCAGATTCTCAATCGCGTGCGTGCCCTCGATATGGAAGAGGTCCGGAGCGAGATCGAGCGCGAGGAAACTCTCCGGAAACAGGAGATCGCTTAGGCTGATCAGAAGCCGCGCGGGTGTGACTGCTGCAGCAATCCTTGCTGACTCAGGACAAGTGGCCTCAGCGCGTTCAGGAAGCGCTCGTTGTCTTCGCGCAATCCTGGGCTCACCCGGATCCCGCCGGGGAAGTGGTAGCTCCCCATGGGTCGGACGATGACTCCCTGCTTCTGGAGCTCCGTGAACAGCCACTGCGCGTCCTTGTTCGTGTCGATCATCAGGAAGTTCGTCTGCGACGGTGGAACTGTCACGGGCAACTGGCTCAGTCCTTCGCGGAGGAAGGCCATTTCCTTGACGTTGTGTTCACGGGTCTTCTTCACAAACTGCCAGTCGTCCATCGCGGCCATGGCGCCAATCTGAGCGACGAGGTTCACGTTGAACGGAATCCGGCAGGTCATGATCCCCTGGATGACGTCGGTGGATCCGATCGCGTAGCCCACGCGCATGCCTGCGAGGCCGTAGGCCTTACTCAAGGTCCGAACGATCAAGAAACGGCGGTCGTCCCGG
>CAYOWB010000050.1:2826-6689 GCA_964407515.1 uncultured Bacteriovoracaceae bacterium
TCGTAGGCGGCGTCGTAGACGACGAGCACGTCTTCTGGAACCTTCTTCATGAAGGCGTCGAACTCCGCTTTGGTGAACCAGGTCCCCGTGGGATTGGTGGGGTTGGCGAGGTAGATGATTTTGACTTTCTTGTCGATGAGGCGGGCGATTCCCTCGAGATCGTAACGGTAGCCGCCATCGATCATCGGGGCCGCGCGGAATTCGGCACCCGCTTTCACGCAGGCCAGTTCGTACATCGCGAAAGTGCGTTGCGAGGTGATGATGGCATCGCAGGGTTCCAGGAAGGCTGCGGCGGTGAGTTCGATCACCTCGACGGAACCCGAGGCGGCGAAGACGTTATTCATGTCGACCTGGAAGCGATCGGCGACCTTCTTGCGGAAGTAATAGGCACTGTCATCTGGATACAGAAAAACGTCGTCGATCGCTTTGCGCATCGCTTCGATCGCTTTCGGCGAGCAGCCCAGCGGGTTTTCGTTCGAGGCCAGTTTGGCGATCCGACCAGTGAGGCCGTATTCGCGCCGGACTTCGTCGATCGGTTTCCCGGTGATATACGGTTTGAAGGCAAGCAGAGGCTTGCGAAGCAGATTCCTGAGAGTCATGTTCCCCTCCAATCCTCTCATGGCTGAACGTGCGCTGGCGCGAACCGCGCCCAAAAAGTTACCCCTTCATCTTCCTCAGGAAATCCGCGACTACAAGCGGATTCTTGCCGATAGCCGTCTCGTCCGAGAGGACGATGCCGTCGAACCCGGCTTTCCGGATGTCATGGAGGTGGACAACCTCGCTCCGGGTGGGTTCCGGGAAGTGCGTCATGTGTTCCAGAACCTGGCCGGCAAGGATCTTAGGGTGGCGCATCTTCTCGAAAAACGAGACGAATTCGTCCTGAAGCGGGCCAAGCTGCGACAGTCCGGCCTGGGCTCCGAGGTCTCCCCGGCAGAACCAGATTTCGTCAAAGAGCACATCGATCTGCGCGGTGTTGGGGATGGCCTCCGGCCGCTCGATCTTCGCGATCAGCCGGTGCCGACCGACCTGGGGGCGAAGAAGCTCGGCCTCGTGCCCGGAGTGGACGAACGAGAAGGCATATTCCACGAACGGGAAGTCCTTCGATGCCGCGATCATGGCCGCGTCGCGGTCGAGGAGTTTCCCGTACGGAATGGGGTGGCTGGCCCGGTTCACGCCCTTGCCGCTCGAGACGGGGCCGTTGGTGAGTACGAGGGCGTCGATTCGGCCTTCATGGAGCCGGATCCCGCGAATCTCGATGCGCACTTTGGCGTCGTTGAGTGTGAGGATGTCGCCCAGGCGAACGGCCTTGAAAAGCTCCTCGTGAGGAACGGGAAGGGCGGAGGGAGCGTCGGACTCATTGGCCAGGGTGAGGGTGATTCGTTCGGGAAGCTGGGCGAGAGGGGCGAGCCGTCCGAGGCGCATCTTCGCGCCTTGAAGATCGATGATGACGGGGATCGTTTTTCCGGATTGCTCAAAGAGCGTCTGCAGGCGCTTGAGCCAGGATCTCAAGCCGGCCGCATCCAGGTGGGACGCGTTCAGTCGGAATCGGTCGGCAGTCTGGAGTAGGCCCAGGATGATTTCATCGGACTCGCTCGCGGGTCCCAGTGTGAAGGTGAGGTTCATGGGAGGGCGCTCCTATCTCGCCCGCAATCCGTCCCAAAGGATATCGCAAACCAGCTGGGAGTAGAACTCCGGAGGCTTGCGTCTTCCGCCGACTTCAATGGTGTGGATCTGTCGTTCCAAGATGAGAAGTGTGATGCCATGAATCATGGACCAGGCTGCCACCGCCTGTTCCTCGGCGTTGCGCCGGGCGGCCAGGCCCGCTTCCTGACATCTGCGGATGATGCCGACCAGGGCCTCGAACGCTTGGTGTGAGGTGTGGTCCAGATCGGGAAAACGTTTGAGGTCGAAGCTGAGGCTCTTCAGCATGGACCGCATCAGTTCGGGGTTGGCCATCGCGAACGCCACGTAGAAGCGTCCTGCCTCATCCAGTTGCTTCTTGGGTTTTCGCGGAGCCTTGGCGACGGACTCCTCCAGACCACGGGTCAGTTGCCGGAAGCCTTCTTCCGCGATTCCCGCGAGGAGCGTTTCTTTGTCGGCGAAGTGGCGGTAGGGGGCCGCATGACTCACCCCGGCCTCTCGTGCCAGTTCCCGGAGCGACAGTTCGTCCGCGCCACGAGTAGCCAGAAGGTGTGCACCGGCACGAAGGAGGGCGTTCTTCAGGTCGCCGTGGTGGTAGGCGGGACGGGATTTTCCTTTAGAGGTCGATTTTCGAGGCATGAGGCTCCGATCGGACTTTCATGTTGACGCTGACTACATGAATGTTTACAACGTAATCATTAACTGTCCAACTTAAATTTCGTGAATTCGCCGTTTATGACGGGGGTTCTGGAGAAACGGGATGTCATTGCTCATGAAGTCTTCTCCTCGCGTCTCGGTTGCATTGGGTGTGATCGCGTTGCTTGCGGCATCGGCGTGGACCAGTGCCGCGGCCCAGCCGGGGGCGACGCTTTCGTTGGAGCAGTACCTGGAGCAGGTGAGGCGCGGAAACGAGGCAATCACTGCCGCTGAGCGCTCCAGTGCGGCCGCCGCCGCGCTATCAGAGGAGAAGGAGTTCCTCACGCCGCTGGAGCTTTTCGCGCGCGCCCAGTTCGCAAACGATGAAAAGCCCGATATCACCGGTCTTCAGGGTAACGAGCGCAGTCAGAACCTGTATAGGATTCCAGAAGCAGACCGCTTTCGGTCTGGCCGGAAAGCTCAAGTACGATCTCGTCTACAACTCCTTATCGGGGCTGCCTCCCACGCCTGGTTTCGGCACGAATGCGTCGTACTACACCGGGACGCCTACCCTGGAACTGACTCAGTCTCTCTGGAGAAACGGATTCGGATCGGAGATCCGCTCACTCCGTGCAGCGGTCGAGAACGCGCAGAAGGCGAGCCATTATGCAAGCCGGTTCGAAGGCCGCGCGATCCTCGCTCAGGCGGAGGGTGCCTACTGGAAGCTTTCGCTGATTCGGGAAGCGATATCCGTTCGGCGGGACTCCGTGACTCGTGCGCAGCGGTTGCGGGACTGGAATCAGCGGCGCGTTTCATTGGACCTGGCCGACAAGGCGGACTTGCTTCAAGCCGAAGCTGGGTTGCGGTACCGCGAATTGGAGTTGAGGGCTGTCCTGGACGAGGAGCGCTCGCTGTCTCGTCAGTTCAACTCGCTGAGAGGGATTCAGAGCGACTCCGTCCCGGATAGACTCTCGGAACCCGGGAATCGACTTCTGGACCGGCCGGCCGACTTGTCTGACCGTCCGGTGGATGCCCGTGAGGACCTCGTGGCGGCGGCTCACGGCCGGACCGCGGCGCAGGCCAACGCTCGGGCGAACGCCGAGAAGACTAAGCCGACGCTAGAGCTGTTCGGGAGCGTGAGCTTGAACAGTCTTGAGCGGAGTCGCAACGACGCCATCAGCCAGTCCCTGAAGACGGAGAAGCCGACCCTGGTCGCGGGCCTCGCGTTGTCAGTTCCCCTGGACTTCGGGACTCGCTCCGGCCTCCGTTCGGGTTATGCCTTGGCCGCGGAGAGCGCCGAAGCTTCGTTTGAGCGCAAGAAGTTCGAGCTGACGCAGCAGTGGGAAGACCTGAACAAGAAGTACGATGAGGCCTGGAAGCGTCTCGAGATCGCGCGCGAGATGGAGAAGATTCAGGAACAGAAGCTCGCTTATGAGCGCGAGCGGCTCTTCCGTGGGAAGACGGTGACGTTTCAGGTGCTTCAGTTCGAGGAAGACTACGCCCAATCCCAGCTCGCCCGGATTCAATCCGAGGGCGAAATTCTCGGGCTGATCGCGAATCTCAAACTATTTCGGAGTGCTCCATGA
>CAYOWB010000050.1:6753-9981 GCA_964407515.1 uncultured Bacteriovoracaceae bacterium
GTCATTCTGCTGCGTGCTGTCGGATGTCTCTCGATGCAGCGGTTGCCCGTCGATCAGTTCCCGAATGTGACCTTTCCCTTCGTGGCTGTGACGACAATCTACCCCGGTGCCGGGCCTTCCGAGATGGAGACTCTGGTTTCCAAGCCGATTGAGGACGAACTCAGTACGGTGAGTGGCGTCAAGGCGGTGAACTCCGTCAGTTTGGAGGGGTACAGCCAGGTCTTCGTGGAGTTCACCCTGGAGACCGACGTCAAGTACGCCGAGCAGCAGGTGCGCGATCGCGTTTCCGTCGCTAAGGCGAAGCTTCCGAAGGAGATTGACGAGCCGGTAGTCCGCCGCTTCGATCCGCAGTCCGATCCGATTGTCGTGCTTGCCTTGGAAAGCTCGCTTTCCGACGAGCAGATCTTCGACTTGGCCGATGAAGTGATTCGCCCGCGTCTGGAGCAGGTTCGGGACGTCGGATCGGTCGAGATTCTTGGTGGAAGAAAACGGGAGATTCACGTCCTGATGGACCGAGCGAAGCTCAAAGAGTACGAGCTCTCCGCGCTTCAGGTGTCCCAGCAACTCGGCCTTGCCGGGGAGAACATTCCCCTCGGGAAGACGGATACCGCTAAGAGGGAGACGATCTATCGGGCGATGGGGCAGTTCACGTCCATCGACAAGATCAAGTCCATCATCGTCAAGTTTCTCGGTAACGATATCCCCATCAAGCTGAAGGACATCGCGCAGGTGGTCGACGCCAAGCAAGATGAAACGAATCGCGCCTATCTGAACGGACGTAAGTCGCTTTTCATCAATGTGTTCAAGCAGAGTGGCTCGAATACCGTCGCCGTTGCCGATGGGGTGAAGAAACGGATGGCGGTCCTCAACGAAGAGCTGGCCTTGCGCGGTGGCGCGAAGCTTTCGCTGGTCCGCGATGGTGCCAAGCCGATCCGGGACAATCTTTCCGACGTGCGCGAGTCGATCATTCTCGGAGTGATCCTGGCTGTGATCGTCGTGTTCTTCTTCCTCGGGAATCTGCGTTCGACGGTGATTACCGGCCTCGCACTCCCCAACTCGCTGATCGGCGCTTTCATCTTGATCGCGCTGGCTGGCTTCTCGGTGAATACCATGAGTCTCATGGCACTGAGCCTGGCGGTCGGGCTTCTGATCGATGACGCGATCGTGGTCCGCGAGAATATCTTCCGGCATCTCGAAATGGGAAAGACGCCACGTCAGGCGGCGGAAGAAGGGACTGAGGAGGTCCGGTTGGCCGTCATCGCGACTACGCTCGCGGTGGTCGCCGTCTTCGGCTCGATCGCCTTCGTGAAGGGCATCACCGGGCAATTCATCCGGGAGTTCGGGGTGACCGTATGTTTCGCCATGTGCATCAGCCTGTTCGATGCGCTCACGGTGGCTCCGATGCTCTCGGCGCACTTCGCGGGGGCTCATGGCGCGGCTAAGCGTCCATCCTATGAGCGGATCTGGAGCAAGTATGTCCAACCTGCGCTCGATGCGTTCGGGCGATTTCAGGATCGCTTGGAAGTTCTCTACGAGCGATTGCTTCGCGTGTCGTTGAAGGTGCCCGGACGGGTATTGCTGATCAGCTTCGCGATTTTCGTCGTGACCGTGTCGACGGTGATCTTTTTGCCCAAGGACTTCATGCCGAACGCCGATAACGGCGAGATCATCGTGGACATTGATTTGCCTCCGGGCGCCAGTTTGGACGCCATGAACGCCGCGGCCACGGTGGTAGACTCCCGGATCCGGGCCAACCGCGAGGTACAGCTGACGTCACTGACTGTCGGGTCCTGGACCGGGGCCGCGAACGAGGCGGAGATCTTCGTGCAGCTTGTTCCGTCGCGGAAGCGTAAGCTGAATACGACCCGGTTCAAGGAGGTTCTCCGTTCGCAGCTGAAGGAATTCGCCTATGCGAATCCTCGTGTGCGCGACTTTGATCCGCTCACTGGCGGGATGCGTCCCTTCACGTTGAATCTCATGGGGACCGACTTGAAGGAACTTGAAGAGATGGCTTTGAAGGTGGTGGAGCACGTGAAGAAGAACCCGCGACTCAAGGACGCGGATTTGAACTTCAAACCCGGCAAGCCCGAGCTTCAGGTGGTCCTGGACGATTACGCCGCGCCGAGATTGGGCGTCACGAGCCGTCTGGTGGGCGGCGAACTTCGTGCGCAGATCGAAGGCGAGAAGGCGGCCAAGTATCGGGAGAACGGACGCGAATACGACGTCCGCATCCGACTGCAGGAGAATCAGCGCAAGCTCGAGGATCACTTCGACCAGATGGTTGTTCCGAACGTGAACTACCGGCTCATCAGTCTTCCGAAGGTGGCGAAGGCCGTTCCGGCCGAGGGACCTTCGACGATCAACCGTCGCGACCGTACCCGCTATGTGCAGATCACGGCCGACTTGGCGCCGGGAGCCGGATTGGGTGACGCGATGGAGGACATGAGACGGCTGTTCGCGACCGAACTGAAGTTGAAACCGGGCATGTGGTATCAGTTCGCCGGACTTGGAGACGAGTTTGACCAGATGACGCACGGGATGACGCTCGCCGCATTGCTGGCGATCCTGTTCATCTATCTCGTTCTCGCGAGCCTGTATGAGTCGTTCGTCACGCCGCTGGCGATCATGCTCGCCCTGCCGCTCGCGGTCTGCGGAGCGTTCGTGGCCCTGTGGGTCGGACGGGAATCTTTGAATCTGCTTTCGATTATCGCTTGCATCATGCTGCTAGGGATCGCGACGAAGAACTCGATTCTGCTCGTCGACTACACGAACCAGCTCGTGGCTGGCGGCATGAATCTCATCGATGCGCTGATCAAGGCGGGCAAGACGCGTCTGCGTCCGATTCTGATGACTTCGATGGCGCTCATCGCGGGAACGTTGCCGCTCGCGATCGGGCTTAACGAGGCGTCCAAGCAGCGTACATCGATGGGATACGTCATCATCGGTGGAGTGGTGAGTTCGACGCTCCTGACTCTCGTGGTGGTGCCGGCGATGCTGGCGCTGGTGCGGCGCTGGCGTGACCGGAAGGTGACTCCGGTTCACTGAGCGGAGTCGCGCTCGAACTTCGGTCCGCTGAAGGCGCCGCGCGTCCGGAACTCGCGGAGGAGATCGATGAAGTATCCGCCCGCCTCAGGGTCTTTCAGGTCCTGATAGTTGAAGGGCAGGGCGGTATTCACGTGGAAACGATCGGCCTGCCCTTCAACTATCAGGACCTGAAAGACCCGGAGG
>CAYOWB010000050.1:9991-19193 GCA_964407515.1 uncultured Bacteriovoracaceae bacterium
AGTTGCACCCGGCCATCGGTGGAGAAGCTTTGCATCGTCTGATACCATTCTTCGGCGCTCATGATCCGCCCGACGGACGGATCGATCGTCCACCATCGGCCGTCGGTTCCCCGAACCGCGGTCGCGACATGGTATCTCCAGGCCTTCTTGTCGAGGTTTCCCACCGCCCACAGCTTGCGGATACTCGTCTTCTCGACGCCTCGGTAGAGGAGTTCGATGTGCGTGGCCATGGCGCGGCCGAAGCAGAAGCCCTTTTCCTGTCCCTCGTAGTGGGCGCTTCTGGAGAGCGAGACGACGGGATGGTTCTCAAGTCCTCGGTACACTTCGTTGGCCTGTAAGGGAGTCAGTGCCGGGATTCGTCTTGAGCCGGTGCGGACCGGCTCGCCGTTGAGTGCGCGCAGGACCACGGCGCTTCGGTGTAGCGCGACGGAGGCGGACGGAACGGGGAACTTCAGTAGATCGAGATCGAGTTTCTTCATCGCGGCCACCGCACGGGCGGTGTCATCGTCCATGAAGAGCTGGTCGAGGGCTGCGCGCAGACACCCCAGCGGCCCCGCTTGGGCCCTGTAGGGAGCCCCGAGCGTCAGCGCTGTTCCAAACAGCAGAATGACGGATGTGAAGACGTTCCACCCCATTCCTTTCCTTATCGGTCAAGGAATACGGAGACTTAAAGGCAGGATCTTTCTCAGTGTCTTTCCGAGAGTGGACCCCGCCGGAATCTTCGGGGGTTCCCGTAAGGGAATCCATTGCCATCCGGCAGGGGTGGGAGCCTCTCCATCGACTCTCCACACTCGGCAGGTTCGATGGACCCGATGTCGAGTGACGACATATTGGACATCGGCTTTCCCGATCTCGCGGAGGGACTCTCGTGGCAATTCCACGGGGAGGTCTTTCGGAAAATCCCAGAGGCCCGCGCGCCATTCGCCTGCTTCGCGCTGGTGCAGCAGGACCTGCTCGCGATCATTCAGCACGCAGTGGACTTCTTCTTCGACCTTGATCCACTCCTTTCGTGGGCGTGGAGGCGGGTATTCGCTTTCCAGTCCATCGCGATGGGCGAGACAGATCTTGGCCCAGGGGCAGCGTCCACAGGCCGGCCTCTTCGGGGTGCAGAGGATCGCGCCGAGCTCCATGAGGGCCTGATTGATGACGCTCGGGCGAAGACCCACGGCTGCAGACTGCGAAACGACTTCTTCCGAGAGTTTCCAGAGCTGGGACTTGAAATCGCCGTCGCCTTTTTGGCGGTCGATCTTCGCGATGCGTGAGAGAACGCGTTCTACGTTTCCGTCCAGGATAGGCACGGGCTGGTCCAGGGCGATGGAGAGGATCGCTCCAGCGGTGTAACCGCCGATTCCCGGGAGTTCCAGCCAGCCTTCGCGGTCCCGTGGAAATCCGCCTTGAGTTACGATGGCTTGGGCCGCCCGGTGAAGGTTTCTCGCACGTGAATAATAGCCGAGTCCGGACCAGAGAAGGAGTACGTCGTCCAGGGGAGCACTGGCTAGTGACTCAACCGTTGGAAACCGTTCCATGAAACGTTCGAAGTAAGGAATGACGGTGGCCACCTGCGTCTGCTGAAGCATGATCTCCGAAATCCACACGCGATAGAGGGTGGGAGAGTCGCGCCAGGGGAGGATTCGCTGATGTGTCTCAAACCAGGCCGAAAGCGCCCGGAGTGCTTGAACTTCCATAGGAGGCATACCCTAACTCAATGTCCAGTAGTTATTCATCGGCAAAAAATGCCTCTCTTCCTGTTTGCTAAAGTTGTTTAGGATTAGAGACGATAACGCCTCTGATGGGGAAGCCCGTGGACAGGCCTAGAAATCATAAACGGTATGGGGAACGTAATGAAGAGTAAGAAGGCATTCCGTTGGATTGGTGGAACCGTGATCGCCGCGGGGAGTGTGATTACTGTGACGCTTCTTTCGGTTGCGGTTCCCGGTGCGGCTCGCGCGGCTGGAATAGATTTTTGCCCGGTCGTTGTGGACCCGAGTCTGACGAAGGACGGCAAAGAGGCGAGTCTAGATTCCGCCCGATTGAATGCCGATACGGATGACCGCAAAGGCAAGCTCTTTTCCCTCTTCAATGAGTTGGAGAACCCGGCCGACAAAGACCTGATTCAGTTGTTCCAGAACGAGAAAGACTCGACCGGTGCTTACAAATTTCACAAGTATCTGCCGCCGGAAATCACGGATTCCAAAGGCCGGAAGGTATTGAACTGGTCCGCGCCCGAGCGGGAGTGGACTGATCGCGGTGTGCCGTGTCTGCAAGATGAGTCCGGTAAGGCTATTCGTCGTCTGGGAGATGTCTTCGTCTGTATTAGTCGCAATTTGGATGCCTATCGACGTAAGACGGTGCAGCCGCTCGAGGGGCAGTTCGTGCAACTCCTAGGAGGTTTCCCGAGGATCATGAACCGGGATGCCGCGAAGGCCGCGCTCTCATTTGAACAGTTCCTGGACAACGCAGACCTTGATTCCGATGGCTATAAGGCGAGAGGACTGGCCCTAATCGATGAGGCCGGGAAGAAGTGTGGCAAGGGACCCGATTGCGTGGCGCTGACTGCAAAAGCGAGGGACGCGTGGCAGGCCTACTCGAACGCAATCAGCCATTCCGTCGCGCTGAAAGCGATGGAGGTTGCGCTTCGGCAGAAGCACGAGATTTCACCGAAGACCCTCGTGTTTAGGCCGGGCCTCTGCGCGACTCTTGATGCGAGGAAGCCCTCGAAGGACAAGCCGGCGGCTAGTCTGGCGAGCGGAGGAAGCGACAAAGGTAAGTCGGGCGGGAACTCTCCCTTCAGTGGGAACAAGGGAACTGATTCCGGCGCGTCGTTGAATCCGAAGATCGTTGAAGCGCTTTTTAATGCTGGTCCAAAAGGCGGGACCGCCAAGCACAATCTTAACTGCCCCGAGTATCTGCCGCGCGTGTTTTGCGCACCGGATACGGAGCTTGATCCGACCCGCTACCGTCGCGAGGTGGTTCAGACTGGGGTGGCTGTGAGCGGGATCGCGCCGGGCGTGAGCCCGTCCGCATCAGTGAAGTACACCTATGTTCCTTCGGGGGACGTAGATCTGGGTTCCACGAGTCTTTCGGAGCTCGCTCGCGTCGGATACGAGGCCAACAAGGATAACGTCAGGAATGAGCTCCGCGACTTCGTTCAGGAGTCTTTTATTGAGGCTTATCTGGAACGCGCCTATTTTTCGAGCACCTCGGAGCGGGAACTGGATTCTCTGGTGCAGCAGCTTGAGGCGTCCGCCTCTTGTAATCCTGGGATGAAGGGCAAGATTGCTGAAATGAGAAAGCAGCTTCCCACGTCTGGGGACGCTAAGCACTCCATGCAGCGTGACTACCGTTTGCAGGCAGCGATGGCGGCCGCTTGCGTGGATCGCTTGCAGGATCGGTTGGCTTCACTGCGACCGCTCTTCAGTGCTCGGGCTATGCACGGCAAGTCGTCGAATGATCTGATTCGCGAGGATATCAATAAGTTTGTGTCCAATATTCGGGAGTGGAATCAGACTCACGTCAAGGACCCGGAGACACAGAAATTGCTGACGGCAGCTGGGGAGATGGGCGCGGAACTCGTGGGCTCGATCCCGAGTCTGTTCACTCATATTCTGGCCATGCGTCCGGCGGCGGCAATCTCTCAAAAGGGTGATGGCCCCACGGCAAAGTGCCTGATGCCTCCGTCGGCGATCGATGCGAGGACTGCGCACTGGTGTTCCGCGAAGTTTTTAGAGCTCAGGGGAACCTTGCTTGAGGCGGCAGAGTTGACCAAGCAGTTTCCGGTGCTCGTGGATCGGCTTCCGAGCGGAGAACCGGCTTACAAGGAAATCGCCCGGTCCATTCCGTCCTCGTTCCGTGCCAACGGAGTGGACACCTACAGCCTCGACCCTCACGATAACTCTCGGCAGGGGGAGTTCAAGAACTGCATGACTACCGCCCAGGAGGGCTTGTCGCAGACTTCTCCGCAAACGTTGGATTCAATTAAACTCGATGCGGCCGTGAAGATGGCGGAAATCGACTACAAGGGGTCGCGCGCCAGCCTGGAAGCGATTCGTAACGCGGTGAAGGATCTGTGTACCTCCAAGGATGCGGCCGGCTTCGCGATCATGACTCCCGAGGTCATGTCGCGGTACTTCGAGTGTGAAGGCACGCGTTTCGGCAACGTCTACGCACGGCTTGGACTCCCTGAGAGCACTTGGCCGGCGGTCAAGCTTTCGGACGAGGAGTGCAACTCCCGGCTGAGCCAGTCCTATGTCGCCTGCGAGGAGTATAAGGAACTGGTGAAGGCGGACTTCTGGAACAAGTTCTCGAGCAATGCGGTGGAGGGAGGCGGGAATTTGCTCGCTTCGGCGGCACCACTTCTGGGAGGACTTGGCGCTCCGGTGAGGGCCGGAATGGCAGCCCGGGTAGGCGTCGGCGCTGGGCTCGGTGGTCTAATGGCGGCTCCCTTCGCGTGGATGGGAGAGACCCCTGAAACGTCAAGTATCGCTGTCGACCGTGAGATAGCTCGTTTCCATAGCGGTTACGGAGGCTCACTGGAAAGTCTGGAGGCTCTCCATCAGCACTTGGAAGAGCTCAAGAAATCCGAGATGGATCCGCGCCTCAAGTCGATCGTTCTTGGGGCCTCTCTTGGCGGTGTATTCGGTGTGATCACGCCGGCTCATCTCGGCGGATCGGCGAAAGGAGCCGCGCTTTCGAGTTCGGCGAAGACTGTGGCTGAGACGGATCTTGCGCTTTCCAGGCTCCTCCGTGAGCTCCGTGAAAGCGGCCTTGATCTCAACAGCGCGATGGTCAAGCCCACCTGGGCGAAGGCCATGCAAGCGGCTCGCGCTCGGATTTCGGCAATGAACCCGGCCTGGGGAAAGAACGTGGTCAATCAGCTGACTCCGGTGCAGGTCATTACTTTGATTGAGCGAGGAGTTCCTGAGGAGATGGCTGGACGAATCCCTGCGAAGGCTGCGGGCGCGCGGTCGCCCGAGAAGGTTTTCGGGGCGTTTCGCAAGGGCGAAGCGGTGGTCTGGAAAGAGGCGAACGGGGCCAACGGATCAGGTAGATTCATGAAGTTCGATCCCGCGAAGATGACCGTCACCCTCGAAATCCCTGGGCTCAAGAAGGGCAGTCCGGCTCGCCAAATTGAAGTCCCAGTGGAACTTCTGGCGGGTGGCGACGGTGCGGTCGTGGATGGTTCCTTCAGAAGCGCCTCGTCCAAGCGGGGAATCAACGTTAACGTTGCCTTGGATAGCCTCCCTGGTCAGCAAAAGAAAGCGATCTACGACCGTCTGAAGGGAGCGGGGCTCGAGATCACCGATCTCGGAGTCGATCCTGACTCGGAAGGCTGGGCTCGCAGCCTGCTTGACCGGTATCGGGCTCAGGTCGGAGGGGAGCCGAGCGTAATCTATGATCCCTTGACGGGCAGGGTGGCCGTCGGAAGGGGTGCGAAACTTTCGGATCTCAATGAGGTGGTTGATCTGGCCCGGAAGACCAAGGCCATGAAATCGGAGATTGATCCGATCGCCCTGGAGTTGGTCACGCGTTCAGCCGCCTCCGGCAATCGGAAGCAGGCTGAAGCAGCCGCCAGCGCGGTGCAGAAGCTCAACTCCGCGAGCCGGGATCGTCTGGCCAAGGCTATGGCCGGTGACGCGGACGCGGTCGATGCGCTCACCGTAAGCATGAAGGAGCAGCGCGCAGGAGTGCAGAAAGCGCTGGATGCGTTGCCAGATACACCCGAGAAGAGGGCATTGGCGAGAGCGGCGGATCGCGACGCGGCCGTTTCTGACGCCCTCTTGGCACGTCAAATGAAAAGCGTAGCGACCGCGAGGGCGTTGAAAAACCGGATTTCCTCCCTTCGGAATGATCCCGAGTTGAGGGCGGTTTTCGAGATGATCGCGAAGCAGTTCCCCGACGAGATGGCACAAGGCGAAGCGATCGTCGACATCCTCAAGAACAAGCGGGGGTATACGGTTGCTCAAATTAAGAAGTACTTCGATGACATCCAGTGCTCCTGCAAAGGTGTCTGCACATTGTAGCTGATGCTGATTATCGACAAAGCTCGGCTCGAGGACGTTGAAGAGCTTCTTCGGTTGTCGTTCCTGGTTTACCAGGGCCGGTATCCGCTCCCGATGGGAACGGACCGGTACGTGATGGCCGAGATGATCGAGAGCGATGACACGCTTTGGCTCGTCGTCCGCGACGAGGACCAGAAGTGCATCGCGGCTTCTACGGTTTTCGAGTTGGACCGCACGAATGGGATCGGCCGCGTGGGCGGCGTCATGGTCAGGCCGGATTACCGCCGGCAAGGGCTGGCGGGCAAGCTCGTGGAGGCAGGAAGCGAGCGCATTCTCTCCGGACTGCGAAGCATTCATTCCCTCTACACGACTACCCGCACGATCTCGATCGCGCCGCAACGCGTGTTCTTGAGTAACGGGTTCAAACCACTAGGGATCTTTCCCAATGCCCACAAGCTGAGGGAATATGAGACGCTGACGTTGATGGCGCGCTTCAAGGACGGTGTACTGGCGAAGCGCAGGATCGTCACCGAGATCCCAGAGAAGCTCGCCGAGATCGTTCGCATCGGAAATGCCCAGCTCGGCACATCCTTTTCACTCAAACTCCTGCCTTCGTTGAACAAGAAGCCTCCCAAGGGAGGCGATGTCGAATTCGAGTTCATTCATGCCCAGGAGTTCGTGTATCGCCGTTTCAACGAGAGATTCACGGACCCTTATGACCGGTTTTACCCGTTCCATTCGCCCAACTTCCTCATGGTGTCCGTCGATGGCGGCGTGGAGATCTACGCCTATCTGAGCAAGAGCGATGGCTACCTCGCCATCGTGGCGCTCAGCGTCCCGGTGTTCACGTTGGAAGGCCGTCTTCAGTCGTTGTTCCATAAGCTGCGCTCGTTCGGGGTCAGCTATCTTGAGATTCTAATGTCGATCGACCGGGCGGATTCCCTTCAGACGCTGTTGAATTCCCAGTTCCTTCCGTGCGCCTACTACCCGGCGATGCAAGCGTGCAACGGCGAAATGCTCGACTTCGTGCTCATGTCGCGTTCGATGGAGCCTTTGGACTTCCGCGGCATGGAAGTGGAACGCTCCTTTAAACCGTACGTCGATCAGTACGTCGAGCTCTGGAAACAGATGCATCTCGATGTGCTGAAGGTGCTCGAAGACGATGCTCAAGACGCCTGACGAAGTGCGGCTCTCCGCCGTTCAGTCGCTGTGCGAGATTCGAGATCCTTATCCGGCCGCGCCGGTTGCGGGAGGGGAGGGACTGTTTCTTGAAGCGATGGCGCAGGTCATCGACTGGCATGCGGAGCTGAATCCGTTCTACCGCCGTCTTCTTTCTCTTCATCGCTTCAGTGCGAAGGAGCTACTCAAGCACGGCGACCTGACCCGGATTCCTTTCATTCCGGCGAACTTCTTCAAACGGAACGAGGTGGTCTCGGTTCCTCGTGAGGCGGTCAGCCTGCATCTCACCTCGTCCGGTACAACGGGACAGAAGTCACAGATGTTCTTTGATGCGTGGTCCATTGGCTGCGCGCAGCGCATGGTGGACTGGATCTTCGAGTATTACGGGTGGGTGACTCCCGCTCGGAAGGCGAACTACCTCTTATACTCGTACGAGACCCATGCTGATTCGAAGTTAGGCACCGCGTACACCGACAACTTTCTCTGCAAGTATGCTCCGGCCGGGCGAGTGTTCTCGGCACTGAGGAGGGATGGCCAGGGTGGCCATGACTTCGACGTGTTCGGCTGCATCCGGCTGTTGCAGGAGTATGAGCGGGAAGGGCTTCCGGTCAGGATCTTTGGCTTCCCTGCCTTTCTGCACTTCACTTTGGAGCGGATGAAGGCTCTAGGGTTCGGGCCTCTGAAGCTGTCGCCCGAAAGCCTCGTGTTCCTCGGCGGCGGATGGAAGGGCAACGCCGGAAAGGCTGTCTCCAAGGAGGAGCTGTACCGGATGGCCCATGAGATGCTGGGGATTCCTGACGAAATGCTACGTGACGGATTCGGTTCGGTCGAACACTGCGTGCCGTACGTGGAGTGTTCCAAGCACCGCTTTCATGTGCCGGTCTGGTCGCGTGTTTTGATCCGGGATCTGAAGACGCTCGAGCCTTTGCCTTACGGGCATAGGGGGTTCCTCCAATTCGTGTCTCCTTACATCACTTCCGTGCCGGCTCAGAGCGTACTCATGGGCGACCTGGCCAGCCTTCACCCGGCACAGAGTTGCGAGTGCGGATTGCCGGCGGATTGGTTCGAGATCCATGGCCGCGCCGGCACCTCCAGGAACAAAAGCTGCGCGATCGCGGCGGCCGAGCTGCTGGGCAAGAGCGGAGGTGGAGCGTGATTCGGAATCACCTCTGGCGAGGCGAGTGGATCGGCGACTCGGAACTCGAGGCGCGAGTTGATCGGCTAGAGTCGGAACTCAACGCGACCCTCTTGCGGCGTCCTCTCGCCTGCGTGTTGCTCGACGCCTGTGAGTCGCTGAGGTCCGGACTTCGGAACGATGCGGAGCTGCGTTCGTATCTTTTTCCCGACCCGGTTGACGCGGGCACGGTGGAGGAGCTGATCGCATTTTTAGAACGCGATCAGCTGAACCGGAAGCTGTTGCGTGAACTGGGAACGCGTCAGCCCGAAGAGATCCGGCTCGTGCAGGAGAACGTCTTCGAGGGCTGGGCCCCGTTGGGATTCCTGGTCCATGTCGCGCCTTCGAACGTGCCGACCGTGGGAGCCCTGAGCGTCATCGAGGGACTGCTGTCGGGGAACGGAGTGATCTCTTCGCTCAGCGTTTCTTTGAGAAGCTCTTCGGATGCGATGTGACGGGGACACTGAAGGACTTCGTCGTGGTTGCGCAGATTCCCTCCTTCCGCGGTGACCTGCTGCGACGAATCTTCTCTCATGCGGATGGAGTGGCGGCCTGGGGAAGCGAGGAGGGAATCGCCGGCGTACGTGCTCTGTCACCTTATTCGGCGAGGTTTATCGAGTGGGGCCACAAGATCTCGTTCGCCTATGTTGCCCGGGAGGTTTTGCAGGATCCCTTGGTGCTGGAGTCGATCGCCCGATCGGTGTGCCATCTCGATCAGCAGGCGTGTTCGAGCCCGCAGATCGTCTATGCCGAGACATCGGACCCGCAGGAGCTGAAAGACCTGGCGCGACGCTTGTCGGACGCTTTACGGGCCGAGGATGAGCGACACCCCGGGGCGGCCCCCGAAGGG
>CAYOWB010000050.1:19203-19480 GCA_964407515.1 uncultured Bacteriovoracaceae bacterium
CACGACATCTGCGCCGATCTCTGGGAGCAGGAGGCGGCCGAAGTGACGATGATCACCGAAGTCCATCGCGCGGAGTCCTGTCTTCCACGGGAGGCGACGCCCGAATTGTTCGAGGCGGATGATGGAGCCTGGCGCGTGCTGCTGGATCCGGATCCCGGTGTGAGAGCTTCGCCGCTATACCGCACAGTCTGGGTGAAGCCGCTCAGGGAAGACTCAGTCCTTTCCGTGCTTCGCCCATTCCGGAAGTATCTCCAGACTGTCGGACTGGCGTGCGGAG
>CAYOWB010000051.1:0-11382 GCA_964407515.1 uncultured Bacteriovoracaceae bacterium
CGCCTTGGCGTGCGAACGCGCATGGTTGTTGAACCCGCTTTCGATCATCGCCAGGTAGACGAGGTCTTCAGGCATCCCGTTCTGCTGCAAGAGCGGAACGATATAGGGGATGAAAAGCTCCGCACGCTCCAGATACCGCGCAAAGTGCTTGCGGCCGCGCCCGTTGAAGTAGTCCATCCAGTATTCGACGCGGGAGTTGATCACGACCGGAATGTCGAAAGTACTGTTCTGCAGCCTCATGCCGCGAACAAAAATGTCACCCTGCGGCGACATCGTAACCATTCCTGATGACGGTTCACTCTTCTGAATTTGGCCAACCGTTTCGCCATCTTGCGCCTTATCCGAAGACGTGCGGGTTGTGGCGCAACCAGAAACAACGAATAATGTCGCGGCGCCGACAATCCCGCAAACAATCGTTGAACGGAATGGGCTGTGCTTGTGGCGCAATAGCGCTCCGGCTGCGCCGGTGAGTGACTTCATCCTTGAATACCTCACGTGTTACCCCCAGGGATTTTAAGTGTATCCGACGGGTGAAACTGAAGTCAAACGAGGGGAAAAGTAATGCGCCGCACCGCGGAGTATCGATATTCACATCATTCGTGAATGGCTTCGATCACGAGGCCAGTGGACTGCGCCGGGGAACGTGAAACCGCCCCCTCTTCCACTTCTGTCTCAGCGACAAGCTCCGAGGGCATGAGACCGACCTCGCTCTTCTCCTCAAACCGAAAAGAAGTGATCTCGGAAAGCTCGGCCCAATTCCGGGCGTATCGGCCGTACTCGCCATAGAAGATCCGCTGCGCGAGGTTCACTTCCTCGCCCGCACTCATGACATGACTATCCGTCTGGCCGGTCCCGCGAGAACCCATCGAGGCAGGCTCGGCATCGAAGCCCAAAGCCAAGTTCTTCCCTTCCAGTTGCAGGCCGAGAACCGGAGGCCGGATTCCCACGGCGAAGGCCGTCCGCTGCCCGGGATTTCCGTCGCGGACTTCATACCGAAAATACCCTTTGAACAAACCACTCTCCTCGACCAGCCTCCCGGCCGGGGTCTCTTGCAGAGTCCTGAGGTGCTTACCCGCGTGAACCCGCAGGTATTCAGGGCGAGGCACGGGGAGCGGAAAGGTCGAATTCACGACGTAGTCCTGGTCCACGGAGAAACGATCCACCGCTCTCCCCTTCACTTCGGAGAACGCGGTCAGCAAGAAGCGGTCAGCAGAGGCCTCCGCGATCCGGACCTCGTAGATCTCAGCGATGGCCTTGGGAATCTTGATCCCTAAGCGCGGAAGAAGCTGAGTGAAGTGCCCGTAGACGGAATGATAGTAATGTTCATACGCCACGATCCGATCAACCAGCTCCAAAAGCTCAATGCGCTTGGCGGTGTCCGGTTCCGAGACGGAAACCACCGGCAGCTGCGGTGCCGCCTTCACGGTGGGAGGCAATAGGCGATCCGCCCACCACGCGAGGCCCGCTAAGAGCATCAGGAACAGAAGTACGAAGTGACACCGCCGGAACATTCAGTTGTTTTCTTAAGACTGCAAGGAAAACACCCAAATTGTTCAGGCTCTTAACTATTTTTTCCAAATGAAAACCAGCGGATAGAAAATTACCAAATCAATTCCATCGGATAAACCGTAGATGGCGTTGACAGTGTTTAAGGCTTGTTCAGCAAGGGGGGGCCTAGAGTGAAGGAACAAAGGGCACACGGCGAGGCCATTCCCCAGCGCTGGGGAAACCCGACTCAATCACGTACCCTCGTTTCTCGTTCACTTTGTACTGAAAGTAGCTGTACGTGCCGCCACGTACCGTTGAAAACCGTTCAGACTGAACGAAAACAAGGGGTACGTAGACGGAGAGTTGCCGGTGCGCAGAGTATCCGCCGGGAATCAACAGAGCCGTGATTCCCCAGCACTGGGAGCTCTAGTCGCAGGAACGCCCTGTTCTGTACCCACCGTAGCGCACAAAGCGCGGCAGTACAGCGACAAAGGGGGCCGCCTTGAGAGAAACCTCAGGGCTTGTCAGTGGGCTTCGGACGCATCGAACTTCTGGACGATCTCGACGATTTCCTTCTCGAGGTCTTCGTCGGTCTCGTACACATCGTCGATGTGAGAAGAGCGCATAAAGTACTGAGAGATCGTCTGAGCTACGAACTTGAGCGGCTTCTGAAAGAAGAACCCGTTCAGCTCGTCATCTCCGAAGCCAGCCCGAACCACGGCCTTAGCGGCGCGGTACTGATCGCTCTGACTGAAATCCGTCCCCTCCAGCACCTCCGACTTCGCACCCATGCGGGCCAAGGTCTTTTCGTGGAGATCCTGTTCGGTGAGGATGTAAGGACCAATCAGATTGGCGACTTCTTCCTGAACGATTTGCCTCAGCCGGGGCGGAAAGACGATAGCCTTCCGGTTCTCGAGGCGGGTGATAATGCTTTTGCAAAGTAGCTTCACGGTATCCCGGCTAGTGGTCATCCTGCGATGAGCCTCCGATCTCTCCCCTAATGTAGCCTAATTCCGGAAAGCGCTCAGCCTCTTTTTTAGTTTATTTGTAAAAACTTCGACCACTTCTAGGGTCTCGCGCACCTGGAAGGCTCGCGCCAGCAGCACCACCACCACGACTCCCTCGGCAACCAGGACCATCACTTTGATTGCTCGCATCATCGGAATCAAACGGTGACCGAGTGCGATATCTGGCACCCAGGAGTTCAATCCGAGGTGGCTGACCCAGCACACCCCGCCCATCGCGAGCGCGATGCCTGTATGAACGGCGAAACTCTTCAACAGGGGGCCGAGAGGAAAGTCTCCGCCGGCCTTCCGGAGCATCGCCTTCACGGCCTGAATCAAAAAGGCCGAGTTCAGAAGCGCCGCGAACGAGGTACCAAGCGCCAGGCCCGTATAGCCGAAAGGCTTGATAAGAATCAGATTCAGGACAATCGCGCAGACCACTGAGAACACGCTGGAGGCCACCGCCACACGGGTATTGCCCATGGCGTAACATGCGGGAACGAGAACCTTCACCGCCGAGTATGCCGTCAACCCGACCGCATAAGCCGCAAGCGCCGCCGCAGTAGCGTGACTGTCGAACGAAGTAAAAACTCCGTATTCAAAGAGGAGGCGGATGATCGGAACCCCGAGAAACGCCAGCCCCGCCGATGCAGGCAAGTTCACCGCGAAGACGCGACGCAGACTTTCGGAAATCGTCGTTTGCACGGAATTCACTTCGCTCCGCGCCCAGTACTTCGAAACCGTGGGAAGCGTCGCCGCGGCCAGCGACACGCCGAAAACTCCGATCGGAAACTGCATGAGCCGGAAAGCATAATTCAGCCAAGAGACCGCGCCAGGCCCCTGTGACGTCGCCAGAATGCTGTTCACGAGCACGTTGACCTGAGTCGCCGCCAGACCGATGGTCCCCGGGATCATCATGGCCATCATGCGACGAAGCGCCGGATCGCGATGCCACACCGGAAAGACTTCCAGTTTCCCGGACTGCTCCCTGGACTGCCAACGGTATCCCGCCCGGTACAAAGCCGGAAGCTGGCAGAACGCCTGAACAGAGCCACCGAGCACCACTCCAATCGCCATGCCGACGATCGAGTGAACTCCGAAGTAAGGAAGAATGAAAGCCAGAGCCACGCCGCTCACGATGGACGTCAAGTTGAACAGGGCCGAGGAGAAAGCCGGCAGAAAAAACTTTCCGCAGGCATTCAAGATCGCCATGTACGCCGCCGCGAGCGCCACGAGCGGGAAGAACGGGAACATCACCCGCGTCATCACGACGGTGAGCTCGAACTTTCCCGGAACCTTGGCGAAAGCTGACGCGTAGAGCGCCACCAGCTGGGGCGCGAAGACGATGCCGACCAACGAAAGAATCGTCACCGTGATGAGCAGTACACGGAAGACCAATCCTGCCAGCCGCCAAGCGCGGCGCTCCCCTTCGCGCTCGCGTACCTGCGTGAACGTCGGCACGAGGGCCGCACTCATGGCCCCCTCGGCGAACAGATCCCTGAGCAGATTAGGAATACGAAAGGCGATGTTGAAAGCGTCGGTGGCGTTTCCGGCGCCGAAAAGAACCGCAAAGACCTGCTCACGAACCAGGCCGAGGATGCGGCTCATGAAAGTGCCGATCCCCATCGCACCTGCCGCACGCAGGACTTTATTTCCTTCGGACGCGGACATGAATGACCTCGCTCAGCTCGGTTGGATACCCAACGTCTGCTGGAGCCAGGCATCGATCCCTTCGTCGATCTTGGACCTGAACGGAGCGGCGAAAATGCTGAGCTTCCCTTCGATCTTCAGTTCGCCCTCGGCGCACTGGACGATCGCCTGTCCGACGGTGCTCTTGGCGCTCACCCGCTTTTGCGCAGGCTCGCGGCGAATCTCCGAGATCTTCACGGGCGAATCGGGCAAAAGCCGGTCGATCTCCCGACTCACCAGATCATAGAGTTCCGAAGCGCTCTTGCCAGGGACTTTGACGACACGGGAATAAGCCGGCATTCCTATTTGCTCCACTGATCATAGGCCGTCTTCAATGCTTGATCGGCCGGGTACTTCTTCATCAACTCGTCCATCGTCGCGATGGCCCTTCTCTTCTTTCCCGCCTGGAAATAGGCGCTCGCAAGATTGAAGCCGACTCCGTAGTTGAGCGGCAACAGCTTGTAAGCCTTTCCGAGCAGCTCGGCCGCTTCAGCGTGTTTGTTCACGCCCATCTTGGCCAGGCCCGCATTGTACATGATCGAACTGTGAGCAGGAAAGAACGGAACGAGTTCATCATAAAGTCGTTCCATCCGCGGGAAGTCGCCCAAACGGTAGGCATAGAGGCTGAGCACGAAGGCCACTGAGTGATTACCGGGCTCCGTGCGAAGATACGCATCGAGCGTATCCCGCGCCGCCGGGAGTTTGTTCTCCTGCTCCAGCTGCTGAGCCTGCGCGACTGCGGGCGGATTTCCGACGTACTTGAACAGCAGAGCCCCGTCCGCCTTTCCACACGGGAATACCAGATCAAACAATGAAGAGGTGCAACCCGACGCGACTTCCGCGAGGGCGAGGCGCTGATCCAGTAACGACGACCAACCGATCGCCAGTGTCTGTCCTGCCGGATAGGCCGCGAGGTCATTGACTCCCCCGATCGCCTGACGCTGGCTCAAAGCCGGCGCGGAAGACGGACGGAACGGATAATTCAGAAAGCCGGGAAGATAGACCACCCGATGATTCGGATACTTCTGCTCAATGGTCTCGTACATCTTCTGTACCGCCACCATGGTGTGGCCAAGGTCGCGCCGTTGGACGTACGAATGAGACAGATGCACCAGACCCTGGATCGCGAAGACCGCGCACAGGACCGGCATGAACCACTTCGCCCTCCTGAAATCCGCCATCGCTTTCGACAGCGCCATCCCGGCGAAGAAAACCGCCGGCAACATCGGGATCAGCGTGTAACGAACGTCGAAGGTGGGATTCTCACGAGGAACGAACCCGAGCGAGAGCAATGAGACCGCCAGCCAAATGAGCGTGAAGCCCATGGTGCGATCGGGAGCGCCCGCCTGTCTGCGAATCAGGGCATAAACGCCGTAAACGGCGAGTCCAAAGAAAACCAGCAAACCAAGGGCCGCGAAGACCGAGCGTGCCATCGAGGACCAAGAGAACAGCTCACCCGTGATGAAGGGAAAAACGCGCCCCAGGGAAAAGGAGAACAAGTAGCGAGGAAGCGTCGCCGACCAAGGCAACGACAGCACGATCGCCGTCCCCATCGGGATCGCGAACGCCTTCACCTTCTCGCGGTGATACAGCCCGAGATACGCCAAGAGGGTGATCGGCACGATGCGGACAACGCCGTCCACCTTCGAACCGAAGTAAATCGCGGCGATGAAGATCAGCGAGAACCGGAGAAAGGCTTTCGGCCAAGCGCCGAACTTGAAAAGGTCCGATTCCGCCGGCGTACGGACGGTCGAGTTCTCGATCGCGTCGTGGGAATAGAGAAGGAGCGGCAGCGCAATCAGGAGAGCGTAGACGGAAAACTCCGAGTGAATCATGACCGACGTCAGAGGACCGGTCGCCAAGGAGAAGATCCCCAGGACAAGCAACGCGGCCAAGCGAGTGACGCCCATCCGGAGCATCCCCCGGTAAGCGAATGCGCAGAGCGCGCCAAACGCCAGCGCCTTCACGATTCGGAAGCCACCGCCCCAGTAACCAAAGACCGTGTGCAGAATTTTGTAGAGAATGGTTTGGCCCGGACGATCCGACGCCACCGGCAGCAACAAATCCTTCAAAGCGGAGCCGAATGCGGTATTCGCCCGTTCCAACCAAAGACCGTAGTCATCCCACCAGAGGGGAAGCCCCAAAGTGAAAAAAAGCATGACCAGCGTGCCACCGGTCAGCACCCACAGCCACTCGCGCGAAACACCGTCAGTCTTCGTCCGTTTAGACGTAACCGTTGCCATACTCGTCCTCCGTTACGATCAGAATCATCACGTTAGGGATTCTAAGGATTTATGTTAAAGGATAGCGGTTCCTGGAAATAGTTCTAGTGATATCCAACGTCTCGACAAGGCGTCAATTTTCTGTCGGAGCCAGTTCAAACTCCGCGAGCTGCTGCCCCACCCGGACGGATTCTTCCGCCGAGACACTCCAACGAAGCAACCGTGCCCGAACCGGTAAGGCATGAGGAACGAGAGTCCGGATGGATTCGAGGATCGCCACCGGCTCATGAGGAGGAACGATGGCCCCCTCCTGGTACAGGAGCGCATGGACCCGCCCTCCTACGATGGCCGTGACTCGACGGGGACGCCCAGCCTGCTTTCCGGCTTCCTCCAACGCCCTGACCGTCACGAACCAGTGCCCGACGCGCACCAGCCAGCGGCGCACATCCACCGGGTACGCAGAGAGCCGCACGCGTCCGGTTCCTTCGGTCTCGACGTAGCCAGACACTCCGGGCATTCCGCGCTCTTCCCAGGACTGAGGCTCGCCTTCCCAACGAATATCCGGCCCTTCCCCTTGTCCGGGACTGTAGCGGAAGTCTCCGGCATACCAACGGAGAGGCGCCTCCCCTTCGCTCGAGGCCAGAGGATGGCAAGCAGCCGCGGCGATTCTGAGGATCTCTTCGGGAGCACGTAACGTGGGAATGAACTCTTCTTCAATGAAAGCTGCGTGGAACATCCCCTCCCGCACCCAGGGATGGGAAAGCAGCACCGATAGAAATCTCTCGTTGGTTTGAAGCCCGCCTGAAATCCACAGCTCGCCGAGAATTCCGCGTGCCATATTGAGCGCCTGTTGGCACTGGTTCCCGCAGGCAAGCAGAACGCCAAGGAACCCATCGCCGTCAGGACGAATCTCCGCGCCGGGCCCCACCGACAGATCCACGGAGCCATAAGTTCCGGGAAACGACCAGTCACGCCGATCCGACACTTCGCGAATGACCCCGGGCTGAGGCAAACCATGGAATCCTCCGCGTACAGACGGAGAAGCACCGAATGCCCCCACGACCTCTCCCGTCTGACATCGCCGCGGAAGCCACTTCCGCGAATCGCCGCGAGCTGCCACTCCACCGCGTAAGTCCCCTGGACGGCTTCCCAACCCCGGAACCCCGAATTAAGCCGCGCCACGCCTTCGAGCAGGAACGCGCGGTGGCCATCCACCATGAACTCAAAAGCGCCGACTCCGATGTAACCCGCGTGCTCAGCCATGCTCCGAGCCCATTGCTCCATCTGCTGCCGAACAGCTTCCGCGACCGTCGGCGCGGGACAGATCTCCACGACCTTTCGATTTCTACATTGAAGCGACGTATCCGATAACGGAAGCGCCTGAAACCGTCCGTCACTGAACCGAACAAACGGAAGGACGACATGTTTCGCGCCTTCGAGATACCGCTCGGCGAACACAATCGACTCGCCGAAATGAAAGCGCAGCTGCTCCAGCCAAAGTGGAAGCTTCCGGTTATAGTCCTCGCGACCGTACACGACCGTCAGGCCGAAGCCGCCCCATCCACGAACCGACTTCAAGACGAACGGAAAGGGATGGGTCTTTCCCCCGAAGAGCGCTTCGATTTCGCGCACGCTTTGGACGGGGTCGAAATTCACCACCAGATTGGGAATTCCGAGCTGCTCCGCCGCATTCAGGAATGAAAGCTTGTTTCCGAACAGGGCCAGCGCCTTCGCGGGCGGCATCAGCGGAACCAGTCCAAGCTCTTGAGCCAAATTAGCCAGCTCCGGCCTCTCCGCCCAGGCGCTCACGCCGGGATGCACCAGGCTCCCTCCCCCTTTCGCAAAGGCGGTCAGAACCCTCCGAAGCTCATCCAGGGCTCCGGAATGGGAAGGCAGCGGGAGAGTCCTCCCGTCTTCTTCCTGCAGCTCGGCTTTGACTCCGCACCCTTCCAGCTCGAACGCAATGCGCGCAGCGACACCGCGCGGACCCAAAACGAGGGCGCGCTCAAGCTGTTCGACCATTCCGCCGGCAAGATCAGGACGCATACAATTGGTTCAGGGTATCGCACCCGCTGGACAGGGGCAAGCAACGCCCGTATGTTGGTGTCGATGATTGTTCCTAAGCAGCTATTTGACGCATTTCGAGAAGGATTTGAAGAAAAAATCGCGGCTTTCGCCACGAATCAGGGACTCCTTCCTGAACGGGACGCGATTCGGTCCGATCGTTTCCTCTCGAGATCGGTAGCACCGCACGTCAAGAAGCTCTCCCAGCTTTTCAACCGGCAAGAAGACGACGCCTCCCAGGGGCTCGATCCGTACTGGAGTCAGGCCTCGAATCGCGCCAATCTGCGGCTTGCTTACTTTCTGTGCTTCATGCCCCCGAACCTCTTTCGAGTGGCTTCGGTATGGACGGAGCTCGCGCGGCTCGGTTATCGCTGGCCGCAAGGAAAGCCCCTTCGCGCCATCGAGATCGGCGCCGGCCCCGCGACCGGAATGTGCGGTATCGCGGCCGGGGAACGTTACTCCCCGGTCGGTCTCCCCCATGAAGGCTCCTGGGCTCTGATCGAGCAGGATCAAGCCATGCTGAAACTCGGCGCCGAGTGGGCCGCCGATTACTGTGGCGAGGACCGGGATTGGCCTACCCGCCTGTTCCGTCGACGCCTGGACTTCAGCGAAAACTTGCTCCCCCAGGCAGCCCCATCCTTCAATCTCTGGCTCAGCAGCTTCTTCCTCAACGAAGCGATGCAGGACCCCGCCACCATCGCGGCGACGCTGGTGAAAACATGGGAGCGCCACCTCGACGAGGACGGCATCGCCATCATCGTCGAACCGGCCCTGAAGCTTCAGTCGCGGCGGCTCCTGGCCGTCCGCAAGGAACTGCTCGCTTTGAACATCCCATGGCTCAAGACTGCCCTGCCGTGCCTCGGCCATCAGGAATGCGGGGCGCTCGAGGAACGGGATGACTGGTGCCACGAGGAAGTCACGTGGTGGCGCCCGCCGTACCTGGCAAAACTCGACAAGATGTGCGGACTCGACCGCAAAACGCTCCCTTTCAGCTATCTCGTCGTCTTCAAGACGAAGAAAAGTCTGGAAGAGCTCCTGCCCGAGCTGGCTCCGTGCCCTGCCGAATCACGTTTCCGTCTCGTCAGTCCGGCGCACTCCGAGGGCCGCGATCTCGAGTTCTTCTTATGCGGCCAATGCGGAAAGAGACGTGCGCGCTATCTCCCGAGGAGCGAGGAAGACGCAGCCATCAATCGGGGACACATCTTGCTCGGGACTCAGCTGAGGGGCGATCCGCATGCCTCACGGATCGAAAAGATCAGCTCCCTTTTGCCCAAACACTCAGGAAGATCGGATGAGGACTCGGGTGAAGAGAACCGCTGAGTTCTTCCTGGTGAACCCGCCTTAACGAACTGAACAGAGGCCGCGCCGCCCTCCACTCCCATTCGCCCTGGTTCGCCATGATGAGGCTTCCGCCCGGAGCGAGAAGTGACTCGACATGGCGGAACGTCGTGACCGGGTCAAACAAGGACGGCGGCAACCCCCACGCCAGATGGGGCCCAGGAATGACGAACGGGAACAACCAGGTGATGACATCGAAAGAGCCCGTGAGCTGTCGTACGTCTCCCGGTCTGTAAACGCAGTCCGTACCCGACTCCGAAAACCGCTCACTGAACCATCGCGCGCAGCCGAGGCGCGTCCGAAAGTCCGAATACATGCGGTAGGCGTCGATCTCGACCCCATGAATCTCCCGGGGCCCTGTCCCGTGACACCGTGCCGCCAGCCAGACGACCAAGGCCGGCAGATAACGCCAGTTCTTGGACCCGACATCCAGTAAACGGGGCGCGAACGCCTCCGAGCCGGGGACACGATCGAGCAACTCGAGGACCGCCAGCGTCTCACGCCAGGTTTCCTTCGAAAACACTCCTGACCAGCTCTGGAGCGCATACTTGTCGAAGAGCTGACGTCCGCGCGGAGTCAGCCAAGACGGCCTTCCGTCGAAGACCATAGGGCCCTTTTCCTGATAACGGAAGCCTTCCCAAGCCAGCCACTCACGAAGGCGATAAGACCAAGACATCAGCCGCGCTGCTTCAACAGCTCCTCGATCTCGTCGATGCTCGCCTTTTGACGGGCCCCGCCCAAGTACTCGAGCGTTTTCTGAAGCCGATTCATCAGAATCTGCTGTTCCTCGGATGTCTCTTCCGTATGGTGAATCAACAGATACTTCACCGTAGTGAGGGTATCCCACAACGCGCCGACGCATTTCCGTACCTGCGCCCGCCCCGTCGCTCCGGTTCCTTTGACGGCGATCTCCTCACCCATTTCAGCGACTTGCGCCACGAAGGGCAGTCCCAGCTGCAACGCCGTTCCACGGATCGCGAACATGCGATCGGCGAACTGCTGGAAGTTGGCCTTCTTCGCCTCCGGGTCCTGTTCGATCTCCGAAAGGGCGGCCTCGGCGGTGCCCGCAAAGCCGCTCAGCTCCTCGATGAACTCCTTGAATTTGGGATTATCTGCTGACTGAGTCATGGATTCCGCGCCTGTCATTGAAAACCACCCTTACGCATCAGAAGCGCCAAAACCTTGTTCTGAACCTGAATCGGAGTCACGGGCTTAACGAGGTAATCGTCGATCCCCGCCTGAACCGCCTCGACGACCTTCTCCTTCACGCTTTCGGCGGTCAGCATCGCGAAAGGGATCTTGCTGTATTGAGGATGCGCCCGAAGGTACTTCAGCAACTCGATGCCATTCGTGGGCTCCATCTGCCAATCCGCGATCACCAGATCGAAGCGCTCGTTTTCCATCAGCCGCTTCGCTTCTTCACCGTTCTGTGCGATGGCAACTTGCTCGAACCCCATGTTCTTCAGCATTTCCCGGACCTGGACCCGCATGGCGTTCACGTCGTCGACGACGATGATTCGAGCCTGTTCACATCTCATCTTGTTCTGAGTTTAACGGCCACGATATACCGCTTCAGT
>CAYOWB010000051.1:11521-14326 GCA_964407515.1 uncultured Bacteriovoracaceae bacterium
GGGTGGAGAATGCGCAAGAACACATGCAAGAGCAGATGGATGATAGGCAGCGTACTGGGTCTCGTTCTGTCCTTTTCGGCGGCAGCCGTACCGGCACTCGCCGATACGGAGCTCACCTGGCCAGCAGGAGAACCAGCAACGATCCTCGGAACAGCGAAGTTCGCACGCAGATCGACTCTCGTCCCCCTCGCCATTTGTGAAGGACCCAAGTGCCCGAAGTCGGAAACATACTGGGTGGTCGTCCTTCTGGGCCATGACGGCGGGCAATATGAACTTGATCGGGCCTATGCCATCGGAAGCGCGTTCGCCCCGCCAGCACTGACGGTCGGAGAGCTCGAAGTCCGGCCTGGTGATAAAGTGTGGATCAAGGGCACAGTCGAGCGGATTCACCCTTATTACGCGCTGATTACCGAGGTCTATCAGGCCGCATTCCTGGATAACATCTAAGGGTACTGCTCTGTTGGACTTTTGAGATGACGCCATGAGCATAAACTGATAGGCCGTGCTCATGCCTGAAATACATCGTTTTTTCGCGACTGCCGCCAAAGGCATCGAGGAGACCCTCGCAGCTGAGCTGACGTCCCTTGGAATCAAAAATCCCAAGGCCGAGCGCGGCGGAGTCGCATTCGAAGGACCCCTCGAACACGCTTACCGCGCCTGTCTCTGGTCCCGGACGGCAAATCGCATCCTGCTTCCGATCGACACCTTCGATGCCGGCACTCCGGAGATGCTCTACGGGAAGTGCCGCTCCATCCGCTGGGCGGACCATATGAATGCCGACGATACGATTGCGGTGGACTTCACCTCCACCCGTTCCGCGATCCAGCACACGCACTTCGGCGCCCTCAAGGTGAAGGACGCCATCGTCGACAAGTTCCGCGATCAAACCGGCAAGCGTCCCTCCGTGGATACCTTCCGGCCCAAGCTCCGGATCAACGTCCACCTGGTGGACAACAAAGCCACGGTGAGCCTGGATCTTTCGGGCGACAGCCTGCACAAACGCGGCTACCGCGAAGACGGCTCTCTCGCGCCCCTGAAAGAAAACCTCGCCGCCGCAATCCTCCTGCAGACGGATCTCGTGGAACGCCTCAAGGGTGAGGGCCCTCAAGCACGCTTCGCCTTTCTGGACCCAATGTGCGGCTCCGGGACGTTGCCCATCGAGGCCGCACTCATTGCGACCGATACCGCGCCGGGCCTGCTGCGCGACTACTTCGGTTTCCTAGGCTGGCAAGGCCACGTGCCTTCCATCTGGAAGCGCCTATTGGAGGAAGCGAAGGAACGCAGTGCCGCCGGCAAGGCGCGCAAGCTGCCGCGGATCGTCGGTTATGACCGCGACTTCCGAGCCGTGCGCGTGGCACTCACGAATGTCGAGAAGGCCGGAATGCGTGGCGTCGTTCACATCGAGAAACGTGAGTTCGGAACCTACGACGCGCCGGAGACCAAAGGCGTCATCGTCATCAATCCTCCGTACGGCGAGCGACTTGGAGAACAGGAAGAACTGCTCCCGCTCTACAAGCAAATCGGCGACACCTTCAAACAGAAGTTCAAGGGCTGGTCCGGCTACGTCTTCACGGGAAATCTCGAGCTCGCCAAGCGCGTGGGACTCAAAGCCGCCCGTCGCATCGTCTTCTTCAACGGCGCGATCGAGTGCCGCCTGCTGAAGTACGAGCTTTACTGAGACCATCAGCCTACGCACTGTTAACTTATATTAACTCTACGTTTAGTATGCCTTTTCAAAATTAACTTTAATAATTCAAAGTTCAATTTGAAACGGTATAATTAACGTTAGGCGTAGCGATCATGAAACGGGAAGAACTCGCACCACAGCTCCAATCTGAATTCAGAGACGGGATGCCCTGCGGCATCGAAAAGCTCGACTCTCCCCACTATCGCAACATCTGGTTCGTGGTTCCACCCGCTCCACCGCGGGAGCGCCCCTCACATCTTCCGGCCGATTGCGTCGCACGAGCTCTTCGGGCCATGGAACAGCTTCCTCGCTATGACGAAGCTGACGACCTCAACCGGACGATCTCCTATCTCCTCCTCCGGCGTGAAGCAGTTCAGTCGTCCCGCATTGAGGGAACTTGGTCGACGATCGATCAGGTTCTGACTCCTGCGGAAGCCTACGATCGTCACGAGGGCAAATCAGAGCGAGCGTCGGTACTCGGATACGCGCATGCCCTTGATACCGAGGCCAAACGCGCGATCGAGACAGGGTACGAAATATTCGAGGTTCCTCTTGTGGAGCGACTGCACCATGAAATCGCCAAGCAAGATCCTGCCTATGGAGGAGAACCAGGTCGACTTCGTAGCGCGCCCGACGACATCGTTCAAATCGGCGGCCTCCGAAGACCGGAAGAATCCATCTACAATCCCGCGCCGCCACGACATGTCCATCGCTGCCTGAACGAGGTTCTCCACTGGATGAAAGATCGAGAACTCATCGAGCTCGGGGATGCAGGCATGGGCATGCCCCTTCCCGTACGAATGGCCCTCGGACACTCCCACTTTGAAGCGGTTCACCCCTTTATCGACGGAAACGGCCGTGTCGGCCGTATGCTCTTAGCACTTCAGATGGTGTGTAACGGCGTGCTTCCGGTCTATCTCTCCGGCTTCATCGAAGCAAAACGCGAGCACTACATCGCAGCCTTACAAGATGCCCAGAAGAGGCTGCAGTATGGTCCCGTCGTCGAGTTCTTGTGCGAAGCCATCGTGGCGGCACGACAAGAATCCGAGCAGACGAAGCAGGAAATCCTGGCCCTCCCGGAGGCATGGAGAAATAGACTCGCCTCGCGTGCGGGATCA
>CAYOWB010000051.1:14348-14665 GCA_964407515.1 uncultured Bacteriovoracaceae bacterium
TGATACGCCTGCTCAGTCATCCGATCTTCACCACAAAGCTGCTCGCCGCGAGTCTGAAGGTCAGCATTCCGGCGGCGAACCGCGCGGTACACCAACTGAGCGAAGCACGAATCATCCGCGAACGGACGGGGTTCGGACGTAATCGAATCTTCGCCGCCGAGGAAGTGATCGCACTGCTCTCAAAAGGATTCGGCACGGATCCGAAGGCAGCTCTCACCAGCGCTTTTCAGAGGATGATGTCCTAGATCATCATCCGCACGACTTCGGCGACCATCTTCTGAACGCCGCTAAAGAGCTCATGCAATACCGCGCCATCC
>CAYOWB010000051.1:14756-14973 GCA_964407515.1 uncultured Bacteriovoracaceae bacterium
TGGCGATGCCCGAGTTCTTCCGCATCCTTCGCGGCCTCCCCCTGCTGCCCCAACGTGAGTTCCACAGGAGTTCCCTGGAAGGCCAACGCCAGAACCATGGGAGCGATGCATACCGCCCCCAGAGGCTTCTTCGCCGCATGAAACTCGCGTAGGATTCGGTCCAGTCCGTGAAGGACTTTTCCATCCATCCCCTCTCGAGCATAGGTGCAGAGATTCT
>CAYOWB010000051.1:15033-15766 GCA_964407515.1 uncultured Bacteriovoracaceae bacterium
CCTCGCGCGATCCGCGCCGCCTCGACGAGCATGTTGCGCGACTCGTTCGGCACGGGCTTCAGCGTCAGGCAATTGATCACGTCCGCCTGAGGCGCATCCGGCGCGAAGCACTGCACCTGCACGGGGTGCTGGCTGAGCGCCCAGAGCACGGCGACGGACTCACGGATCTCGCTTCCGTCCTTGAACCCCGATCCACACAGAACGACGGCGATCTTTTTCATAGATTCGATTTATAGCTGCGGCATGGACGGCAACTCAAGAGCGATGCTATGCGCTTGGTCAGGCACGCCCTCGCCGCTTTGCGCGGAAGGAATTCCCGCCAACTCGAGGACCGCCAACTGCGCGGCCCTTTCACGCTCGAGAAGATCCACCGGCAGTGTCACATGCTTCTCGTTGAAAACACGATCGTACATTCTCTTGCGCAGGAATCCCGCATCGCGGCCGACAGCGATGCGCGCCGATCTTTTGATCCGCATCAGGACCGACAATGGCTGACGCTGCCCCGGTCCGGTGAAATCAATCAGCAGATCCACGCGGCGTGGAGCCGGAATTCCGAGGGGATTCCCCGCGGTGGTCACGAAGAACACGGCAGCATCCGGATAGGCCAAGACGACCTTCTGCCGGAGAGCCTCGTGATCGAACACCATCGCTTTCGAAGACAGCACCACTAACACGGTACGAATGCCTGCGAAGCGTTTCTGACGGACGGACTGACGGAGTTCCAACGAGGCCA
>CAYOWB010000051.1:15821-19419 GCA_964407515.1 uncultured Bacteriovoracaceae bacterium
ATTCCAGCCACAAGAGACCGATAGAGCTAACTCAGGGAAACTCCATGGCTTTAACAGCGCTGAAAACAGGCTTCAGCAAATCCCCGAAACCTGATATAACTCACCGCGTTATGTCGTTGGTTTCGCGCCTATTTCGGATCTTGCCGGCACTTCCAGCCTTCCTCGCCGTGGCCCTTCTCTTGTGGCTGACCGGATGCGACGCCACACTTCCCTGCAAACAACACTACTCCACGAGCTTCGAGCTGGCAGCCTGCGTGACCGGAGCCAACGAGTTCGCTCCGGCCATCCTTCGGGATGAGTGGCAAAGCGCGCACGAGCTCCCATCCACTGAACGCGCTCACGAACTTTGCGAACGTCAGTGCACTCAGCGCTTCAACGTCGCCGCGGTCGAAATGTCGAACGATCTGAACGCCTTTTCTCTCCAGGTCAACCGCATGACCGACATGGGCATCGCATGCCTGACTGCCTGCGAAACCTCGATTGCGTTCGAGCGCTACAAAGACAGTCTCTGCCACCTCAACGGTGCCGAGGGCGCGTCCGGAACCTGTCTTTAGCCCCTGTCTCCACCTCTATAGCACCGCTTTTGCATCTCGCTCCGCACGATGGCGATGAAACACAGCGGCGTTAGGAATGCACGAAACGTAAGGATGATGGGAATCACCGGACTTTGGGGAATCGCGGTGATGACCGCATGTATCGGAACTGTCTCCCACGCAGCCACCGTTCCTCCAGCCGATGCTCGCGACAAACTTCAAAGCCTCTATAACGAAGTGGATCTGCTGATCAGAAACCGGAAGGCCGATCTCGACGACGTCCGCCGCCAAGAGAAGGAGGCGCAGTTCCTTCAGATGTATAAGAGAATCCCGAGGACGAAGGACTCGAAGGGGATTCTGAAATCGCTCCACGCCTCCGCCAGGGAACACGGCGTGAAGATCGGAGAAGTCGTCATCCTGGAAAGCGCCCGACGGATAAACCGATTCCCAAATCACTCTATACCGACACTCAGCGCTTCCGCCTCCTGCCGAATCAGGTCGCGGCCACCCTCGAACTCAAGCTCGAGGCTTCAGGAACACGCGACCAGATCCGGGCGTGGACGGAGAGCTGGAATGCCGACGACCGGCGACTCATCCTACCGACTCAAGCGTTTCCACCGACCGGCCCGCGGAAAGTCTGGATTGTACGAGGCAAGAGCTTCTACTTTCGTGACGTACACTTCCCGAAGCTGAAGTTCCGGAATCCTTATTCCTACATCCCGAAAGCTTCCGCGAAAGACCCGGTGCTCGAAAACCTCGCGAAGAAGACGCAGAAGCTCATTCCGGAGGCCGAGCCGACCCTCGAGAACAAGCGCAAATTCTTCCTCAATGAAGCACGGATCGAGTTTCTGACGGCTCAGCTCACGACGCCGAGCCAAGCCTTCAAGTAACGGCCTTCAGGGAATTCGGTCGACATCGGATGATCCGGCCCCTGAGTTCCCCGTGCGAGCCAGCGGACCAGGCGCCGATTGCGATAGGCCGCTTTGGAGAGTGCCCGAGTGAAGTCATCCTCGGGAAGCAGCGCGGAGCATGAACACGTCACCAGGCCACCGCCGCGGCGGACCATCTGCATGGCGAGCGTGTTGAGCTGAAGATACGCGTGCGTTCCGGCGTGAATATCCTTGCGGCCCTTGATCAGCGCCGGCGGATCGGAAATCACGAGGTCGGCCTTCCCCACCGCTTGCGCGATGACGTCTTCGTCCTTCAAAACATCGGCCTTCAGGATCTCGCATCTTGCTCCCTGACGTTCGATATTCCGCTTCGCGAAGGCAAGCGCTTCCGCGGAAGCATCCACCGCGATGACATGAACTTTCAGCCCCTGCGCCACGAACATCCGTGAGAGCTGCGCGCTCCACTGTCCTACGTAGCAGCACAGATCGACGATTCTGATCGTGTCGCCCTGCTCGGGCCGAAGCCCTTTCAGATAGGAGCAGGCGAGGCGCACGTTCGCGGCCTGATCCAGGAAGAAGCCGGTCTTCTGGCCCGTCCCGAGATCGGCCGAGAACTCGACCGAGTGCTCATCCGAGGCCGAGCGCACGAGAATCGTGACGTCACTGAGATTCAGCCCTTCCACGCTCTTCAGCAGACGCGGTTCTTCGACGGCGATTCCTTCCAACTTGCGCACGTTCATGTCGTTGCGGACCACCACGGCGGTGCGAGCCCACGGAATCCGCCCCAACGACGGAGTGAGCGTCTCAAGCGCCTGCACGAGCTGCGGCACGACGCGGTCCATTCCGGCCGTATGCGCCTGAAGCACGAAGACCTGAGCTGCGTCCACGCCGCCTTTCTCCCCGACCACGAAGCGATCGATTACGAGCCCGGGCAGGCGATCCGCTTCACCGAAGCAAAGACGGAAACTGACGTCGCGCAGTCCAGCCGCGAAGCGCGCCTCGGCGGCTTGCCTGAGGGTCTGCGTGAGCTGTTCGAGAGACAACGGCTCCGCGACTTCCGGGTCGCGAGAGAGAGCGCGAAACGTGATCAACGAAGCGGGATTACCATAACCCCGCGCCAGGAACTTCCCTCCGGCATCCCGTAACTCCACGGGTTCACCCGGCTCGAGTCCCTTCGGGCTCTGCGCCAGTTCGTTCGAATACACCCAGGGATGCCCACTTCTAAACCGCCGGTCCATGCCCGCGCGCAGCGTGATCGTCTTCATGGTGCGCCTTATCTAACAGCAGGGTTTTTCAGTCAACTTTCCCGTTGCTGAGCGCGTGCTTTTTGTGTTTCCTAGGCCCATGACGGTGCTGAAATGACCACAGTGCTGAACTGGCGCGAGCTCGCCACCCTCGTCGAAGCCATCCGCACGGATTGCGAAGACCTCAATCGCGGCGTGTTCTTTGACCGCCTGATCGTGCCCGCGCGCCCTCGATTCCCTGGGGGATATGTCAAGGGAGAGTGGGCCATCCGCCTGACCTCCCGCCGAAACGAATACACGCTGGTGCTCAGTGTCCGCCCCAGACATCCGTATCTCCAATGGATCAAGGAAAAGGGCCCCAAAGCGTCGAACGAGGCGACTCACTCTCCCTTCGATCTCGCTCTATCGAAGACTCTGAAGGGCTCACGCCTCTTGGGGCTGGAAACCCTCACCCGGGAACGCATCGCGATCCTCTGGTTCAATGCCGCGAAAGGCGCGAGCGCGACGGAGCGCCTCGGCCTCGTGATCTTTCTGGTGCCCGCCGTACCCGAGGCGATTCTCGTTCGTGATCCGGGCCAGGGCCCGTGGCCCATTCTGGCCAGGAGCCGCACGGCCAATTGGTCATCCCATCAGCCCGGCGTCTTCGTGATCCCCGACAGTTCAAAAGCGCCGGAAAATCCGCCCGTCCGTTTTGACTGGCTCCGCGATCCCGCCGCGGCGTCTCGGCATTTTGACGAGCTACTGAACCGCGAAGCGTTCGACCTGCGGCTGCAAGTCGCTCTCCGCGCACTCAACTCCGCGGCGGACACCGCTCGCAAACGCATCCAGGATAACCGGGCTTCCCTGGACGAAGCCGAGGCGGAGCCGAATTGGCGTCACTACGGGGACCTACTCAAGGGCGTGCTCGCCGAGCCCCCTCCACTAGTCGGAG
>CAYOWB010000052.1:0-13949 GCA_964407515.1 uncultured Bacteriovoracaceae bacterium
AATGCGGACCTTCTCAGCGCCGAAACGGCTTTCGATCGCCTGTCTCAGTGCCGCGACTTGCGCCGTGCCGCCCGTGGAATAGACGATGTCGATCCGGTCTGCTGTCAGGCCCGCATCCTTCACGGTCTGGTCGAGGGCATTCATGATCTTCGCCGTCACGTCGGCGCTGTAGCTCTCGAACTGCTTCTGCGTGATAGTCTCCTCGATGGCGACGTCGGAGTGCCGGAACCGGAACTTCTCTGATTTCTTTTCCGAGAGTGCCCGTTTCGTGCGTTCGATCTCCTCAAAGACGTCGAAGCCGATCTGGTCGCCGATCAAGGTGAACAGATTGTCCATCTTCTGCTCGTCTTCCGGTCCGAGTGACCAGGTCCGCACATTTCTGAAGAATTCCAGAGTGTCGCGTTTCCGGAGGATCGAGATATCCGCCGGGGAGCAGATCTTCTCCATGAGATGAATCGGCATGGTGAGAACGTTCGACCCGAAGGGCACCTGGTATTGAACGCCCGTCCCGAAGTGCTGGGAAATCCGTCGTCGCATGATCGAGCCGTCATAAGCATCGCCAGCGATGGCGACGCCGCCGATGGAGAGCACGTCGGACTTCTGAAAGGCGTCGCCGCCTGCCTGGACGACAGTGAAGTCCGATGTGCCGCCGCCGAAGTCCGCGACCAGGACAGTCTTCGGCTTCGAGAGCGCGGCTTTGAACTCCCAGGCCGCGGCCACGGGTTCCGGACAGAAGGCGATATGCTTGAAGCCGGCTTTCTGTGCGGATTTCTCCAGGCGGTATTGCGCGAAGCGATCGTCGTCCTCGTCGAGGGAGAACCGTGCCGGGCGTCCGAGCAGGACCGAATCCACATCACGGCCAAAGTGTTCGTTCGCCCTTCTTCTCAGCTCTCCGAGGAAGACCGCGATAATGTCTTCCAGATTCATCGGCCGGTTCTCGATGAAGGTTCCGATGAAGCTGCGGATCGGAAGAAACTTTTTCACCGAACGGAGGAGGCGGCCTTCGCCGTCGTGTTTACTGAACTCGTGGATCGCGCGTGATCCGTAGAAACAGGTCTTCTCATTCGGGAAGTAGAGAACACTTCGAAGAATGGTCGGATCGCCCGCCTCGAGGTCGAGTGGAATCGGGGAGTGAAGCTGCCCCTCACAGGCGGCGCCCAGGAGTGAGTTCGTCGTGCCGAAGTCGATCGCGTAGATCATGGACGGGGTTCCCTCTGTCCATGTTCAGGGATCAGCTTCGGATTCGAAAGACTTTTCTGCGTACGTCGTCGAGGATCGCGTAGCCGCATGGAATCCAGACCACGCTCAGCAGGCTCCCTACAATCAGACCCCAGGCCAGCGCCATCGTCATGGGCACGAGGACGGGGTCGTAGCCGCCGATTCCGTAGACGCTAGGCACGAGCCCGATCACTGTGGTGATCCCTGAAATCAGCACGGCGCGGAGCCTCCGGCGCGACGCCGTGACGACTACCTCCTCGAGAGAGAGGCTGGGGTCCTTACGAAGCTCCTCGATGTAGCTGGTCAGGATGATGGCGGCGTTCACGACCGTTCCGGTGAGTGCGACCACGCCGATGAAGGCAAGAAAGCTCAGAGGCTTTCGGTGCAGAAAGAAAGCCCAGAAGACGCCGACCAGCCCGAAAGGAATGGAGGTGAGAATCAGGAAGGGCTTGGAGAAGCTCTCGAAGGTAAGGACCAGGAGCGCGAAGATCGCGATCACGGCGATGATGAGCGCCATGGCGAGGGATTGGATCGAGTCCTGTGTACTTTCTTCCTCGCCTCCGTAATCCACGCTCACCGTGGGATGCTTGGCGAGGATTCCGGGGACGATGTCCTGGGCCTTCCGGTTCAGGGCCGTCGAGGTGATCATGTGCGGAACGACGTCGGCGGTAACGGTGATGGAGCGCTTGAAGTCATAACGCCGGATATCGGGGGGGCCGGGGGCGCGCTCGAACTTGCCGATGGCCGTGATCGGGACAAGGTGATTCAGATTGTTGAGCAGCCTCAGCTTTTCGATATCCCGGAGCTGACTGGATTCCTCAGGCGCCAGCTGAACCCGAAGGTCGAAACGGACGCCTTCGGAAAAGAGTTCGGCCGCGATGAATCCTTCGAGGGCTGCGCGAAGGCTGAGTCCCGCGCGCTGCAGATCCAGGCCCGCGGTAGCGAGCCGTGCCTGATTCAGTAAGAAAAGATACTCGGGCGCGGACCCGCCATGTTCGGTGTCGAGAACGTTGAAGACGCCGGGAATCGGCTGGATCGACCTCTCAAACTCGTCGACCGCCGCCCGAAGCTCAGCACGTTCATTGGAGCGAAACGTCACCGTGAGAGGTTTTCCGACGGGAGGGCCGTTTTGGAGTACCTCGAAAGCCAGTTGGGTAAGCCCGTCCGCCGGGATCTTCCGCAGCTGGGCGAGCATCTCCTCCGTGTCGATCTTGCGGGCCGCCTCCTGTTTCACGATGGCGATGATCACTCCGACGTTCTCGCCGCTGATCGCCTGCACATCTCCTGCGTCGATTTGTTGAACGCCCGCTCTGGAGCTGATCGCCAGAAGGTTCTCCTTACCAATGACCTCTTGGATTTGTCGACTGAGCTTCGCGCCCATGGCATCGGTAGCCTCAATGGCAGCGGAGGGCGGGAGATCATACCGTGCCACGTAATATTCGACGTCTTCGTTTGGGAACAGCTCGAAGCGGTTCCCCAGGACCGAAACCAGGAAGCCTGACATGAAGACGGCGAGGAGAATCAGCGCCGTAATGTAGCGGTGAGAGACTGCCCAGTGCATCCAGCGGCCGAACGCCTTTTCCAGGCGGGAATAGCCTTTCCAGATCAGCGCGTTGACCCGATGACCTTGCGCCGGGTGATTGTTTCTTCTCATGACGTATTGAAGTCGCGCCGGAAGCAGGAATGTGCTCTCAAACAGGCTGATCAGGAGCGCGGAAGTCATGACGATGGGGATCCATTTGATGAATTCCCCAAGGACTCCCCGGGTAACAAGCATCGGGAGGAACGCAAAGATCGTGGTAAGCGTGGAGACGGTAAGCGGAACCCAGAAGGTTCTGGCGGCTCTTAAGGCGGCTTCCTGCGGAGGAATGCCTTCTTCCCGTAGCCGCAGATAGTTTTCAGCAATGACGACGCTGTTGTCGACGAGCATGCCGAGTGCCAGCAGGATGCCAAGCATCGTGATGATATTGAAGTTCGCCCCGAAAAGCACCATGGCCGCCAGGGTTCCGAGAATCCCAAAGACGAGGCTCAGGGAGCTGAAGACGCCGAGCCAGCCGGGAAGGAAGAAGAAGGCGACAGCCAAAACGAGGAAGAAGCCGCCTACGGCGTTATTGATAACGATGCTTAGGCGCCTTTTGATCCGGGCCCCTTCATCATCGACGATCCGGACCGAATGAGCCGGTGTCATGCGGGACTTGAATTTATCGATGACGTCCTTGGCTCGTTTCAGAGTTCGGATCGCGTCGGCGCTCGACTTCTTGGTGACCGTGGTGCGGGTCGCTTCTGCGCCATCAACGCGGGCAAGGACTTCAGGGCGTTCGGGGACCTCAACCGCGGTGCCCACATCCTTGACGAGGATCACTGATCCGGTATCCGCCGCGCGGACAGGAATGTTCTCGAGCTCGGCGGCGCCCCGCGCCTGTCCCAGGATTCTGACGAGATACCGACGGTCGGGAGTCCGGATATAGCCGGCTGGTATGTTCTGGTTTTGAGCAGCCACCGCCTGGGTGACCTCATCAATTCCAACCTGAAACGCCGCCATCTTTTTCTGGTCAAGGCGGACTTGGTACTCTCGTTCGCGGTAGCCGGTCAAAGTGACATCCGCTACTCCGGGGACGTCCTCGAGTTCCAGTCGCAGCTGATCGGCCAGTGCGTCGCGTTCCCGTCCCGTGTTGGGGCCCACCACGGCCAGCTCCACGATCGGAATCATATCCGCTTTCAACTCGGTGACTGCCGGCGGATTACGAACTTCGGGTGGAAGCTGGGTCACCCGATCTACGGCCTGCTGGACATCGGCGACGATCTTCTCAGTATCGCGGCGGTCGATATCGATGCGGACGATGATTTGGCTGAGCCCCGGCTGAGAAATAGAGCGAACGTCTTTCAGTCCATCCACAGTTCTCAACTCATCTTCAATGGGATCCGTGACTTTGATTTCGACTTCTTCCGAGGACGCACCCGGGTAGAGAGTGCGAATCGTGACCGTGGCGAAGTCGACCGGAGGAAGGGTTTCTCTTCGGATTACCAGAAGCGCGAGGATGCCGGCGACGCACAGGAGCGCGGTGAGCATCAGGCTGAACTTCGAGTGTCCTATGAAGAAGCGAAAGAGATGCCCCATAGGTGCTGAGACATATCTGGAGAAATGGGGCGCGAAAAGGAGTTTCTCTTGGATACGGGGCGTCAGGTTGCCTTTTGGGATATTGCTTATCCAGACAAACTCGTCTATCTACGTCGCCATGAAACGGCTTGTCTTGATGTTGGGTTTGGCGATGGGTCTCGGCTTGGCGGCGGCCTCCACTGATGCGCAGGCCGCGGATTGCGGCGCATACACGTACTGCCCGAACCGGGGTTATCCGATCTTCTGCGAGACCTGGGGCGCTGGTTGCACCTGGTATGTTCAGCCTTACCAGTATGTGCGCTGCACCGGTTTCGATTTCTACGGACGATGGGTGAACTACTTCCTGAGTTGCTACTGATTCTGCTTCCGAAGTCGGATCACTCCGATTTCAGAAGGAATGAGGAAGCGATTCGGCGGCCCCCAGTACCGGGTGCCCGCCCCGGTGTAGATCCACATGTGCTCGTGACGTTGTAGCCCGCGATAATACGGGTAGGCGTACTTCACAATCAGTGACCAGGGAAAAAACTGGCCGCCGTGCGTGTGCCCGGAGATCTGCAGATCCACGTTCTCGGTGGCGATGATCTTATAGCTGAGCGGCTGATGCGCCAGAACGATGCGGCGCGCCCCTTCTGGTGCTCCCGCGAGAGCGGTTTTCGCGTCAGGTGCTTGTGTCGGCATGATCGATCCAGCGCTATGGTCCGTGATTCCGCCGATCACGAGTGCCGACGTGCCCCGGCGGATGACGGCGTGTTCGTTGACCAGAGTCTTCATCCCCAGTCTGCGAAACTCCGTCAGCCACTCCTGCACCCCCGAGTAGTACTCATGATTTCCAGTGACGAAGAAGGTTCCGTGCTTGGCGCGCAAGAGTCCGAGGGGCTCCGTATGTCGCGACAGTTCCTCGACCGATCCGTCGACGAAATCACCGGTCAACGCCAGGAGGTCGGCATCGAGACGGTTCGCGATCTCAACAATCCGCTCCACCTGCGGACGACGGATGGTCGGGCCGACATGGAGATCGGTGAGCTGTACGATACGGAATCCATCGAACTCGGATGGAAGACCCGCGATCGGAATGTCCACCTCGGTCACCTGAGGTGTCAGTGACGCCTGAATGGCTCCAGCGATCACGGAGATCGCGGTGAAGCCCGTCACCCCGAGGAAAACCCAGGGCCTCGCGGCGGCGTCACGCTTGAAGAGCTTCAAAGGCAGCAGAACCAGGAGATCGCCCGCCACGAAGTAAAGGAAGAGCGTGGCATAGGCCCCCATCAGCGAATAGAGGACCCAGGGCACAGCTGGAAACCTTTCGTTCAACCACGGAAAGGAGCGGGCAAGAAAGGCGCCCGCCACTTGGAGCGCGACCGCTCCGAACACGCAGAGCCAAACGATACGAGGGTGGGCCGAACCCCATGGAGAAAGGGCAATGGTCCGACGGGCGATATAGATGCCAGCCAGGGAAAGGAGCGCGGTCACGATGGCGAAAAAGGTCAGGAAGCGAATGCTCATTTCGGGGATTATTCTCACTCCTTGCGCCGAATTAAAGCGAAAAGACACATGACGCGCTTGATATCCGGTGTCGCTTCATGCTTGGGTGTCGCCCAGGAGAATCGGATGAAGACCATCGTTATTGCGCGTCATGGCGGTCCAGAGGTCCTTGAGGTGCGAGAGGCGGCTGTGTCAAAGCTGGCGCCTGGCGATGTGCGCGTGAGAGTTCGCGCTTCGGGCGTGAACTTCGCCGACCTCATGATGCGCATGGGGCTCTATCCGGAGGCTCCGCCCCCGCCGTTTGTTCCTGGGTATGAGTTTGCGGGCACAGTAGTGGAGGTTTATGGAGAGGTCGGTGAGTTGCGAGTCGGCGAACGGGTGGTCGGTGCCACTGAGTTCGGTGCCTACACGGATGAGAGTGTCGTTCCTGCTTGGCAGTTGCGAAGGGTTCCGTCAGGGATCTCGGACGTGGAGGCCGCTGCGATCCCAGTGAACTATCTGACCGCATGGATGGCGCTTCACGAGATGGCTCGCGTTCGACAGGGGGACCGCGTGTTGGTCTGGAGCGCCGCAGGCGGCGTCGGGACAGCTGCCGTACAGATCGCGGCACGCGCCGGAGCTCATGTCGTCGGGATGGTCGGGTCCGAGTCGAAATTCCAGGCTGTGCGTGATCTCGGTGCACGAGAGGTCTGGAAAAACGGTGATTGGAAACGCCCCGATTTCGACATCATTCTGGATCCTGTGGGAGGGGCGCGGTTGAAAGAGTCGTTTCGTCACCTCGGCGCCGCGGGACGTGTCATCACCTTCGGAGCATCGGATATGGTCGGGGGACGTCGGCGTTCTCTTCTGAAGACGCTTCGCTTCATGCTTCGCACGCCGATTTACACGCCCTTCCAGCTCATGATGAAAAATCGCGGGGTTTTTGGTCTCAATATGCTGCCTCTGATCCGCGAGCCGGAACTCCTGAAACGGTGCTTCGATTCCGTGCTGGGGTGCTTCGAGCGCGGAGAGTTCCGTGTCGTGATCGGAAAGACATTTCCGCTGGAGCAGGCGGGCGCCGCTCAGGAGTACCTCGCCAGTCGGCAGAACATCGGGAAGGTGATCCTGACCTCTTAGGCCTAATCCTTAGACAAGGTCCTCAAGCAAGGTCAAAGACCAGCACTTGGGTGTCGTCCTCTCCGCCCGAAAAACTCAGACGATCAAAGCCTTCGACGGCCATTCCGTCACCGGCGGACAGCACCTGGTCACGAAGCTTCACTTTTCCGGTGAGAATCTGCAGCCAAAGATAGCGGCCTGGCCGTGTTTCGAACTCGGTGCTCTGAAGTGCGCCGAGGCGGTACACCCAGAGCCTCGCGTCTTGATGAAGCGTGAGTGAGCCTTGGTCTCCTTCCGGAGAGGCTAACAGCAGCGGATGTCCGGCAGGTGTTTCGTCGAATCGTTTTTGCTCATAGGAAGGTGGCAGTCCCTTGCTCCCCGGAAGGAGCCAGATCTGAAGAAGGTGCACCGGCTCGGTTTGCGAAGGATTGAACTCGCTGTGCAGGACTCCCGTGCCCGCCGTCATGCGTTGCGCTTCGCCGGCCTTAATCTCGGAAGACGACCCGAGCGAATCCTGGTGAGCCAGCGTTCCCCGCAGGACGAAGGTGAGAATCTCCATGTCTCGATGCGGATGGAGCGGAAAGCCTTCCCCGGGGAGAACAATGTCCTCGTTGATGACCCGCAGGGCGCGAAACCCCATTTGTTTCGGGTCCAGGTATTCTCCAAAGGAGAACGTGTGCCGGCTGTCCAGCCACTCGGCTCGCGTGATGCCTCGGTCGTTCGCACGTCGAATCTTCATCGTCGGTTGCATGCTCACCTCGCAAACGGGATACTCGATCGCGTCGGGCTGGTCCAGTGCTTGCGACGAGTAACAGGAGATGGGAGATCGTAACGTATGGCAACCCGCGTGAATCGGGCTGCGAAAGCAGCCACCAAGACGGGCGGCAGATCAAGACGTCGGAATAAGAGCATTCGGATGTTCGATACCAGTCGCTCGATCGATCATCCTAAGAATCAGGAAGCTTTTCGTATTCACGGTCATGAAAGTCGGGCGAGAATGCATAATTTTTCGTCCGGAATCCTGACGGAAGACGAAGCGCCGGGTGTTCCCGAGGGGACCGGCTTCACGCCGAAACACACTTCCAGCAAGGAGACGCTGATTCACTCCAGATCTCCTGACTTTCGGCTCTATAGCCCGGTATTCGGGAGGCACAGCGAGTTCCCGGTTAGAAACACCCAGGAGGGCGAGAACCTTTCTCCCAATCTTATTTGGGTGGGACACAAGCAACAGGCGGTGGAAGAGTTCGTCCTGGTTCTGGAGGACATGGACTCCGGAACGGGACAGCAACCGTTCGTGCATTGGCTCATGTACCGCATTCCCGCCAATGTCTCCGAACTTCCGGAGGGCGTGGTTCCGAGAGCGGGGGTGGCGGAAGTGAATGGAGCACTCCATGGCCTCAATTCTTACGGTCTTCTGGGATACCGCGGGCCGATGCCGCCGGTCGGAGATGGCTGGCATCGCTACCGGTTCCGGCTTCTGGCGCTTGAGGCGCCGATTCACGATATCAGACCTGGGCTCACCTGGCCGGAAGTCTACGATAAGATCCGGGAGCACATTATCGAAGTGACCGATTGCATGGTCCGCTATCAGCGCCAGCGCGAGTACCGTGCCACAGGATAATGTTCGAGAGCCGTCAAACTTCCGCCGCGACGCCTGAAGAAGGCGAAGTTTGAACCGGTAAGCGGACTTGGAAGGTGGAGCCGTCGCCGAGCCGGCTGTCCACTGTGATGGTCCCCCGTGGGCTTCAATGATCTTCCGGACGATAAACAGGCCTAGCCCCAGACCGTTGATCTTCCGGTCCGCATTCACCCGCTCGAAGCGCTGGAAGATCTTTTCCTGCATCTCGGGCGCGATCCCGCCACCCTGATCTGCGATGGAGAGCAGCGCCGAGTCGCCGTGATTCGTGATTCTCACTTGGATCGGTTTTCCTTCGCCGTATTTGATGGCGTTTGAGACCAGATTGGTGACGATCTGATCCAGTCGACTGGGGTCCCAGAAGCCGATCACCGGGCCACTTGAGATGAGCTCGATGCTACTGCCCACGGCTGTCGCCGCGCGACCCTCGCGGTCCACGATTTCCCGCGTTAAGCTCGCCAAATCCGTCTTCTCGGGATGGAGGACGAGCACCCCGGCGCGGATGCGGGTGAGATCGAGGAGGTCGTTGACCAGCTTGGCCAGTCGCCTCGATGAACCGTCTGCGGACTGAATCAGTTTGATGACCCTTTCGACTTCCGGATTCTGAGCCGCTGTGCGGCCGAGCAGCCTATTCGCCAACTGAAGGTTCAATGACAGCGCCGTAATCGGGGTCTTGAGTTCGTGCGTGGCGATGGAGGGCACGTCGTCTCGCGCGTTCACGGCCTCTCGCAGCTTCTCCTGCGCCTGATGAAGTTCCGTTATGTCGGTCAGTGCGGTGATTGCACCGATGACCTCGCCATCCGCATCCTGGATGGGTCCCGCGCTGATATTCACCCAGATTGTGTCGTTCGCACTCCGTTCATCACGCTGAATTTGCACCACCGCGCCCGGCGTGGTCTGACCGTGAAGGGCCTGGAAGGGAGGGAAGCTTTCGATGGGGAGTAAGGCGCCCTCGCGAGTTCTGAACTGATATCGGCTATACCGCTCCCGCAGCGTCATGCGGATTCCTGGGAATGTTCCCGGCAACATCCTGCGGGCAGGGCTGTTCATGCGAAGGATGCCGCCCTGGCGGTCGTAAATGATGATGCCGGTCAGGAGGGAGTTGAACGCCGCAGTGATCTCGTCCGCCCGGTTCTGCTCATGGCGCAGGAGCAGGGCATATGGCTTGGCGATGCCGGTTTTCAGGATCGCCAAGTAAAAGAGATAGACGGACGTCAGGCTGAGGAGATGCCCGATCGCGTTCCACGTGTCCGTTACCGCGGTGTACAGCGTGAAGATGAGCTCGGTTCCGATCGAAAGAACGAGCGAGCAAAGAAGCAGTCGGTAGACCTGCGGGTCGAAGCGGTCCCGTTTCATCCTCAGCGTGAGTATAGCCACCGCGAAGAGCAGGCAGATCAAGTACTCGCCGTAAATCTTGAATGACGTGAGTCCGGTCTGCTCGTTGAAGGCGACGGGCAGATGATTGCCGAAGACAAGATAAAGCAGGAAGCCTGTAGCGACTCCGTAGACAGCCAAGATCTCGGTGTGGCGCCTGGTCTGACTGAAAAAAGGCGCTACGGCCAGAGACGCTGCGAGCATAAAGCGGCTGCCGAGCCAGAGAAGAGTGGGCAGGTTTGCATCGAAATCCGGAAACAGGCTCAGCCCCTTGTAGGACATCGTGTGAAACACTTGCAAAGTGCCGACGGCGCCAAGCGAGATCCCCACGGTCTTAAGGTATCCGTTCTCGAACTCCTTGAGGTTCCAAGCAAACAGGAACGTGCCTAGGAGGATGACGCTGGTCAGGAGTTCGGTGATGGTGTGGAAGACGAGGAAGCGGTCCCGGCTCAGCATGAATAGCGAGCTCATGACACCCAGGAACAGGAGTGTGCGAAACGCCAGAAATGCGCTGGAACGATTCAGCTTCATGGAAAACACCGGAGGCTCTATTACCAGAACAAAGGGCGTTTTGAATTGAAAAACCGGTTGTGCGTGGTGTTAAGGCGCTCTCAGGTCCTTCTCCTCAAAGAGCCTAGGCGAGTGAGGCCGTAAACGCAGATTTCTCGACGGTTGCTCGGTAACTGAGTCGCGCGCACGCGTGACATTCCCAGTCTTTGAATTCGTTCCAGGATCGCGGGAAGGTCATCCGCGATTTCCGGATCATTCAGTTTGACAGTCAGAATCACGCCGAACAAACCGCTCTTGAGTTGCTGGGCAAGACGTTCCGCTTCGGGAATGGAAATGCGCGGATGCATGTTCATGTCGAGAAGCAGCCATTGAACATCCGAAGGGAGCTCGTCCCGGCGCACCGACTGGACTTGTGCGCGGACATAGGTGAAACCGGGGTGAGAAAGAACGACTCTTGCCATCTCTCCCGGATCAATCCCCGTGACCTTGAGTCCGCGCTGGAGAAGCGCGTAGGTGGCGCCTCCTGGCGCGCTTCCGATCTCAACCGCCGTATCTCCTGCTTTGAATGGAATGTCTGCCCAGTGGGCGGCCTCTTCGACTTTCAGATAGGCGCGCGACGGTGCTTCTTCAGGAAGTGTGACGGGTGGGCGGCCACCAGGCCAACGTGAGTGTTCCTGTGTGTGCAAGTGGTAGCCGAGCCAGAGTTGGTCCGCTTCAAGCGCGATGACATCGAGGACAATGTCACCCGGCTCCGCGGTGGAGTTCGCCAAAAAGAGGCTGTCGAACAGGCTGCCTGCCGCCGCCTTGATGGAGGTGAGAGTCTCCTGTTCCAGTTTTCCTCGTTCAAAGTCGCGAGGCTCTTCTCCGGGGGCGTGAAAGTCGCGTTCCCAAAGATGCAGACGAAGTCTTGTTCCGCATCCGTCCCGTAATTCGCGCGCGAACTGAATAATCTCCTCGGGCGAAGACTTCTTCGTGGAGAGACCATAGGCGCGTGCGAAGATCGATTTCAGTTCGAATTCGGCCGGCAGATCGCCTGAAGTAGATTTGAAAGTTACGAAGCCGGGTCTGGAAAATGAGAACCGAAGGTCCGCGTGATTGGCGGTGATCTCCTTCTTCAGAAGGGGCTCGGATCCGACCTGGCAGGCTGCAAAAAGAAATGGAGAGCGACGGAGGGATGTCATGCGTTGGGTTCTCTGTAGCGTTTACGAGACTGCTCCGTAAATCCTTATTTTGATTCGATGGTTCAGTGGTTCGGAAGAGTTAGTGCCATAATATGCATAAATGAATAAGGATAATAGGGTGGATTCTGGAAATCTCTGTCGGAATAGGGTGTAGGACGGTGAAGTCAGCCGTTTTTTGGGGGAGATCTGCTGCATGTACTCCCATGGATTCTAGTTATTTGTGACTATAGCTGTTGGAGGGCGTTGAGCCAACCGGGCGTGTTTACAAAGAAAATTCGGTTGTGCGGACGGGGTGAAAGCGTTATGCCTTCTTTTATATGGTTGAGGAGAAGTCGATCACAGTCCTTGTAGTAGATGACGAAGAAGGACTTCGCGAAATCCTGTCGCTCGAGTTTTCGTTGCGGGGTTTTCGTGTAGTTTCGGCTGCTTGTGGTCGTGATGCATTCGATCTTGTCAAAAAGGAGAAGGTCGATGCGGTCGTTTCCGATGTTCGCATGCCGAATGGAGATGGGATCGAGCTCCTCAGAAACATTAAGTCCTTCAATCCATCGATCCGCGTTCTGCTGATGACGGGGTTTGCGGACCTCACTGAAGCCGAAGCCACCTCTCTTGGGGCCGAGAAGCTTCTGATGAAGCCGTTTTCTCTAGCGGAGCTCATGAAGACTTTCACGCCTCTGCATTCTTGCTAATGTACTGGCCGACTAATCCGCTGAAATGATTGCTTGATTCATGCTTGAATGAACCAAAATCGTTGTCAATCTAAATTGACAAGGTGCGTCATTTTGGATACCTTAAACAGTAGAAGGGGATGTTATGGCCTCACGCTCCAGATCGCACAGCGAACTCACCTCAGCCGTTCTCAGTCGCCGGATTTTTGTCGGTTCGGGTGAGTTTTTGAAGCCAGTTCCGTTTCTCGGGGACCCGCAGCTCATTCCTGGAGCGGCGGCGCTTGCTCGACCCCAAGAACCGCCCCGTTTGAAACTCCTCCAGGGACCAGGCCCGGCACGTTCCCGCGCAAGCCAGCGCCGTCGTCGTAAGAGTGGTCCGCGCCGCTAGCGTTTCGCTTATTTGAACCGAACTTCCAGCACGCTCATGAATTCCCAGAACCGCCGGATGTCGGCCACCGTTCTTGGGTATCGGTCTGCGCCGTACTCATACATCGGGCCGAGCGCGTCTCCGCGGTCGTAGTACTCGAGGTACGTATTCAGTGTGACGGGGTAGCCCGTCTTGATCTTCAGAATCTCGTCGATTCGCAGCTTCAGGTAGGCCGCGTGGTACATGGCTACGCCGGTGTTACGTCCGTTAGCCGTATCCCGGTGGGCTCGTGCGTAGAAGCGCAAGCCTGTTTCAACGGGGCCGGTCGTATTGCTGACTTCAAGTCCTGCAGAGCCTCCCAGGAGCATTTGGGAGGGAAGATCGTCTATTGGGGCTGCGCCGTTTCCGGTTCGCATGCTGACGATCTCGCCATAGAGAGGGGAGAGACGGATCACCACGGAGAGACTCGGATCCTTCGGATCTGTGAGGCTGTATTGAACGCCGGCGCCGCCTTGGAAGTGGTTGAAGAAGAGCTCTTCGTGAACCAGTTTGAGGGTCCCGGACCCCTGGACGTAGAAGAAGAAGCGAGAATTTCCCAGGCGGAAGGCATACTGATCAATGCGATTCTCGTTCGGATTCGGCCAGTCCATGCCGGTCTTGTCGGGCATGATTCCACGCATGAAGTAGCCGACGACCTCAGACAGCGTGTTGGCGCTGTCTTTGAGGGCTTTCATGGCGGCACTCTCTTCTCGTTGGAATTGAGGGGGATTGACCCAAATCATGGGGCTGCCCGGGACCGTGTCCGCCAAAGCGGAGGTCGCGCTCAGAAGAAACATCAGAGCTGTCAGTCGGAGGTGAATCACGCTTGCACCATAGACGAAATCGATCGGTATGACAAGGTGCGTCATTACTCTATTTGTGTATCCCGGTTGTGCGGGCGGTATTTTTAGGCAATCATTGATAAATGTTGCGATTTCATGATTGGCCCATTCGTCGGAAGATCGTCTCTTTGGGAGTATTTCTACCGTTGGTCGTGATGGCGGTGATTCTGGCCCTCTACTACTCACAGTCCAGACATCGCATTGTGGATGATCATCTCCGCAAGGCGCGCGCGATTACGCTGACGATTGAGGGCACGCGTGAACAGATGGAGAAGCACTGGGAGCTGGGGATGTTCACGGCCCAGCAGCTCAGAACGTGGGCGGAGGAGAAACGGACTGATAAGGTCCTTTCCGCGATTCCGGTGGTATCGGCATGGGAGTCGGCGATCCGTAAGTCGAAGGAAGGCGGGTTCGTGTTC
>CAYOWB010000052.1:14035-18910 GCA_964407515.1 uncultured Bacteriovoracaceae bacterium
GAGTACTATGCGGTCGATTCGCAGAACCGGCTTCGCTACTTCCGCTCCATCAAGCTCTCCGAGAGCTGTATGAATTGCCACGGCGATCCGGGGCGCTCCGCTGCGCTTTGGGGCAACTCCAACGGAATGGACCCGACCGGCGGACGCATGGAGGGTTGGAAAGTCGGAGAGCGCCGTGGGGCATTTGAAATCATCCAGTCGATGGATCAGGCCGACCGGCAGGTGTCCGCGACAATGATCAAGGCTCTGCTGATTTTCGGTGTGGGGCTCGCACTGATCGGATTGGCTCTGTGGATCATCATTCGTCGGACGATCGAACGTCCTCTCGCGCAGATGACCGGTGTCGCCAAACGGATCGCACAAGGAGACGTGAATCAGCAGATCGAGCATGCTTCGGGTGACGAAATCGGGAGCCTGGCTGACTCGTTCCGTCGGTCGATCTCCTATATCCGTGAAGCCGCTTCCGTCGCGGATACGCTGAAGAACGGTGATTTGACCGTGGATGTCCGGCCGCGCTCGGCACAGGATCTTCTGAATCAGGCGCTGGCTGGGATGGCGCAGAACCTTCGTGAGGTCATCGCAAAAGTCCAGGATGCCGCCGGGCAGGTGGCCATGGGAACGAACGAGGTATCGGCTTCGAGTCAGTCTCTTTCACAAGGGGCGACGGAACAGGCGTCTTCGCTCGAGGAGATCAGCGCTTCGATGGCAGAGGTGAACTCGCGGACCAAGGCCACCGCTGATAACGCGAAGACGGCGAGAGGACTCTCGGTCTCCGCGCGCGAGATCGCTCAGACGGGTGATTCGCAAGTTCAGGTGATGGTCGTATCGATGAATACGATTCATGCGTCCAGCCAGGAAATCGCGCGGATCGTGAAGGTCATTGACGACATCGCGTTCCAGACCAATCTGCTGGCGCTGAATGCCGCGGTCGAAGCGGCCAGGGCGGGGCATCACGGAAAGGGGTTCGCCGTCGTCGCCGACGAGGTGCGGAAGCTCGCCAGTCATAGCACGCAAGCCGCCCATGAGACCTCGGAGTTGATCGCGAAGGCGGCGACCCACATTGCCTCGGGCAAAACGACCGCCGAGGAAGCGGCTAAGATCTTCCAGGAGATCGCCGCGAAGGTGCATCAGGTAACGGATCTCGTGGCGAGAATCGATCAGGGCGCTCAGGAGCAGGCCAACGGGATCTCGGAGATCTCGGTGGGATTGTCGCAGATCGATCAGGTCACGCAGCAGAACACCGCGAACGCGGAGGAGATGGCTTCCGCTGCGATGGAGCTGTCCGGCCAGGCGAAGCACCTGAGTGGCCTGATGACGAAGTTCCGCGTCGATCGAGCCGATAGTCGCGCGGACGGGGCGCGCAGCGGTCACGGTGAGCCGGCGGTCGTGCGCGGGGAAGTCCTGATCCGGTGGAGTGACGAGCTGCGGACCGGGATCGCGAAGATCGACGAGCAGCACCGGGGGCTGGTGAATCTAGTGAACCGGCTCTACTCGGCTTTGAGAAACGGGCAAGGGAATGCCGCGCTCGGAGAGATTCTTGAAGAGCTGATTCAGTACACGGCCGTGCATTTCAAGACGGAAGAAGACCTCATGGTCCGCTACAGCTATCCCGATTATGAGTCACACAAACGAACGCATGACGGACTGGTGAAGCAGGTGTTGGAGATCCAGTCCAAGTTCAAGGAAGGGCGAGGGACGTTGAGCGTCGAGCTGATGAACTTCCTCAAGTCCTGGCTGATCAACCATATTCAGGGCATGGACATGGGATATAAGGGCTTCTTCCCGGCGGACAGTGGTGGCTTGAACACCGCTACGGCACGCACTCCCTTGGGTAGCCAATGACCCGGAACCAGCCACACACGGACTCGTGCTGAAGTCGCCCGCATGGCGAGCACGTTCAGGATGTCCGACGTGGGAGCGGTCGGCCCTAGAGAGGGTGTGGGAGTCTTGACGGGATGGATCTCGCAGCGGGCCCTGTCCCAATCCACGGTGCCCCAGAGGCAGGCGTCTTTGGCGAGATACAAGGACTGTATTTCGTCGCTGCTGATGGCCCGGACGATTCCGTCGAGCTCAGTCGTCACTCTGCGTTCAGCGATATGGCGCACGAGTTCCAGGAACGCGAGATCCTCCTCGTTCCGCAGCTTGAGTTGAACGAGCCTCTTGGCTTTCAGGTAGACGAACACCGCGCCGCCGTCCCGATGCGTCTCGGCGACACGCGCGCGGATGAGCCGGGGATATGCGCTGAGTCGCAGGTACTCGCGATAGGTGTCGTCGTCGCAGCAGAGAACTACGGGAATTTTACGATCGGCGAAGCATCGCTGGATGTAACAGTCGAGGTCGTGGAGCGCGCGGTCCGAAGGGTAACGAGTCTGGTGGATCACTTCGTAGCCGTTCTCGTCACACTTGAGGACCTCGGCCTGGCCTTGATGAATGCACAGCACTCCGAACTCGCGTTTCGATTGGAGAACGCCGATGAGCGGTTTGAGATGAAATGACTCGCCGACGAAGGCGAGGGGGCCTGAAGCATCCGGCGCGATGAAGTAACCGAAGAAGTCCTTCGACTGAAACAGACAGGCCGTTCCTCGAAATGGAAACGGGAGCGTTTCCGAAATGCGCCCAGCCAACGCATCCAGGGGGGCAAGGAAGCCCAAGCAGGCTTCATAGGGATACGTCGACTGAAGCTGTGAGCCGGCCTGTGTCAGAAGCTCTTTGAGCTGTTCGCCTTTGAGAGGAAGGGGCAGATAGAGGGAGACGCAGGGTCCGCCCCGATGCCGAAGCATGTCACGCAGGTCTGTGTTGCGAAGCTTTTTCATCGCTAGCCGAGAACGCTAGCGAACCGAAAAACGTCGCAATATGTCGATAAAATCGAACATTGCCGCCGAACGGCCTTTACGTCAGAATGGGTGGCCTGGAGGAAGTTTCATGTCGATTCAAGAAAAGGCCGAGAGTCACGTCGTTCTGGGAATTCACGTCACCAACCGGGCGAGAAACGTCCCGGAGATGCAACGGGTTCTGACCGAGTATGGCTGCTTCATCCGTAGCCGCTTGGGACTCCATGACGTTCACAGTGATTTCTGTTCGCCGAGCGGGCTGATCCTGCTCGAGCTGACCGGCGATCCGGCTCAGCAACAGAAACTTGAGGATACGCTCAAGGCGATGCATGGCATCGATGTGAAGAAGATGACGTTTCCGCACGAATAAAGTGGCATGAGTCTGAGTGACTCGCCCGCTGCTGAAAACGAAAAGCCCGCGGTGAAACTCACCGCGGGCTTCTTGTTAATCGGGGGCGGCACCAGTCCGCCCGTCGGTTTTTACTTCTTGATCATCAGGTGCTCGCAGAGACGTTGATACGTCTTCTGCTTGGGAGTGACGAAGATGCCCAGTGTCTTTCCGAACTGTTTGCGTTCGCTGTACATCTTGCGGCCGATCCGGTCGTAGGTTCCACGGGCTTCCTGCGACTGCACCGAGGCGTCGAACTTCTGCACGACCTTACCGAGCATCGTGGCTGAGGGAGTCAGCTTCCAGACGTTCTTGCCTTTGCCCACGCGGCGATTGGCGTCGACTTCCTTGCGGTTGATGTCGACGATCGTCTGACCGATCTCGGCAATCCGGTCGGAGCGGGTCTTGGGGGCCGGCACGAAGCCGCGGTTGTTGGCCAGCTCGTTGAAGTAGATCGCCAAGGCGTCACCGCGGTTGGAGACCTTGAGTACGATGCTGGCGTCATCCAGCATCGAGTTACCCATCTTCACGAGCACCTTCGCTTCGGCCTGTCCGTAGATCAGGGCGACCGGATCGACTCCGGAGAAGGAGATGGTCACGTCGCGAGCGTCACCCTGTTCGATGAAGCCCAGGTTCTTCGTGCCCATCGTGCGGCCGTTGATGACGAGGGCTGCCTCGACCATTTCGGGGGTGCGAACCGTGGCCATGTTGCGCAGGGACACGGAGACTTCACCCGAACCGTTCGCCATGTTCAGGGCGGAGCCGATGCTCTCGACCTGGACGATCTCGTTGATCTGCTCGTTCAGAGAAGAGCTGAGACCGTTCACATGGAGGACGATGTTGGCGTTGTCGCGAGCCTGGAGGCGCGCGTCGAGCTTCGCGATGCCTGCCGCTTCGAACTCCATGGTCCGGAGCGCCGGCATCTGGAAGGTCTGCGTCGTGCCTTCGGTCACGTCACCGGAGACGGACACCGACAGCGAGGTCGGGGCGCCGCCCGAGTTGGTCACCACGAAGCGAATCGAGATCGGTTCTCCCGGCGACAGGATGCCGTCTTCGATCGTTCCGACGACCTGCTTGATCTGCAAGCCGAGCTTCGCGGAGCGGCTGTAGTCCTGGAACGTGCTGTTGAACGCCTGGACGTATGCCTGGGCGTAAGCGTCCTGGAAGCGGGAGGCGGCGGCTTCGTTGAACTTACGGTTAAAGCCGCGCTCGAGGCCTTTGTAGTAGGCTACGCGCTTGCCGACCTGGATGCCGACCGTTTCACCGGCCTGCTGACCCATGTCCATGTTCCGATGGAAGTTCATCGAGAAGTAGTAGTTCACGTACCAGGAGTACGAGTTGCGGAACGCGTCCTTGAACGTCGCCTGCAGGTCGATCGGCTGCTGGGTGACCGGATCGAGGAGAGGCGGATTGTTCAAGTTGTCGAACTTGGGACGCGTGTCGATCGGGCGCTTGAACCACACGCGGGTGGCCAGCTCCGGATCCATCCAGCGTTCTTTCTCAAAGAGGTAGACGCCGTTATCAAACCACAGATCCCAGAGGCTGAGGGGGGTGCGCTCGTCGAGGACGGTCGCGTCGAGATCCGAGTAGACCGGGATCTGCCCGATGCCAGGGGCGACTTCCTTGCGGATGGTCTCGTCGACCGTGGGGATCGGG
>CAYOWB010000053.1:0-6234 GCA_964407515.1 uncultured Bacteriovoracaceae bacterium
TGGGAGGCAGCTTCGGCGCGGGAAACTACGGCATGTGCGGCCGCGCTTATCAGCCGCGGATGCTCTGGATGTGGCCGAATGCCCGGATCTCCATCATGGGCGGTGAACAGGCCGCGCAGGTATTGTCCGAAGTCAAGAAGCGCCAGCTTGAAGCCAAAGGCAAAGTGCTCAGCGACGAGGAGATCGCCGCGATCGAGAAACCGATCCTCGACAAGTACGCCGCCGAGTCGACGCCCTACGCAAGCAGCGCCCGACTCTGGGATGACGGCGTCATCCTTCCCTGGCGCACGCGCGAGTACCTGGGCCGCGCCCTGGCCACGGCCGCGAACGCGCCGATCCAGGAAACGACCTTCGGCGTCTTCCGCATGTGATGCCGTCGCTCATCTGCGGCCGGGCCGGCGAAGATGGGGACGATAACCTCCACCTGAACGCTGCGGTTGCAGCAGCGCCTGCTGATGCTTGCGCTCACCCACGTGCTTGGGCACGTACACGGGCTCGCGGGTGAACGGATCAAGGCCCGTCCAATACATCGCGCTCGCGATCGTCATCGGCGTGGGAATGAAAGCCTGGACCTGCTGCAGCTTCCATCCTTGCTCGCGCAACCATTCGTTCACGGCGCGCATTTTCTGATCGGTCGTCCCGGGGAAGCACGAGATGAAGTAAGGAACGATGAACTGTTCTTTCTTCGCGCGCGCGGAAACCCGGTCGAACTCTTCACGGAACTTCTCGAAGACCTCGAACGGCGGTTTGCGCATGAGTTTGAGAACGTCGCGATCGGCATGCTCAGGCGCGAGCTTGAGATGACCACCCACATGGTGAGTCACAAGCTCCTCGATGTAGCGGGGATCGCGTAACGCGAGATCGAACCGTACTCCGCTGGAAATCACGACCTTCCGCACACCAGAAACCGCTCGCGCTTTGCGCAGGAGCGAGATCTGCCTGGAGTGGTCCGTATCGAGATTGGGACAAATCGAAGGGAACAAGCACGATGGCTTACGGCAAGCCTCACGCGCCTTCGGATTCTTGCAACCGAGCCCGTAGGTGTTCGCCGTCGGTCCGCCGAGATCCGAGACAGTCCCCTTGAAACCCTGCACGTCACGCAGGCGCGCCACTTCGTCCAGCACCGACTTTTCGCTGCGCGACTGGACGATGCGTCCTTGATGGAGCGCAATAGCGCAGAACGAGCAACCGCCGATGCAGCCTCGGTTCACCGTGATCGAGCAGCGGATCATCTCCGCCGCTGGAATCTTTTCCGCGTGAGCCGGGTGCGGCTGCTTGGTGAACGGAAGCGAGTAGATCCGATCAAGTTCCTCTTCCGTCATCGGGAAGGGCGGCGGAGTCACGACCACGGCTTTGGCGCCGTGTTTCTGAACGAGTGTTTTGGCATGGAAGGGGTTCGTCTCGCCTTCGATCAGCGCTGCCGCGCGCGCGTACTTCTTCTTGTCTTCGCGAACCTCTTCGAACGACGGGAGCGTAAGACGGTTTTCGAGGGCCTGCGCCGCGTCCCGATCCAGTAGATACGCAAGTCCTCGCTCGGCGCGCAACTTCTCCAGCGCTGGAGAATACCAACACTGGCCGGACGAAACGCCGTCGGTCTTTTCCCGATCGGACTTCAACTCGCGCGCAATCGCAAGGATCTGCCGCTCAGCCATTCCGTAAGCAATCAGATCCGCATCCAGATCGAGGAGCAACGACGGACGCACGCGGTTCTGCCAGTAATCGTAATGAGCCAGCCGGCGCAACGAGGCTTCCACCCCACCGCACACGATCGGCACACCCGAAAAAGCCTGGCGAGCGAGCTTTGAGTAAACGACCGACGCGTAATCCGGACGATAGCCCGCGACTCCGCCCGGCGTGTACTGATCGTCGGAACGCGGCTTCTTATTGGCCGTATAGTGATTGAGCATGGAGTCGACGACGCCCGCGCCGATTCCGACAAAGAGTCGCGGCGTGCCCATGCGCCGAAAATCAGCGAGCGCCTGCTCCTGATTCGCCTGGCGCTTGCCGCCCGGGAAAAGCGGCTGCGCGATGATGCCGACCCGATACCCTTCGCGCTCCAGCAGGCGAGCGAGCAGCGGAATCCCAAAGCTCGGATGATCGACATACGCATCCCCTGAGATGAAAAGAACATCGAGTTCCTTCCATCCTCGCTGATCCATCTCCGCCCGTGTGGTCGGAATGAAACGCAGGCTTTCCTGCCCGCTTGAGAGATTGCCGCACTGCTTCATACCCCTGTCTTACACGATTCCCTGCCTTTTTGGAGGGCAAAAAAAAGCCCGCCGGCTGGACCATCGACGAAAGGGCGACGACGGGACAACGGGCGGGCTTTCGGTAACGGAATACTTATGAATTACTTAATCGCGTTCTTGAACTCGCGGCCAGGGCGGAACTTCGGAACCGTCATGGCGGGAATCTTGATTTCCTTACCGGTCTGCGGATTGCGGCCGGTACGAGCCTTACGCTTAGTCTTCGTGAAAGTGCCGAAACCGATCAGAGTGACGTCGTCACCCTTCTTCACGGCCTTCTTGATGATCTCAATCGCGGAATTCAGAACTGACTCCGCGTCCACCTTGGTCACTTCGGTGACCTTCGACACTGCTTCGATCAACTCAGCTTTATTCATCACATTCTCCTTGAATGAGCCTGGTTAGTGGGCCGCATATTCACGGATCACAGATATTCTGTCAATCATGTTCCTCGGACAATTCGCAGACGATTGATCCGGACTTCTTGCTTCGGCCGATCCATCGATGCTGTCGGGGTATTACCAATCGCCTTCAGCACGTCTTCGCCCTTCACAAGCTTTCCGAAGACAGAGTGCTTGCCGTCAAGCCACGGAGTGGGGACCAGTGTGATGAAAAACTGGCTGCCATTCGTGTTCGGACCGGCATTCGCCATGGAGAGAACGCCCGGACCATCGTGGCGCAGCTCGCGTACAAACTCATCTTTGAAACGGTAGCCGGGGCCGCCCGTGCCTTCACCGAGGCGATCTCCGCCCTGGATCATGAAATTCTTGATGACGCGGTGAAAGATCGTGCCGTCATAGAAAGGCTCATGCGACTTCTGATTGTTGCGAGGGTCGGTGTACTCCTTCTCGCCCGTGGCGAGGCCGACGAAGTTCTTCACCGTCTCGGGAGTACGCTCTTCCTCGAGCTTGCAAATCATGTCGCCCATCGTCGTCTCGAAAACCGCGTACAAACCCTTGCCGAAACCCAGCTTCTCTTCAGTCACAGGCATATTGTTCCTTTCAAACGAATCAGACCTTCAAAAAGTCAGAAGTGATAACCCAGCCCCAGCGACCCGAAAACGTTGGCCGCGGACTTGGAGCTGGCGACGGTCATGCCGCCAGTCTCGATATATGCCGCAAAATGCGGTCCTGGCGTGAGTGAAAAAGGATAACGCAGCCCGAGAATCACGCCGATGGCAGGGCTTCCCGCCTTTTCATCCCATCCCAGGCGCAGCCGAATTTCAGGCTCCGTGATCGAGCGCTGAAAAAATCTGAAAACAAAGGACACTCCGAAGAACTGAGTGTCGCGCAGGTTCGCGTACGCAATCCCCAGGCCGAGCATTCGGCGCTCGTACGCTTTGGCACTCGAAGCGAGGCAGAGGCTGACTTCCGCCTCACCTCCATAGACGGCACGGGCAAGACGGCTTCCGTAACCTCCGAGTCCCATGACGCGGACCAGATAGGTCCATACTTCGTCCTCGTCCGGTTTCACGGGCGCGTCTTCCACGCCCATCCCGGCCGCGATCAATCTCCCGCGCCGTTCACCCGTCAGAACGTAGTTGGCGCGAATGTAACCGAACTCCCCGGTCTGAAGCCGCGTCTTGAACCAATGCTCTCCGTCCTTCTTGCGATAGGTGTCAGAGCTAACCCGAATGCGACTCCCCTTCGGCAGATACACGATAACGGGGGCGGCGCGGTCCGGAACATGATGGACTTCCGCGTTCTCAAGCAGCACGATCGCTTCCTGTGCCGCGCGCGCCGCCGTCGGCGCGAATCCCGCCAGCGCGAGTCCCAGCGACAAGAAAATCATCACGGGAAGAAGCCGGTGCCTCAGTCTCATAAGAGCCTCCCCAGGCTCTTCAGGAGCGCCTTGAGCCCCTCTGCGTTCGAGGGATACTTCAAAAGCTTGAACGCCTCGTCGGGCGTCACCCACTGCCACGCCTCGTGCTCATGCGGGTCGAGATCGATCTGATCCGATGAATCCGGAGCCTCCAACCCGAATACAGACTCGCGCGCAGGCCCGAACCGGCTTTCGAACGCAAACTCCAGGTCCAAGGACTGCGGCTTTCTGGAGAACGACAGCCCCGTCTCCTCCGTCGCCTCCCGGCGGGCGGCTTTTTCAAGAGACTCGCCTTCATCCACCGACCCAGTTACAGGCTGCCAGAAGGAACCGCGCTTGCGGTTTGTCCTGAGCAGCAGGACTTCATAGCCCTTCCTCTGGCGATTCCGATAGATCCAGACCTGAACTTTGAGACGTGACATGGACTTACTTCAGGGTAGAAGAACGCCCCGGGGGATGCAAGCCACCGGCCTTTTCTTGGCTAATATCGCATGATATCAGACCACTATGATGTCCTTCTTGATGCTTCTTCTGGTCGCCACAATGGGCGCCACTCCCTCAGCGGAAGCCTCCCTCCGGCTTTCACAAGTCACATTGCTCCAGCTTCAGTGCGCGAGACAACCCTCACATCACGATGGCGGATACCTGCACTATGGACAGGTCGCCTTCGACTTCTTGGAAGCAGGTCGTATTCGGACGGAAGTCGCCACCTTCCGGTCACGCGGACACGATGGCTTGAGCCTCCAGACCCCGGCCGAGCGCGCCTGCACGCTTCTGTGGAACGCGCTTCAGAAGGACCGTCACCCCGACCTCCTGGTGAGCCCAGGTGAGTCTCCGCGTCTGCGCGGGGTCTTCGATGAATCAGAAAGCATCTGGCTCGACTAAACGCTAAGACAGGCCGACATCCAGCAACATCATGAGGACGAAACCGACCATCAGCCCCGCGGTTGCCTCACGCTCGAAGCCCTTGCGGTGCGACTCGGGAATAATCTCATTGCTCACGACATAGAGCATGGCACCCGCGGAGAACGCGAGCCCCCACGGCAGAAGCGTCTTGGCAAGCGAGATGGCGAAGAAGCCGACCAGTGCCCCTCCGGCTTCGACTAATCCAGTGAGCGCGGTGACCCAAAGCGCTTCTTTGCGGGTGTAGTTCTTTCCGAACAGCGCGAGTGCGACGACGAGTCCCTCGGGGAAGTCCTGAAACGCCACGGCCAACATGATAGGCAGGCCGATCTGCATTTCACCGCTACCTAGGCCCACGCCCACGGCGAGTCCCTCGGGCAAGTTATGGAGTGCGATCGCGAAGATGAAGAGCCAAATGCGCTTGATGTGAGCGGCTTCCGCGCCCTCATGCCCTTTGATGAAATGCTCGTGCGGGATGATCTTGTTGAAGAGGTTCAAGAACATCGCGCCAAACAGAACTACCGCACCCACTGCCGCGGCCGACGCGAGCTTCACCGAGTACATGGGCTCGGTCATCTCCAGGGCTGGCAACAGAAGCGAGAAAAACGTCGCGCCAAGCATGACCCCGGCACTCAGGCCCATCAAGCCATCCTGAACTCTTTCCGGAATCCTTCGCGTGAACATGACCGGCAGCGCACCCGCCGTCGTCGAAGAGAACACCACCACGCATCCCAGAGCCGCCTGCCAAAAATGTGTCTCACTCAGTGCTGCCATAGCCCGGAGTGTAGCCTATACTCGGGCAGACTCCACACTCGAGAACACATTGGCGCGAAAATTTCCGTGGAATGCCGTATCTCGCAAAGAATGCCCTAACTACCTGGAGCGATCCACGTAAGGCAGCAACGGCGCGGCGATATGGACCTTGAAAACGTTGATTCGACCGCTTGCCAAGTCCTTGGCCAACTGATCGGTGTCCAATGCCAGCTGTTTACCTGGGAAGTTGAGTCGCATATGAAGTTCCTGCGACACACCGGCCGTAGCGAGGAAGTACTCTTCATTGGCCAGGTCCGTTACGTCCGGATTGTATTTGATGCTGCTGAGCTGAGGCATGTACTCATAGACCAACAGGGTCCGTTTCGTGTTCCGCAGAGTCGTCGAGTAGGCTTCAAGGTAACTGTTCAAACCTTTGCGTCCAGATTCGACCACGAGGATCCGCAAATCCATCTGTTCGACCTTTGAGAGATACTGCTGCAACGGAACATAC
>CAYOWB010000053.1:6246-17219 GCA_964407515.1 uncultured Bacteriovoracaceae bacterium
GTATTTGGTGTCCCGAATATGACGGAGCCCCCTTTGCTGGTCAGCAGTCGTTCTCAAGCTAATGTGGTAAATGACTAGCTCATCCGGAGTAGGGAGAAGATCCTTGTACTTTTCAAGCGTTGACGTATTTGCCATCGCGGTCATCGCGCTCAACAAACAAAGGATCGATACCATCAACACTCTAGCTTTCTTCATGCGGAGAACCTCCAGACTCGACCCAATACGACTCACCGAGTCATTTTGCAAGAGCCTTTTCTCTCCCCATGTCCGAGGAACACTCGAACGCCCGGCACGAGGATGCCTGTTACTCGCGGATTCTTCCCAAAATCGATTTTTTGAATTTGCGAAACTCTCTCTATTCGGCTACTCAGAAAGTCCACTGCAAACGATCTGCGCTCGGTTTGACTCCAGTCCGTGAGTAGTGTAAACCACTGAAGTAATAGTTCTTTTCCAGTTTGCCGATGTAGCTCAGTTGGTAGAGCAACGCTTTCGTAAAGCGTAGGTCGCCGGTTCGAGTCCGGCCATCGGCTCCATTTTTTTAGCCAGTAAGCTGGCGAGATCAGAAGCAAAAAGGGCGGGGTTAAAGACCTCGCCTTTTTTATTTTCCAGAGTGCCGTCCTGCGTGCGCGACATTAGCGCAGCAACTCAGCAGACCCGCACGTTTTGCCGCCCGCTGGAGAGGCCGCAAAGACCATCCGCGCAGCAAAACCGGGCTAACGAAGATACTTCTCGATCAGAGCATTAGCTTCCTGGGGGGCCGCCTTGGCTTCAAGAAGCGCATTCAAGACCAACGGAGCGATTACGGTCGCGTCCGACTCAATGACGAACATCGGTGTGTCTTGGGTGAGCTTATCCCAGGTGATCTTCTCGTTTGGTGTTGCGCCGGAGTAGGATCCGTAAGACGTCGTTGAGTCCGAGATTTGGCAGAAATACGCCCAAGGCTTAACAGGGGCATTCAGGTCATACTTGGTCGAAGGCACCACACAGATGGGGAAGTCGCCGGCGATTCCACCGCCGATCTGGAAAAAGCCTACACCAGCCCCACTCGAAAGCTCGCCGTACTGGTCGTAGAGGTTTGCCATATATTCGATGCCAGACTTGACCGAAAGAGCGCTGCATTCGCCCGTTTTGACATAACTGGCGAAAATGTTCCCGAAAGTAGAGTCCTCATATCCGGGTACGACGATCGGAAGGTCTGCTCTTGCAGCAGCGAGAAGCCAGCATTCTTCCGGCGGTCCTTCATGCAACGAAGGATCAATCTCTTGAATGAGCTCGTAAAAGTATTCGTGCCAGAAGCGCCGTGTATTGGTCTTCGTTGCATTGACCCACATCGGAACGATGGTTTTCTCGACGGCACGAAAAGCTTCATCCTCCGGAATGCTGGTATCGGTGACGCGCCTCATGCGTTTTTCCAGAATCTGCGTGTCGTCGCTCTTGGTGAGATAGCGATAATCTGGAAAATCTTTATAGCTATGGTGGGCGACCAGCCGGAAAAGCGACTCTTCCAGATTGGCTCCGGTCACAGAAAGACCATGAATCAGACCTGCTCGAATCGCAGGCGCAAGCGAAATGCCGAGCTGTGCTGACGACATCGCTCCCGCTATAGACCAGAACATTTTCCCGCCACGCTCGATGTGCCGCCAATACGAGAGTGTCGCATCTCGTGTCGCGCGTGCGTTGAAGTTCTGGTAGTTCTTCAGGATGAATTCAAGGATCGGGAATGGTCTCGGCATAAGGGTTCCTATCTAGGAACCTACGGTCTAAGGATTGACCGCCATCGGTAACCTGGGTGGCTAATGACGTGACGAATACACGAGTCCGACACTTCTCTCAAGTGCTCCTAAGCTTCGTGGCGGAACGCACGCAGAGCGCTCGGAGCTTCTCACAAGCACCCCTGGACCCGCCAGGCGAGTCAGTTTTAGTCCATATCGAATAACCAATAGACGGACGGCTTTTCGACCCGACTCCGGTATAATGGAGGCGGGGGGTAGGGTGCGTGAAATCCATCTCGCGTAAGGCGCTTGCAATGGGGCTTGTCATGTTGATTTCCGGGGTTGCCTCGGGAGAGCCAGCACCCGATCTCCGGTGGTTGGGGACAGCTTTGAAAGACGTAGATCCCTCCGCTTCCAACGAAGACTGCCCGGACGACAAGTCGACTCAACCGGAAGTACTCTCCAGCATTCCTAACTCATCCCGTCATGCCTGTACTGAAGAGGTTCAGCAGGCGCCCGCTAAGGACTTCTTCGCAGCAGCTTGTACTTGCCCTGCCGGGCAGGAATCGGTTCGTGAAAAATCCGCTCGGATCAAAGACTTTGGGGTTCGAGCCCAGCAAATTGAAGACCGCATCATGAATGAGGTCTCCGCATCCCCCCAGTTTGAGCCGGCACGATTGGCGCTGAAACAGGCCATGTGTGAAAACTGCTCTCAGTTCCTCGGGGATTCTCCGGAAAAACTGATGCTTTGCATGAGCCGAAAACTTCCGAGCGATTCGCGCGAGCGGTTTTTGAACAAAACCCCCGAGCTTCGGCTGGCTCTCCAAAAGGTCGGTTGGACTTCCGGCGAGTCGTCCGAATCGAAGCCGATCAGTATCAAGGGGACTGGAGCGCCCGACTTCGGAGGTTTCATGGAGCCTCCCAAGCGAATAGAGACTCCCAAGTTGGTGCCTGCTATTTCCCATGACCAATGTCTAGCCGCATTGGATCAGCCTGAATTCATGGATGCGAAGCAATATCTGACGGAACTCTTCCTTCACCGCAACCAGCGGATGAGCTCCCCGGCCCATCCTCCCCTGGACACCATCAACGAAGACAGCTTTTTCCAGGTAAGCGACGAGTTGTACGATGTCATGACGAAAGCGAGGCAGCGGATAGAAGATGAAATCTATGCCGGCATGCCGAGCGATAATGCTAAGCAGCTGTTTGCGACATTGCACCAACGGGCGGTGAGATGGGCCTCCGCACGAGTGGCCGAACGGATTGAAAAGAAGTGCGGGAAGAAGGGTGAGGCTCGCTGGAGCTCCTCCTGTAATGACCTTTTTGCCGCCACCCACGGCGCTTTGGCAACCTTCAGTGCCATCAAGTTTGACCGGGACCATTCGGTGTCGTCGGACAATGTCATCGGGGCGTCCACACGAGCGCCTATCAGTATCAACTTCGGTCCGGCCGTGATGGAGTTGGCAGATCGGCATCCAGACCAGTTTTCCTGGGTATTGGCGCACGAACTGGGTCATACCGTATATGGACTGCTCTTTGGAGAGGGCTCGGCCTCGGACGCTGATGAACTCAGTTGCCTGCGATCGGCCATGCCGTCCACGCAGGAGCTGACGGATGACGGGAAGGATCGGATGAGCGAGGCGTTTCCCGACTGGTTTGGGACGGAGCTCATGGTCCGTCGGATTGAAGATGAGGGAGCACGCCAGCCGCCCCAGAGAAAGCGTGAGCGGTATCTCGAGATGGGGCGATTTCTCTGCAGTTCGGGCGGTGAAGAGGGGTCAGCGAAGGCGAAGAAGGACATTCATCCGATTTCCTCCGATCGTCTCGGTAAGATCGTTGCGGCCCACCCGTCGGTGCGCATTGCGACGGGGGGCTCCGCGGATGTTCCTGCTGAGGCGCCTTACTGTCCGATCCCGCGGAAACTGACCGCCAAAAAGGAAGGTGAAAAATGAGACAGCTTCCGTGGATCGTTCTTCTGGCGCTCTTACCGGAAAGCGCAGCGGCTGTTCCAGGAAAGGACACGACGGTATCCGAGGTTCGGATTGAGGAAGTCGGAGAACTCGCCACCTCCAACTATATCGCCGCCCTTGCCGGGGACCGGTTGCACGTTTCGGTCGTGTCGCCCTCCCTTCAGAAGAGTAAAGGGGTCTCGATGGCCGAGATCGGGCGCTTTCGCGCGCCATTGAAAAAAATTCGCGACTTGGCCGCGAAGCCTGATTCCGCCAAAAGGCTCTATTCCGGGCATTGTCTACCTTATTTCACCGTGAGCTGGAAAGCGGGCGCCAAGCTGACGTCGATCAAGACTTGCGCGACCCATCCAGCGGGAGAGGAGGCGCGCTTCCTCACTCGTATCATACACCTCCTGGCGCGCTAGCCAGTAAGGATGACGTACCATCACGGGAAGTGCCTCCCGAAAATAGCGGCCTACCCGGATTCACTGACTGGTAGCTCGAAACGAAGCTCCGTTCCTCCGTCGCTCAAGACCGCTTGCGCCGCTCCGTCATGCATCTTCACGATCTCCTGTGAAAGCGCGAGGCTGAGCTTCACGCCCTTGCTGGTGAAAAGTCGGGTTTTCCAGAAACGGTCAAAGAGATGCGCGGCTTCTTCGTTTGTGAGATCCGGCTGATCCGCTCTCACCCGAAAAACGACGCGGTTCATCCGACGCTGGACACTGACGCGGATCTCTGGCCCGACGCCATGAAGATTCATAACGGCGCTCACGAAGTTCATCAGAACCCGCTCGATCCGTTCGCGATCGCAGCAAAGAGTCCAGTCTCCTTCGGCATCGAAGCGAAGCGTGATCTTACTTCGTGCCGGAGGGGTTTTGAGCCTCTCCGAAACCCGATCGAGAAGTGAGCGCACCGGGACCTGCGCGGGGCTCAGACGAAAGCTTCCGGCCTCGATCGCGTTCAGGTCGCTAACATCACGAATCATCTGAAGCATCAGGTCCGCGGACGTGTAAACCCGCTCCACCGACCTACCCAAGATGTCCTCTCGCTGAGCGACTGGCATCCGGCCCAGTAGCTCCATGCTGAGCAAGATCGCATTCAAAGGATTCTTCAGGTCATGAAACATCAGATCGAGGAGCTCTTCACGAGCCTGCATCATCAGTCTCAACTCGATTTCCGTGATCACCAAGAACGATAACTCACGGAGAAGTGCCAACTCCTCCTGTGTCCATTCACGCGGCACCGAATCGATCACACAGAAGGAACCGATCGTCTCGCCATTGTGAAGAGTCAGAGGCATACCTGCGTAGGCGATGACACCGAGATCTCGGATTGCGGGATTGTCTTGGACCAAGGGGTGTTGCCTGGCGTCGGTGACAATCAACGGCTCTCCCGTCGCCACCATATGCCGACAAAACGAGTGCGTGAGCGGCGTTTCACGGCGTGATGCCCAAGGCTCAGGAAGCCCGAAGACACTCTTGAAGAACTGACGTTCCTCGGCAACCAGCGAAACGAGCGAGACGGGCGCCCGGACGGTGTGCGCCGCGAGACGCGTCAGCCGATCGAACGCCTCCTCGATGGGCGAGCCGACCAAACCCGTGTTCATCAAAGTCGCCAGGCGACTTGGGTTATGAATCGCATGATCCAGGCCGTCCGCTCTGAGTCCAACTGATTTGTTCTGTGCCATGCTGGTTCCAGCCGGTGCTGCAAAAACCGGACTGATGACTGGCGTTCGCTGGCGGAACGCGGTACACGGGCGGAATGAAAAACAATAAGAAGACGATCTATCTCCGTTACGAATTCTCCGACGAAACCGGCACGCTCGAGGGCGGCGACGTCGTTCGCTATGACTCCCTGGAAGACATCCAAGAAATCATTAGCCAGATTGCCGAGATCGCGCATGAAGACGGAGTCGCCGTCAACTTGACGATTGGGAAAGAGAAGCCCTTTTTCGGTTTCCTGAAAAACGTCGGTCTGAGCCGCCAAGAGGTCGAAGCCGAAATGGTCGACCAAGAAGAAGCGCCTGCTCCTCAGAAAGCACCCAAGAAAACCTCGAAGAAGACTGCGAAGAAAAAGTAAGATAATTCGACTCAAAATCAAATAGTTACACATCGCCACCGGTATTATTTGACCAAAATAATCAGCCTTGCCACGCTTTGACGGATCAGGTATAACGCAATGCGTCATTCTGTCTCACTCTTGAGGGAAGGATTCATGAAGCACACTACTTGGTCGATGTTGATCACTGCCGGAATGCTCACGGTCTTCACGGCAGGATGCGAACCAGAGCCGCAGGTCGCCCTCGAGTTTAAGGATCTGGCCTACGGCAAGGTAGGCGACCCCATTCCGGCCGGCGCGAAGCTCGTTGGAGCCCAAGAAATGCTTGAGCTCTATGAGTCCGGTCGGATCCACCTCGTGCAAAGCGTTCCGACCTTCATCTCCGCCTCGGTGGACGCGGAGGTGACTCACCAGTTCACGGATCGTTTCGGACAGACACAAACAGTCACCCTGATCTCGCCAGAAGCTGTCGAAGCCGGACGGAAGGAGGCGGCCCAGAAGTTCTCCACACACGAGAACCAACTGGCTCTCTACCGGAGCCTTCGCCTCGCACTCAACCGATCGTCCTTGGGCGCTCATCACTTTCCGAGCGCGGAAGCAGCTGTTTCGTTGAGCAAGGACGATCTCTCCCGCCTCAATGATACGATCTCCGCGCGGGCAGACGAGATCATCAAGCTTTCGCACGGCGAACTCGCCGATGCCGTGGATCCGAGCACACTTCCCCCACTCGTCTGTGGCCAAGAGGAAGGCGCCGGAAAAGCATGGGACCGAACGGGCTCCTGGTCCAGCTGTACCCATAAATCCGGCGGACTTATGGCAAACTACAGTTTTCCGGCGAAGCCCTACCTCCCCTGCGTGAAGAACCAAGCCGCCCGTGGCACCTGCGTCGCTTTTGGGCTGACATCCGCCGCCGAAACCCTCACCGCCCAAGACACTGGCCGGCGCGTTAACTACTCTGAACAAGACCTCTATAATTCGATGAAGCTCTGGTGGAACTTCAGCCAGTTCGGAGACGGCGCCTCCGGGCTGGGCTCCGCCCGCAATATCGTGACCAAGGGCTACGAGTTCATGCCGGAGAGTTTCTGGAACTACAATACCTCGAGCCGACGACTCGAGGATAACGAGCACAAGGCCTACGCGCAGTCCTGCGACAACTACAACGAGGACTGCTCGGACACCGTTCATCAAGGACAGTTGATGTGCGCGGAAAGCGATGACCTGCTCTTCTGTGGTTACACGAGTCCTTCGAAGAATGGTCGAACGGGTTACGCAATCAACTACTACGCAGAACTCTGGGACGACAAAACCCCCTCCACTTCACTCTCCCGCATTCAGCTCTCAGTGGAGGCCGGAAAAGCCACTGTCATCTCAATCCAGGTTCCCCGCAGTTTTGATGTACCGAATTCGAACGGCTTCGCCACCTTCACGACCGCGACCGAGAAGACTCGCGGGGGGCACCTCGTGCATGTCGTCGGAATGATCGACAACACGACCCTCGCCAGCATTTTACCCGATGCACCGGCCGGCGCGGGCGGCGGCTATCTGATCATCAAGAACTCTTGGAGTCCTTGCTGGGCCGACGGCGGCTATATCTACCTGCCGTACGACTGGATCAAGAAATACACGTACTCCGCGGTCTCGCTGGGGCAGTAGTCTGGCCCGCGAGATCGTCCCGGCAAATGACTGGCGGCCATTCCTGGCCATTGAGTTCTAAGACCCGAATCAGTAGGGTGAGGCGGATGTCTTCCGAGCATTCGCCCTTGATCGCCTGGACCGAACGCGGGCTTTTCTGCGCGCAGGGCGGGTTCTATATCGACCCGCACCGGGCGGTGGACATCGCGGTAGTCACTCATGCGCACAGCGACCACGCGAGACGCGGCTGCAAGCAGTACCATTGCGCGGCCAGTTCCGTCGGACTTCTGAAGGCCCGTCTCGGAGCGAAGATTCAGGTTCAAGGTCACCGTTACGGCGACGTGTTTCACTTTGGCGAAGTTCGCGTCAGCCTTCACCCGGCCGGACACATCCTGGGTTCAGCGCAGGTGCGCGTGGAGTGTCGGGGCGAGGTATGGGTCGCTTCGGGCGACTATAAACGCGCCCCCGACCCAAGCTGCGAGCCGTTCCAGCCGGTCGCTTGCGATACCTTCATTACGGAAGCCACCTTCGGAACGCCTCGCTACGTCTGGAACGAAGCGAGCAGCCATGGACGTGAAATTGCCGCTTGGTGGGATGAGAATGCGAAGGATGGATTCAATAGCCTTCTCTTCGGCTATTCGCTCGGCAAGGCTCAGCGAATTCTCGCGGAGCTGGAGCCGTTCGCGAAGCAGCCGGTCCTCGTCCACGACTCCATCGAAGACCTGTGCCGATGTTATCGAGAGGAAGGCCGAAGACTGGCCCCCACCCGAGTTCTTTCCGGACCGCCCGAGAAACTCGAGTTGGACGGGGAGCTCATTCTCGCGCCTCCAGCGATCCTGGAAGGCGAATGGCGCAAAAGACTGGGGCGCATCAGGACTGCCTTCGCTTCCGGGTGGATGCAAGGCTCGTCCCGGCCTCACGGCCAGAGCTACGATCACGGGTTCATCATGTCGGATCACGCCGACTGGAATGCATTGAACCGGACAATCGAGGAGTGCGGAGCGAAGCGGGTCTTCGTGCTTCATCGCGACGGAGCGCTCGTCCGGCACCTTCGCAAGAAAGGCCTGGACGCCCATCCGGCCGAGGCCTTGGTGCGAGAGAATTTTCTCAGGCTCCCTCAGCCGAATCTCACACTGTTCTAGCCGGTTATCGCTTAGAGTAAGATTTTCCAGGTGCGAGTTGCCGATCCGGTGATTTCGTATTACCGGTTAATGAAGACGTCACTAAATATCGGGGGAATCTCAATGTCGAATGCTGCAGTCGCCAATCAAGGCCATCCGAAGGGACTCTACGTCCTCTTCTTCACGGAAATGTGGGAACGCTTCTCGTACTACGGAATGCGCGCTCTGCTCGTCTACTACATGACGAAGCAGCTCATGTTCGCCCAGGAAGAGGCGTCGCAGGTGTACGGCTTGTATACCGGCTTCGTGTACTTCACGCCCTTCTTCGGCGGCATGCTCGCGGACCGCGTGATCGGTCAACGCAAGGCCGTCATCCTGGGCGGTATCCTCATGGCCATCGGGCAATTCCTGCTGATGTTCGAAAGCCTGTTCTACCCGGGCCTCTTCTTCCTGGTGCTGGGCAACGGCGCTTTCAAGCCGAACATCTCGACTCAGGTCGGAAGCCTCTACGCACCCGGCGACCATCGTCGTGACCGCGCCTTCAGCATCTTCTACGTCGGCATCAATCTGGGCGCCCTGTTCTCGCCGCTGATCTGCGGAACCCTGGGCGAAGTTTACGGCTGGAAGTACGGCTTCATGGCCGCCGGCCTCGGCATGATCGCCGGCCTGGTGGTTTACCTCTGGGGTCAGAAGCATCTGGCCGCGGACCAGGTCATGAAGAGAGCGGCGGGTCAAGCCGCGGAGAAGAAGGCTCTGAGCAAGACCGACAAGAGCCGCATTTGGGCACTCGTCGTCCTCTGCATCTTCAACATCATCTTCTGGGCCGTGTACGAACAACAGGGCAACACCTTGGCGCTCTGGGCCGACGCCAACACCGACCGTCATATCCTCGGTTGGGAAATGCCGGCCACCTGGGTGCAGGCTTTCAATCCGGCGATGATCTTCATGTTCACGCCGCTGATCATCTCGTTCTGGGCGTGGCAGGATCGCCGCGGCAAGGAACCTTCGAGCGTTTCCAAAATGGGCCTGGGCTGCGTGATGCTGGGCATTTCGTTCATCATCATGTTCTTCGCCGCTCGCGCCAACGCGGACGGCACCCCCGTCAGCCTTCTGTGGCTGGTGGCGAACCTCGCCGTTCTCACGGTCGGTGAGCTTTACCTCTCGCCCGTCGGGCTCTCACTGGTCACGAAGCTGGCCCCGGTCCACATGGTCTCCATGCTGATGGGCATGTGGTTCCTTTCGAGCTTCTTCGGCAACTACCTCTCGGGATTCATCGGGATGTTCTGGTCGAAAATGTCGAAGGAAAGCTTCTTCCTCCTGTTGACCGGCCTGTCCTTCATGACTGCCGCCGGCTTCTTCCTCGCGCGCAAGCCGTTGAAGCGCGCGATCGGAGGAGACGAGGAATCCACTCCGGCGATGAACTCGAACGAGGCTCCCGCGCAAGCTTAAGCAGTCTTCGCCTCACCGGGAATCCCGGCAGGTGACCGAACTCAGAAGGGACGGATGAATTCATCCGTCCCTTTTTTATGGCACGAATTTCGCTCTCGCCTTTCGCCGGATGATTGTCGAAGAACTCCGTCCCGAGTTTCATGAAGCCTGGGACACTTATCTCGCCCGGCATCCCGGTGCGACGTGTTATCACCTCCGAGCCTGGCAGAACGTAGCACGTGGGGCTTATGGCATCCGTGCCCCGTTCCTCATTGCCCGGAGCAGCACGAGCGAACTGCTCCTCGGTGTTCTGCCACTCTACATCATTCGATCTGCAATGGGGTCGCACGCCACGAACGGACTCTTCGGAGCCTACGCGGACGTTCTCGCCGACACCCCGCAGGTTCGCCAGCGCCTCATCGACCATGCACTCGAGAAGTCCGTTCGCCTCGGAGCGAAGAACTTCTTCCTGAAGTGCCTTTGTGACGGCCCCCCCATCGGCCGCCATGCATTCGATCATAGTGACAGTTGGGTGATTGCCACGCTCTCTCTTGACCCTGATCCCGACCGGATGTGGCACGGATTTCGGGACAAGATCCGCAACAGTGTCCGGAAGGCACTGAAGTTCAAGCTGGAGGCATCCTTCGGTAAAGAAGAGCTCCCGAACTTCTATGATGTTCTCGCCGATAACATGCACGACAAAGGAGCACCGATCTACGGGTACCCTTTCATGCAGCGGCTGCTGACCGAGACAGGAGACCAGGGAACCGTTCTCACCCTCGAGCATCGAGGGCGACCCATCGCCGGAGCGCTCCTCATCGACTTCAAGGACACGACATACGTGCCCTTCGCATCGTCCCGTCCGTCCGCTCGCACGATGTCACCGAACAATCTGCTCTACTGGGAGATCATCCGACGCAGCTGCCTTCTCGGGCGAAAGACGCTAGACTTCGGTCGATCGACAAGGGGAACCGGTCCCCTGTCCTTCAAAGAGAGCTGGGGCGCTGTCGTACGACCTCAGCCCTGTTACATCTACTCCACGGCGGGCAAGCCCATGAAGTAGATGTAACAGG
>CAYOWB010000053.1:17290-18856 GCA_964407515.1 uncultured Bacteriovoracaceae bacterium
CGCCGGAGTGCTCTAGTTGCAAACACGGGCCTTCTTCGACATACTCGGCCGATGAAAACTCAGCTGCTCGCCTTGGCGCTCGTGACTACCTTGATTCAGGCCGCCTCCGCTGACGAAGGCATGTGGACCTTCAACGGCTTCCCGTTCAAGCGAGTGGCGCGAAAGTACGGTTTCACTCCCGACCAGAAGTGGCTCGACCATGCCCGCCTGTCGTCGGTACGCCTCGCCGACGGTTGTTCGGGCAGCTTCGTTTCTCCCTCCGGTCTCGTGATGACGAACCACCACTGCGCGGAGAGCTGCATTCAACAACTCTCCACCTCGGGGAAAGACTTCATCGCAAGCGGGTTCTCCGCAGCGAAGGAAACCGATGAAGTCAAGTGTCCTGAACTGGAAGTGAACCAGCTCACCGAAATCCGCGAAGTGACTGATCGAATCGGCAAGGCGACAAAGGGACTTCAGGGACAGAAGTACAACGACGCGCTGAAGGCCGAGATGTCACGCATCGAAAAAGAATGCGCGGGCGACTCCGAGGATATCCGGTGCGACGTCGTGACGCTTTATCATGGTGGCAAGTACGACCTGTATCGCTACCGGCGATTCCAGGACGTCCGGCTGGTATTCGCTCCGGAGTTTGCGATCGCATTCTTCGGCGGCGACCCCGACAACTTCATGTTCCCCCGCTATGACCTCGACGTAGCGTTTCTCCGCGTGTACGAGAACGGCAAGCCGCTCAAGACGGACCGTTACTTCCGCTGGTCGAAGAACGGCGCGAAGAAAGACGAACTCACTTTCGTCTCGGGTCACCCCGGAGGGACGGATCGCATGCTGACGGTGGCGGAACTCGAGTTCCAACGCGACGTCGCCCTGATCCGGCGACTGCTCCTTGCCGCCGAACTGCGTGGGATGATCACGGAGTTCCAGAAACGTGGGCCGGAACAGAAGCGGATCTCCAACAGCCTGCTATTCGGAATCGAGAACGGCTTCAAGGCTTATCAAGGGCGCCTGGCGGCGCTCTTGGACAAGGAGTTCTTCGGCAAAAAGGTCGCGGAAGAGAAGCGCCTGCGCGATGCCGTGAATGCGAACCCCAAACTGAAGAAGCAGTTCGGAAGCGCCTGGGGCGAAATCGAGAAGGCGCTCGTGGAGCAGAAGAAAATCTACGACCGTCTGCAATTCCTGGAGAACGGCCGTGGTTTTTCCTCGGACCTGTTCGCCATCGCGAGAACGCTCGTCCGTGCCTCCGCGGAGTTACCGAAACCCAACGAGAAGCGTCTTCGTGAGTACGCCGACTCCAATCTTCCGGCACTGAAGCAGGAGCTCTTCAGCACCGCTCCGATTTACAGCGAGCTGGAAATCGCGAAGCTGACGTTCGCGCTGACCAAACTCCGGGAACGGCTCGGTGCTGACGACCGGTTTGTCAAAATGGTCCTCGGACATCGGTCTCCGGCTGAAATCGCGATCGACCTCGTGAAGACGACCGGCCTCCGGGAAGTCGAAAACCGGAAAGCCCTTTTCGACGGAGGCAAGGGAGCCATTGAGAAGTCCAACGATCCGATGATCGTGCTCGCT
>CAYOWB010000054.1:0-2373 GCA_964407515.1 uncultured Bacteriovoracaceae bacterium
GTGTCGTGTCGGCGCGTGGGGTCTTGCTTGGGTCAAGCTGCGGGTGATGGGAATTCCGCGCGAGGACATCCTCGTATTCGAACCGCGTGTGGAGATTCTGGAAGGGAGTGAGATTTGGAATCGAATCTTGTGGGAAGCCTGATTCTCGGGCTGCTCAAGGTGAAGGCCTGGGGCTACTATCTCCTGCCGGCGCCCTTGAAGACGACGGTCGCGTCGATGCTCGGTGGGATCCTTCGGGCTTTCAAACTTCGCCACCGCGTGGTGCTCGAGAATCTTCGAATCGCCTTTCCTGGCGAGGATGCGGATTCGGCCGCACGGCGGGAAAGTCTCTTTCGCTCCGCCTATTTTCATCTGGCGCTTCTGATTCTCGAGATCCTGATGCTGCTTGGTCCGATGCGCCGGTATGCATCGAAGAAAGTGGAACTCCGGGGGTTGGATCACTGGAAGAAGGCGAAGACGCTCGGTAAGGGCGTCGTCATGCTTTCGAGCCATGTGGGCAACTGGGAGGTCATGCTGGCGGGCGGAGGCGTGCTCGGGATCGATATCATGATGGTGACCAAGCACCTGAAGCCCGAATGGCTGCATCAGGCGATCGAGAAGGGCCGCTTGAAGTGCGGGGTGCGCGCCACGTATGAGCCTCGCACTTTTCGAGATGTTCTCAAGCACCTCAAGCTGAATGGAACGGTGGGCTTTGTTCTGGATCAGTATGCCGGACCTCCGGTGGGGGTGCGGGTGCCGGTGTTCGGAGTCCCGGTCGGGACGAATACGGTGGTGGCGATGCTTGCCCGCCGGACCGGCGCGCCCGTTCTCCCGGTAGTAAATTATCGGACTCCGGAAGGCGGCTTCGTGGTCGAGATTTTTCCGCCATTGGAGTTGTCGTTTCAGGGGACGGCTGAAGAAGATCAGAACCGGGAGCTGGCCGAAGCGACGGCGAAGTTTGCCTCGGTGCTGGAGACCCATATCGTTGCTCAACCCGAGCAGTGGCTCTGCATTCATCGCCGATTCAAGGGCGATCTGTCGCCCTTGAAGCCGGACGAGTGGAGCCGCGGGCGATCCCGCGGCGCCAGGAATCATGTGAGCTGACCTTTAGAGTCCCTCATGTGCTCTCGTACGGGATCGTTCAGGGGTGGTCTCTTCTGAGCGCGTGACTGCCTCTCGACAATCACGGCGCGATCTCCTAGACTGCCGACTTGCATGAAATCAATACTCGTCCGGGCGCCCAATTGGATCGGCGATCAGGTGCTCGCTTTCCCGTTCTTCCATTACTTGAGAAAGGCCTACCCCAAGGCCAGGATCGGCGTCGTTTGCCAGGCTTGGGTGAAGGATCTGCAGTTCAGGAACTGCGTGGACGAGGTTTTCGTTCTTCCGAAAGTTTATCGCGATACGTTCTCCGAAAAGCTGAAGGCCATCGAGGAAGGCGCTCGTGCCGTGCGCGAAAGGGGACCGTGGGATCTGGGGATCTCGCTTCCGAACTCGCTCTCGGCTGCCTGGGTGTTGTTTCGCGCTGGGGCGAAACTCAGGCGGGGATATCGCGTCGAGGGACGTGGCCTGCTGTTGAACGACGGCTTGGCGTGGGATGGCGATCCGGAACGGCATCGCGCGCAGGCCTACGTGGATCTCTTGCCGCTTGAGGCGCGTCCCGAGCGGTCAGTAAAGGAATTCTGGGATACGCCCGCGGAGAACGAGCTCGATGACCCGATTCCAGGTGAACTCAGTGTCTTTGATCCACAGGCGGCCTGGTCGAAGTTCGAACCGTTGCAGCCGCCATCCGGGCCTTACTGGGTGCTGGCGCCGGGGGCAACCGCAGACTCACGGCGTTGGCCGGTGGAATATGTTCGCGTGCTGGCTCGCCGGATCGCCGACGAGACAGGGTGGACCGGTGTCATCGTGGGTGGGCCTTCCGAGGCTCCGATTGCCGAGCAGCTGTGCTCTGATCCGCTTTTGAAGTTGAAGGATATGACGGCGCGGGGGCCGGTGCCCGCCCTTTGGAAAATCTTCCGTGAGGCGCGCTTCACAGTGACCAATGAATCCGGACTTGCGCACGTGGCCTCGCTCTGCGGTTCATTCGTTCAGATTGTCTGTGGTGCCGCGGATCCTCGACGCACGCGCCCTCTCGGGCCGGGCGTGGTCCGCGTGGCGATCAATCCGGTGGAGTGCTGGCCGTGCGAGCGAAACACCTGTTCGCTCATGGGCGAGGAGAAAAACCGTTGTCTGCATGGCATTCGCCCGGATACGGTGTGGGAGGAGATCAAGCGTGGAGTCCGAATCTCTGAATAACGCTCAGACGCAGTCTATTCCCGCCGACGTTCTCGCGGAAAGCATGCGCGACAAGATGAAGGCCAAGTACCCCGGCCTCAAGGTCACCGGCTGGCT
>CAYOWB010000054.1:2383-4304 GCA_964407515.1 uncultured Bacteriovoracaceae bacterium
TCTGCTTGTCGCATTCGTGGGGCGGCTTGGAGCAGGTTGCTGCGAATGATGCTTTGGATGTTGCCGGGCTTGGGTTGGACGTCCGCGTCCTGTGTCTGGAGGGCACGCCGATCCACGAGTACTTGAACCGCGATAATTCGGTGAAGACCGTTCCGCTCTCGTTTCGCCCGAGGGATTACTTCGATTTGAAGATGCGTGCCGAATTGAGTCGGCTTTTCCGTGAGGGCGTGAACCTGGTGCATGCACACCAGACGTCTTTGCTGGGGTCGATTGTTCCATGGTTGTGGTATCGGCCGGAGATCGCGATGTTCGCGTCGCGACACATCATGAACAACCACGACAAGAGAAACTTCTTCCATCGGGCGATCTATCATCGCCTCGATGCCTTGATTGTCATGAGTCAGACTTTGCGGAAGAACGTCCTGGAGACTCATCCCCTGAGGGAGCGCCAGGTAGAGGTCGTGAATCTCGGTCTGGACTTCGATAGGTTTGATCCCGCCAAGGTCGATACGACCCGTCAGCGCGCGGCATGGGGAGCGGATGACAAGACCGTGGTGATCGGTCTGGTTGGCCGGATCGACCCCGCGAAGGGGCAGGCAACCTTCATCAAGGCCGCCGCAGGGCTCATGAAGAACCAGGCTCAGGGGGAGAAGCTTAAGTTCATCATGGTGGGAGAGGAGACCTTGGGGCGTGCCTCGGATCACCTGGCCGAGCTCAAAAAGATGGTCGCCCAGTTCCACCTCGAAGAGCACATCGTCTTTGCCGGGTACCAGGAAAACATCCCGGAGGTTATGAAGGCGTTCGATATCTTCGTGATGCCCTCCCGGCAGGAGGCGTTTGGTCTGGTCGCCATTGAGGCGATGGCCATGGAGTGCCCGATCGTGATTTCCCGGGGCGGGAGTTCCGGTGAAATCGTCGGTCAGCAGGAGTTCGGGCTCCTGGTCCACCCGGATGATGCCTATGATCTTCAAAGACAATTACGATTCATGCTGGATCATCCGCAAGAACGCGTCCAGATGGGGCAGCGCGCTCGTCAGCACGTCGTGAAGCACTATGACCGGCGTGCCCGCAGAGTTCACACTCTTCGTTTGTATGAAGAGGCCTTGCGGCGGCGCGGCAGTATCTAATTTTCGCTTTGACAAAGAGGGGTTACCTTTCTATACCTTCCCCCACGTAGGTTCTTATCTGGAATCTATCGGGATGAGCCCGGTTTTAGCTGCTTTGCGGCGAATGGGCCGTCCGTCATGCCTGACGTAAGGTCAGGTGTAAGAAAGGCCAATAAACACAATGGTAGTGAAACAAGAAACGGAGACTTCCAAGAAGTCTACCCTGAAGAACCAAAACTGGATGGACGAGTTCTCCACCTACATGGGTGATGAAGAAGCTCAGGGCCACCAGGACGATAGCGAAGAAAGCTTTGCGGAGCTGTTCGAAGCCTCGCAGCGCCAGCAGGAAATTCGTGAAGGCGAAGTCGTTGACGGAACGGTCGTCAGCCTCGGCAACGAATACGCCACCGTCGATATCGGCTACAAGTGCGAAGGTTTGGTTCCCCTTCAGGAGTTCAAGGATGCTCACGGCGTCGCTCATGTGAACGTCGGCGACGTGGTTAGCGTCTACCTCGAGCGCATGGAGATGGAAAACGGCTTCATGCTCCTCTCGAAGGACAAGGCGGAAATCATCCGCGCTTGGGACGAAATCTCGCAGGCCTGCGAGAAGGACCAGCTCGTGGAAGGTACCGTCATCGCGAAGGTGAAGGGCGGTCTCTCCGTCGACATCGGCGTGAAGGCATTCTTGCCCGGCAGCCAGATCGACACGAAGCCTGTGAAGAACCTCGACAAGTTCGTCGGCAAGAAGCTCAAGTTCAAGATCATCAAGTTCAACAAGAAGCGTGGCAACATCGTTCTGTCCCGCCGTGCGGTGG
>CAYOWB010000054.1:4373-12064 GCA_964407515.1 uncultured Bacteriovoracaceae bacterium
CACCGGTATCGTGAAAAACATCACGGAATACGGTGCCTTCATCGACCTGGGCGGCATGGACGGACTCCTCCACATCACCGATATGTCTTGGGGCCGTATTAAGCACCCGAGCGAGCTGTTCTCGGTCGGCGATGAAGTGAAGGTGAAGGTCCTGAAGTACGACCGCGACAAGGAACGCGTCAGCCTCGGCCTGAAGCAGGTCTCTCCGAATCCGTGGGACGAAGTCGAATACAAGTTCCCGGTCGGCATGAAGGTCAAGGGCAAGGTTGTCAGCCTGAAGGACTACGGCGCCTTCGTCGAACTCGAAGACGGCATCGAAGGCCTCATCCACGTTTCCGAAATGTCCTGGACCGAGCGCGTGAAGCACCCGTCCAAGGTCATCAACGTCGGCGACGAAGTCGAATGCAAGGTTCTGGAAGTCGACTCCAAGCAGAAGCGCATCAGCCTCGGCTTGAAGCAGCTCCAGGCCAATCCGTGGGACGAACTCGAAGTGAAGTTCCCGGTCGGCACCATCATCGAAGAAGGCGAAGTGAAGTCGGTCACCGATTTCGGTATCTTCGTCGACATCGGCATGGGTATCGACGGCCTCGTGCACGTCAGCGACATCGCTTGGACCAAGAAGTTCGCGCACCCCTCCGAGAAGTTCAAGAAGGGTGACAAGGTCCGCTCGGTTGTCCTCGGCATCGACAAGGCCAACGAGAAGTTCTCGTTGGGCATTAAGCAGCTTGAACGCGATCCGTGGGAAAGCATCAAGTCGCGTTATCGCCAAGGCCAGGCCATCGAAGGCAATGTGACGAAGCTCACTGACTTCGGCGCGTTCGTCGAGATCGAAGAAGGCGTTGAAGGCCTGATCTACGTCAGCGAAATCGCCGATCACCGCATCGAGAAGCCGTCTGACATTCTGAAGGCGGGCGATCGTGTTCGCGCCGAGATCCTCTCGATCGAACCGAAGGAACGCCGCATCGGTCTGTCGATTAAGCAGTTGGGCCGCAGCGAAGAGCGCGCCAACTACGAATCGTACATGGGCGAGCGCAGCAAGAAGACGTCCATGGGCGACATCCTCGGCGACAAGCTGAAGGCCGCTCTGAAGCCCGGTAAGGACGACAAGGACAACGCCTAAGGCGTAGTCCTCTTCGGACATCCGAGTCAAAATTTGAAACGCCGTGTCCCGGTTCGGGGCACGGCGTTTTTGCTTTTGAACGATAGGGGAATAAGCGAAGATCGAAGTGAAAAAGGATCTTCACGCTCTATGAACGAGAAACGCTCTTGGAATCCACTGGTCATCGTGCTGGGACTCTCAGCAGTCTTCTTCGTCCTTTTCATCGCTGTCTCGGCCGCGCTGTTCTTTTCGGGCGGTCGAAAGGGCCCCGCGGCCAAGCCGGGGATCTTCGGTGGTGGCGGTGTCGGAATCGTGGAGCTTAAGGGCGTGATCATGGACTCCAGGAAGGTCGTGAAGCGACTCGAGAAGATGGATGAGGATAAGGATGTGAAGGCAGTCGTCCTTCGCATTGATTCTCCTGGAGGCTCCGTAGCGCCTTCGCAAGAGATCCACGAGGCGGTGAAGCGTTTCAAGAAACCCATTGTCGTTTCGATGGCGTCCGTCGCCGCGAGCGGTGGTTACTATGTCGCCGTCGGCGCGAAGAAGATTTACGCGAATCCAGGGTCCATCACCGGGTCCATTGGCGTGATCATGGAGATGGCGAATCTCGAGAAACTCTACGAATGGGCGAAGATCAAACGATACGCCATCAAGACAGGCAAGTTCAAAGGGATGGGCGCCGAATACAAGGAGCTCACGCCTGAAGAGCGCGCCCTGCTTCAGAACATGATTGATGACGTGCTCGTGCAGTTCAAGACCGCCGTAGCCGAGGGCAGGAAGATGAAGATGGAAGAAGTCGACGCGGTCGCCGACGGACGGATCTTCTCCGGTTCGCAAGCCAAGAAGGCACGGCTCATCGATGAGGTCGGTACGATGCAGGATGCGATCGACGAGGCGGCGCGCATGGCTCAGATCAAGGGCAAGCCTCGTGTGATCTATCCGGACAAGCCGAGACAGCGCCTGCTTCAATACTTGTTGGATGACCGAGATCCTGAGGATCCGGAAGTGGTGTCGCGCGGGCTCTCCGGGTGGGTGAGTCAGATTCTCGGTTTCTCGTCCGACTCCCGGTCGCTGGAAGAGCGTGTGACGGGAATTACGCCTGGGGTTTATTACCTCTGGAACGGCGCCCGGTAAGGGGACTGATTCATGGCTCTGAGAGCATTTCCGAGAGAACTGGCGGTTCGTGTGCTGGGGCGTGTGTTGGGGGAGCGCCAGGCGTTGGACGAGGTCCTAGCCTCCGTGACGGGGGAGATCGCGCCAGAGTCGCGCGGTTGGCTCCAGGATGTCACCTCGGGGACGTTACGGTGGAAGGGCCGGCTCGATCTGGCGATTGACTCCGTGGCATTGAAAAAGAAGCCGACAGGGTGGCTGCGACGTGTGCTGCTGGTCTCGGCTTACCAGCTCGTTGTCCAGGAAAGCCATGAGGGACATCGCGCCCAGGTGGTCTCCGAGACGGTCGATGTCGTGAAACGGAAAGAGGGTGTTGCTCCGGCGAAGTTCTGCAATGCGCTTCTTAGGAAAGTGGCTGAGCATTCCGAGGCCTGGCGCAAGATGCGGTTTCCTTCGAGCGGCACCCCGGCGGAACAGGCGTCTTGGGCATCGCTCCCGGAGTGGATGTGGCGCCGGCTCGTGGAGCAGCGCGGACTCGACTGGGCGCAGGCCTATGCGCTGGCCAGTCTGGAACGTCCGGCGTTGTGGGTGCGGGGTAAAACGGAGAGCTGGTCGCGCGGGTTATCTGGCGCGACGATCGAGAATGGTCCGTTTGACGGTGCGTGGAAAATCTGTGGAGCCCGAGGGGCCGCCCGTGGCGCGGTCAATGAATGGGCGGGATTTCAAGAAGGTGAGTTCTTTGTTCAGGACATCTCCAGTCAGACGCTGGTGCATGAGCTGACGACCCATGTGGGCGCGGCAAAGCGCGCTCTCGACCTTTGCGCGGCCCCGGGGGGAAAGTCCGCTGGGATGGCCTGGAGCGGGTGGAGCGTGGTTTCCTCCGATATCGACGTGAAGCGTGTTCCGCTTCTCAATCAGACGGCGGAGCGGGTCGGGCAGGGGCGCATGGCGGTGATGGATTACTCCGCCGCGCAGGCATTGCGGGATCTGGATGTCGTGTGGGTGGATGCTCCCTGCTCCGGAAGCGGGATCTTGCGCCGACATCCGGACGTGAGATGGCTGCGGCGTGAGAGCGACCTCGAGGGGTTGAATCAGACGCAGCTTGAGCTCGTTCGGCGTGCCTGGGATCAGGTTCGTCCCGGCGGGTATCTGATGTATTCCGTTTGCTCCGTTCTTCACGAGGAAGGGCCTGAGACGATTGAAAAGGCTGTTCTTTCCGGAGCGCGGGAGCGGGAGTGGCTTTTGACTCCTCATGAGGCCCCGTACGGAGATGGCTTCTGGGCGGTGCTGCTCAAAAAGCAGTAAGTGAGCTGTCCCCTCAAATCGAAACGGAAACCGTCCTTTCATAGTGCCACTCCGTCACCAGTGCGCTTTGAATCCGCGATATGCGCGTTTGCAATGCTTCGCAATGTGAAGTGCGGGGAGTGTGGGTTGAAATTCCCTTCGCCGTCGGAGGTGGCACCGTCCGATAAAATGTTACGTTTTCGTGAAGATGGGCTTCTGTGGCGCGTCTTCAGTCATCTGGCTGAATGAGTGAAGTCTCTAGGCCGCATGGTGGCACGCGGAGTGCACTAGTGAGAGGCAAGACTTCTGGCAGTCAGTGTTGTGGGACGTATGTTGTGGGGGCGCAGAAGTCGTCAAAAAATCTTCCAAAACTATCTTCTTTTCAGCCTACCTTTTCTCGCCGCTGGCTCCCGCAAGGGAGCCAGCCGGATCGTTTCTCCACGACGGTGGTGAGACGGCAGACGCTTCTTGGTGACCTGTTCTGGCTCACAAATCAGATAGGAGGCATCGCGGACATCGCGACGCTTCTCGAGTGGATCACTGATGATGAGACGTGAATCTTCCGGTTTTTCGGGGGCACTCAGCTCCTGGGAGGCAAACCAGACGTAAGAGAACTTCACCCATTGGCGCTCGGAGCCGAGTCCGCGTGAGAACTGTTTGAACCAGCGGCCAGGGATTTCCGTGGGTACGGAGAAGTGGCACCAGTCGCGTCCGCCGGACAACGGGCAGCGGCCGGCATGGAGGCAGGGCCCCCAAAGTGCGGTAGGAGCGTGCTCCACCAGTGTCGTTTCCAGGATCAGGTCTCTCAATTGCGACAAGAGTTGCGCCGGGCGGTGCGCGGCCGGCTCTACCATCAGGATTCCAGGACCCCGTCGGCTCTTCTGGAACAGGGGAGCCAGGCTTCTCAGAAGTCCTTCGATGTCCCGCATCGGGCTTTCGTTGAGTACGTGGCCGAGGATTACGAACAGGTTGCCGTTGTCGGGGAGCTTCGCTGCGGCGTCCACCCAAGGGCCGCGGTGGCATTCCACCGAAACGCGTCCTTTGAGTTTGGGGAAATGCTCCTCGAGCGCTTTGAGTAGTGAGCGGCCATCTTCCAGGATCGGTCCATTGGTATCCCACCAGTGAAACCGAATCAGAGGGAACGGCCCTGCTTTCACGGCATCGAGCAGCCAGAGCACGAGCGCCAGGGATGCGGTCCCGGGGCCGGCGCCTAGGTCCGCGACATCGAGAGGTTCATTCCGGTTCTGATCCAATGCTTCATTCAAAGCTTTAAGGATCGCCTCACCGTGGGTCTGATACAGCGTGATGAACTTCGCGGCTTGGAGAGGGAGGTAATAAAGTAAATAAGCTGAGCGGTACTTCGGATGCTGGAAGTAGTTGGGGAGATTTCGCGGACGTTCTTGTGTGAAAAGCTCGGATAATTCGTCGATGCCGCGAAAGAAGAAGTGAGCGTCCACGGGGCCGAAGGGCTTGTTCTTCCAGCTCTCTTTGGGGCTGTACTCGTTCTTGACCCAGCTAGGGACCGCAGTGTCGAAGAACCAGGTCCACCCCGATGGAAACGGGGAGGGGCGACGGGCCGATGACGGTCGGGCCGAGGGCGAGTGAAAGGGCTTTTTCGGTTTACCGGAATTTCTGTGCTGCATCACGATAGCGGCCTTTATGCTATAGTTTAGACCAGGAGGTCAATGGATGGACCCCTGGAAATCAAACGAACTCAGCCTTTCCAAGAATCTTTGGTCCAAAAGCCTTTGGAAAGATCGAAAATCGGGGCATTGGCATTTCTTCTGTCCGTTGTGCCGCGTCCGCCGCAGCTTAACCTTCCGGCCCAAGGTTTGGACTCTCAGACACGTCCTGCAGGTCGGGATTACGGCAGCTCTCTTCACATGTACGACTTGGCCCTGGTTCGGCTGGAAGGGGATCGTCTCATTTGTTCCGTTCTGGATCATCTTCGAGACCGTTTTTCGGATGAAGATGCGGACCGCTTTGATCTGCAAGCATTGCGGCTTCGATCCGTTCCTCTACATGGTTGACTCAAAGCGGGCGCGTCAAGAGCTGGAGGAGCATTGGAAGAAACGCTTCATCGAGAAGGGTTTGCTGCCAGCTGGGAGCGCGATTAACCTCGTGGATCAGACAGCTGAAGACGGTGAGCTGTCCGCCGCTCAAGAGCCGCAAGATGAGTCCCAAAACGCTCCTTGACAGGGAGCTCAGCGGGACGTTAATCGTGGCTACATGTCAGTAAATAAGGTTATTTTGGTGGGGCGGTTAGGGCAGAACCCGGAAGTGCGTTACACGCCTTCGGGGGCGGCAGTAGCCAATTTTAGCGTCGCAACAAATGAAAGCTGGACCGACAAGAGCGGTCAGAAGCAGGAACGCACCGAATGGCATCGCATTGTCGTTTGGGGCAAGCAGGCCGAACTGTGCAGTCAGTATCTGACGAAGGGCCGGCAAGTTTATCTCGAGGGTCGTCTGCAGACTCGTCAGTGGCAGGATAAAGACGGCCAGACGAAGTACACGACTGAAGTTCAGGTTTCGACGATTCAGTTCCTGGGCGGCAACGCCGGTGAGCGTCCGTCGCGCGATCAGGGAATGGACGCGAATGCTGGGGGCTATGCCCAGCAGAGCGGTGGCTTCGGCATGGACTCCGGGATGACTCCCCGGAGCGGCGCCGAGCCTTCCTTCACTGAAGACGACATTCCATTTTGATCGATAAGAATGACTCAAGCGCGGCGCTGCCTTCACGGGCAGCGCCGTTCTTTTTTGATCTTGGCCTGACAGAGCTTTACCGGCCTCATCTTGAATAGGCGAATAAGCAAATGACCGTAACTCGTCCGCTGATCGTAATTCCCACCTACAACGAAATCGAAAACCTGAAGACGTTGATTGAGCGTGTTCTTGCGGTTGCTCCGCAGAACGTCGAAATCCTTGTCGTGGATGATAACTCGCCCGACGGGACTGGTGAACTGGCTGACTCGATCGCGAAGCGCGAGTCGCGCGTTCATGTCCTCCATCGGGAAAAGAAGATGGGGCTGGGAACCGCTTATGTGAATGGCTTCCGGTGGGGCCTCGAGAAGGGTTACGACGCCATGATCGAGATGGACGCCGACTTCTCGCATGATCCGAAGTACCTGCCGACGATGCTCCAGCTCTTGAACGAGAATGACGTCGTGATCGGTTCGCGTTACGTACCGGGCGGCGGCGTGGTGAATTGGGGATTGAGCCGCAAGATCCTGAGCCGGGGAGGCAGCTGCTACTCGCGCCTGATTCTCGGAGCCCCGATCCGTGACTTCACGGGTGGTTTCAATGGTTGGAAGCGGCATGTGCTCGAGGCGGTCGATTTGGGTACGCTTCGCTCGGATGGTTATTCTTTCCAGATTGAGCTCAAGTACCGGAGTTTCCGTCGCGGCTTCAAGATCACCGAGTTCCCGATCATTTTCGAAGACCGTAAAGTCGGCAAATCGAAGATGAGCAAGAAGATCGTCTTCGAAGCGCTTCAACGGGTTTGGAGCTTTCGCTGGCAGGCGATGAAGCAGACGGGCAAGCCGCAGACCTGACGGTCACGCGACCCCTGTCGTCAGCGTTCTTGACACTGTCCCGGAAACGCCTGAAAATTCAGACATGCGTGCTCGGTTTTTCTGTCTTGTCGCGGGGGGCGTTTGTCTTTCGGTCTTGTCGTGGGCCAAGGTGCCTACCGCCATTCTGGTCGATAAAAAGACCAATACCTTACACGTAACCGAAGTCCGCGAAGGCAAGTACCACATCCTCAAGACCTATCACGCCACGTTGGGGCAGGTGAAAGGCGACAAGGAAGTCGAGGGCGACCTCAAGACTCCCGAGGGGATTTACATTCTCAAGACCAAGCTCACGCCGCCGACGCTTAAGAAGAAGTTCGGCGTGATGGCTTTTTACCTGGATTATCCGAACGACTTCGACCGGATCGCTGGCCGTACCGGGTTCGATATCATGCTTCATGCGACGGATGAGCCCGAACGTCTCAAGAAGAACTACGACAGTGAAGGATGCATCGTCGTCAAGAACGAGGAGATCCAGGAGATCCAGAACCACATCAAGATCGGGCTGACCCCGATCCTGGTTTTTCCGGAACTGACGGATGAGTACCGTGCTCCGGCATCGAACGATCCTCTCAGGGGCTTCTTCGATTCCTGGGTGAAGGCCTGGGAGAACCGTGACATCGAACAGT
>CAYOWB010000054.1:12089-17506 GCA_964407515.1 uncultured Bacteriovoracaceae bacterium
GGACTTCTCCGCGCAAGGCAAGGACCGTGCGGGCTGGAAGGCTTACAAGGGATCTCTGAATTCTCGGTACTCCACGATTCATGTCGGGCCTGAGAGTGTCGCGTTTTATCGTCATCCGAAGTACGCGATGATCACTTTCACTCAGAACTATCGCTCCACGCTGAAGGGCGGGGGAGTGGGGCATCGCTCCCGCGGCACCAAGATTCTTTATGTCGCCGAAGAGGCGGGCGTGCCGAAGATCATTGCCGAGTCCTACACTACGATGATGTGGTGACCCTCTTTTGGGGTGTCTAATTTTTGTACACCCCCTTTCCTTTTTTCAGACTAAATTAGTCGGAAGTTACGGTCCCATCATTAACTATATAATTTTTAAGGAAGTTTATACCATACTGGTTCGGCATCCGCCTTGCTCTAGGGCGGGTGGAATTAGGAGTTTGCTTTATGATTGATCCTACTGCTGTGTACGCTGTCGCCATTTTGATTTGTGTCGTGATTTTCGGAATCGCCTGAGTTTTCTCGTACCTGTCTTGACCCTGCTGTTCCTCAAGTGGGACCATGGGAGGGATGGCGTGGACAGACATGGAGTGTCTGGAGCTGAACCGGGAAGAATTTCCCGAAGCCTGGGTCGCACTGGAGCACGGCGTGGCTCAGGGCGTTGCGCCGGGATTTGTCGCGGGCGTCTGGCGCGAATCACGGCCTGGTCTGATTCAAGTCGGGGCGATCGGAGAGCGTCGGCGCTTTCCGTCGTCGCAGCCGATGCTTCGCGATACGGTTTTCGATCTCGCTTCGGTGACGAAGGTCTTTTCGACTGCGGCCCTTGCCGCGGTGCTGGTGGAGCGTCGATGGATCGATTGGTCGACTCCGCTTCGCGCGTTGCTTCCGCAATATGAGTCGCGTGACATTCGCTTGGAGCATCTGCTGTCTCATACGGCTGGGCTGCCTGCTTGGCAGCCGCTCTGGGAGCAGTTGAGAGCGCGCTTCGCGCCGTCGCCACTTCATCGTATTCGTGTCTCGGAACGCCAACAAGCCATGCGGGATCTCGTGATGGCAGTTCGCCCCGAGGTCGCGCCAGGAGAGCGCGCGGTCTATTCTGACATTTCATTCCTGCTGCTTGGGTTTGCGCTGGAGGAGGCGGCTGCGATGCCGCTGGACCGGGCCGTGCGCACGTTGGTCTGGGATGCGATGGGGATCCGGGATGCGTGGTACATGCGGACGAATCGCGACGTAAACCGAGGACGGTGGGAGCGTGCCGCAGCCACCGAGGACTGTCCGTGGCGCGGAGGCGTGATTCAGGGTCAGGTTCATGATGACAACTGCTGGGCCATGGGAGGCTACGGGGGGCATGCAGGCGCCTTTGGGACAGCCGAGAGCGTGCTCCGGTTTGCCGCGCGGCTGATGAGCGGTTTCCTCGGAAGAGAGACGCTAAGACGCATGTGGACTCCGGTGGCGACACCTCCCGGCTGCTCGCGCACTCTGGGATGGGATACTCCTTCGGGAGAGATGCCGGCGATCGGGCGGACTGGGTTCTCCAGGAGCTCGGTGGGGCACCTGGGCTTTACCGGGACTTCGCTCTGGATTGACCCTGACCATGGTGTTGCCGTGACGCTTCTGTCGAACCGGGTTCATCCGTCACGTGAGAATCAGAAGATTCGTGAGTTCCGCTCGCAGTTCCATGGAGCTCTGTGGCGCGATTTGAGTCGTTGACTCGGCCCGACGCCCTGGAACACAATATTTAGAAGCCATGTCAAACTCACCTAAGTTGCCGGATTTCGATAGCTTGAAGAGCGTTCATATTGTCGGTGTGTGCGGAACACTGATGGGGTCGTTCGCCGCTTTTCTGAGACGCCGGGGCATTGAAGTCACGGGGAGTGATCAGAACGTTTACCCGCCCATGAGCGACGTGCTGGCCGCAGCCGGAGTGAAACTCTGCAATGGCTTCAAGGCGGAGCACTTGATGGCCAGCGGGAAACGTCCGGACCTCGTGGTGATCGGAAACGTCGTCCGCTCCGATAACCCTGAGGCGCGCGCGGCAATCGACGGGGGATATGCCTACTCGTCGCTGCCCGAAGCGCTCGAAAAGCTCCTGTTGCCGAAGACCCGGAATCTTGTCGCGGCTGGAACGCACGGAAAGACGACGACTTCCAGCATCCTGGCCCACGTGCTCGTGCAGTGTCAGAAGGATCCGAGTTACTTCATTGGTGGGGTGCCGCAGGACCTGCCCTACAGTTTTCATGTTTCGGATTCACACCCGGACGGGTGCTTCGTTCTCGAGGGTGACGAGTATGACACGGCCTTCTGGGACAAGGTTCCGAAGTTCAATCACTACCTGCCGGATGACGTGATCCTGACGTCCGTCGAGTACGATCATGCGGATATCTATCCGGACTTCGCCGCGGTTGTACGCGCGTTCTCGGGATTGATGTCCCGGATCCGCGCTGGCGGGCGCTTGATCGCTTGCTTCGATTATGCGGCGGTTCGCGATTTAGCCACGCAGGCGCGTGTGCCGGTGATCAGCTATGCGTCGAAGCCCGGCGCGGGAGTGCGCTTCTCTCCGGCGAACGTGCGCGTTGAAGGGGAGTTCACGCGGTTTGACGTGCAGGACGGCGGCAAGACCGTGGAGACGCTCACGATCGGCATTCCAGGGATGCACAACGTGATGAACGTGATGGCGGTCTGGATCGAGTGCATGGAGCTCGGCCTGCCTCGCGATCAGGTGGGGGCGGCCCTCAAGAAGTTCCAGGGCGTGAAACGCCGCCAGGAAGTCCGTGGCGAAGTGAACGGTGTTCTGGTGATTGACGACTTCGCTCATCACCCGACGGCCGTGCGCGAGACGCTCAAGGCGTTGAAGGCTCGCTATCCGGGGCGAAGGCTGGTTGCCGTATTCGAGCCGAGAAGCGCGACTTCCAGGCGCAAGGTCTTCCAGGCGGCCTATGCCGAAGCTTTCGATGAGGCGGATTTCGCGTTCATCGCGGCGCCCTACGATCAAAGTCGGATTCCGTCGGATCAGCAGTTCTCCACCGATCAGTTGGTGGAAGACATGCGAAGCCGTGGTCGCGACGCGCACATCATGAATACCGTGGAGGAAGGCGTGCTCGAAGTGGCGCGCCGGACCCGGCCGGGAGACGTGGTGACGGTGTTATCCAACGGCGGATTCGGTGGCTTTATCCCGAAGTTGTTGACTGCCCTGCGAGGGGCCTGAGGAGCGGCTGAATGGGTGCGGAAGTCCTGAAAAAGTTCGGCAAGTACTTCCTCCTGGATCAGATCGCCCAGGGGGGGATGGCCGAAATCTATCGCGCCCGCCCTGCCTCGGTGGAAGGCGCAAGCCGCCTCATCGTCATTAAGCGGATTCAGGCCGGCTTCGGTGCTAACGACGAATTCCTTCAGATGTTCAAGTCCGAGATCAAGGTGATGATGGGATTCAATCATCCCAACATCGTCTCGCTGTACGACTTCGGCGAGGAGTCGAGCCAGCCCTACATCGTCATGGAGCTGGTCGATGGTCGCAACCTCCGGCAGTTCCTCACCCGGTTCACGGAGCTCAAGCAGACGTTCCCGGTGGATCTTGCCGCGTACATCATGGAGCAGGCCGCGAGCGGTCTCCATTACGCGCATTCGTTCAAGGACAAGATTTCGGGTGAGCCGCTGAATATCGTTCATCGCGATATCAGCCCGCAGAACATCCTCATTTCTTACGAGGGTAACGTCAAGGTCATCGATTTCGGTATCGCGAAGGCGACGGTGAACAGTGAGTCGACTCGTGCGGGCGTGATCAAGGGAAAGCCGAGTTATCTTTCTCCTGAGCAAATCAGCGGAGAACAGCTGGATGGCCGTTGCGATATCTTCGCGCTCGGTATCGTCCTGTGGGAATTGCTGGCCGGCAAGAAGCTCTTCGCGGGTGAAAACGACTTCGCAGTGCTGAAGCTGATCGAGAGCTGCAACAGCCATGTGAAGCCGCCTTCCACCCTGAATCCGAAGGTGCCGAAGGAGCTGGATTATATCGTATTGAAGACCCTCGCGAAGCAACGTGAGAAGCGGTACCAGACCGGCGAGGAGTTGCAGCGGGCGCTCCATAAGTTCCTCTACACGTTTAACCCTGACTTCAATCCGGGGGACTTGTCGTACTACGCCAAAGACCTCTTCAAGAACGAGATCGTAGAGGACCGGAAGCGGATTCAGAAGCTCAATGAAAAGGCCGAGCAGTTGATCGGGACTGACATTCCCGATGCGCCCACTGCCGAGCCTACCGCGAGCGGCTCGATGAGCCGTGCGGAGAAGGATACGACGACGATCGTCGAGCAACGCGCGACTCCTCCGGCTCCCTCGAGGCCTTTGGAGTTGTCTGCCGGAAAGCAGCTGGGAAAAGTGGAGATCGAGCATCGGCCTCCGCCGAGATCCACGGCGACGCGCGCACAGGCAGGCGGGGGAGCGCGTTCCACCAGCGGGACGCGGAATTCCGCCCCGACGCGCAAGGGCGACAAGAGTGGAGGCACCGGCCGTGCCGTGCTGCTTGGAGTTACTGCGCTCGCGGCGGTCACGTTCTTCGGCCCTGAATTCGGAATCGAGATTCCGTATGTCACGCCCTACGTGAACCAGTTGATGAACGGCGGGGAGGCACGGTTGATGCTGGCGGGGGAGGCGAAGAACGTCACCGTCATGCTGAATGGCCAGATTGTCGCCAAGGAGCTTCCCTCAACCTTGCGTGGAATACCGGTGGGGACTCCGCTCCAGCTGATGGTCAGCACGGCGAATGGGGGCGTGTTCACCAAGGAGCTGAAGCTGAAGAAGGGTGAGCAGCGCACACTCGAGGTCACATTCCCTAGCGAAAAGGCGCCCGAAGCCGCTCCTGCCGTGGATTCCAAGAAGGTTCTCGTGAAGTTCAATATTTCTCCGGCCGGAGCTGCGACCGTGTCCCTGAATGGAATCCCTGTGGACCCCACGTCGCTTGCGGCGGATGTGAGGCTGGATGCTCCGATGGAGCTCGTGGTGGAGCGCCCTGGGTATCGGACTGTGCGGCGCGAGTTCGTACTGGATTCGAAGCAGCTCAATGGTCTGAAAGAGTGGGCGATGGATGTTCAGATGGAACCGACACGCTTCGGTTACGTCACCATTCGGACCACGCCGAGCGCCAATGCCACCATCGTGATCGACGGGAAGCCGTGGGTGCGTCCCACGCCGATCGAGAACGAAAAGCTCCCGCCCGGGACCTATACGGTGCGCCTCGTGAATGAAGTTCTCGGCATGGAGAAGACCATCACGGTCAACGTTCAAGAGGGCAGGGCCGTTACCCTCGATGAGCGTCTTGAGATCAAGAACTGACGTTACTCTTGGGCAGGCTCCAGCACGGGATGATTGGCGCCGTTCAGGCCGCGTTCTTGACGCATGATGTACTCAGCGTTTTGCGGAAGGAGCACTCCCGG
>CAYOWB010000054.1:17530-18620 GCA_964407515.1 uncultured Bacteriovoracaceae bacterium
TGCCGATCACGCCCCGTACCTCGTTCCAGTCTTTCGGGACTTCGGCGGTGGATTCCACGATCCTGGGTTGATTGCGGTAGCAACTCAATCGCGCGCGGTCTGGCTTGGATAGATAGATGGAGATACATCCCGGTGGAATCGCCAGATCCGAGGAGCAGGTGCCCAGCTTCTTGGCGAGCTTCTGGTAGATCTCGTCGAGCGCCCGATCGACATCGGTAGAGATGGACGCATTGCCGAGCGGAGGCAACTGGGCGAGCAGGGCGAAGCCCGCGAGCTCGTCGTTGGTCAGGCTTGAGTCATCGAAGCCTTGAGTGGCAAACCATTTTTTCGCAGCGAGAGTGGCCTGAAGAAAAGGATCGAGAACATAGACACCCTTCTCCACTTCCTTCTGAAATTCGCTTTTCACGGAAATACTCGCTTCCCGAGGGGGCGGAGGCACTGGCACGCCCGTCGCTGCGGAATCTTCGGGCCGACAACCGAGATGATACTTTGTATCCCAGGACTCCAATCGCCTTTGCTGTGCGGGCCAGTGAACTCCGCCTCCCGGCCAATTCTTGAAGTAGGCGTCCGCAGCCCCAAAAGATGAGCCTAGGGTTCGGGCCTGCTGGCGGATTCTCCATTCCCCGTCTCGGTAGCCGGGTGCCAGATTCGAATACCGTGTGTAAAGGCGCACGGAATCCGGGTCGACATTCCGGGTTGAGAGCAGGACGACCGCGAAACTGGGAACGGTTCCGTTCCAACATCCGTCAGAGTCATAGCTATAAGGAAGCCCATCCAGCTTCAATCGCCTGAAGACTTCTGTCCCGACTTCTCGACAGCTCCCCGTGATGAGTGACGAAAACGCCCTGCAGGCGGATCCCACGGGAGGCGCCACCTCGATGGCTCGGCTCTCATGAAGCAGGCGCGCGCGCTTTTGGAGCTTCACCTCGGTGAGTGCGAAATTGGAGCCTCCGTATTGCCGGGTCGAGGTGGGATCGACCGCCATGTAGTAGCCATCACCCCAGGCTTGAATGTGGGTGCTCCTGGGGTCGAGGCCTTTCGAGGCCAAACGCTCGATGAGCGCGAGGTGTTTTTTCTGAAATTCAGGGCT
>CAYOWB010000055.1:0-1883 GCA_964407515.1 uncultured Bacteriovoracaceae bacterium
TAAGCAGGTGCCCAAGCCGGGGCCCACCGCTCGGTGAACGCGGCATAGAGCCGTGCCGATGGAGTAGCCGGCCCCCCACGCGGACAGGCCCCTCGGGTCGCTAGAGCCCGAGTTGCCAGAGTATGACGAGTGCGAGGGCGGCGCGGTAGATAGCGAAGCTCAAGAAGCCGAAGCGGCGCAGCAGCTTCAGAAGTCCGCCGATCGCGAGATAGCCGAAGACGAACGAGCTAAGTCCGGCGACGAGCAGCGGCCCGAGCGGCATCGGGCCACCGAGCAACTGATCGAAATGACGCATTTCAAACACAGTGGCTGCGGCGGTAATCGGCGCCGAAAGCAGGAACGAGAAACGTGCCGCATCGGCGCGGTCGAAACCCACGAGCCTTCCGCCGATCATCGTGGAGCCTGAGCGGGACATTCCAGGGATCAGCGCCACGCACTGCGCCACTCCCACCCAAAGCGCATCACTCCAACGTGCGCCCTCGAGCGGCCGCTTCCCGGGGCAGAAGCGATCCGCGAGATAGAGAAAGAGTCCGCCGAGCGGAAGAGTGCACACCAAAACCGCATTGGCCCGAAAGACGGTCTCCGCGAGATCATTCAGCGCCGCACCGGCAATCAAGGCTGGAATAGTACCCACGGCGATGAGCTTCCATGAGAGCGCCTGCGCGGGAGCCGCGCCCACCGGCTTCGGAGCCCAGCGCGCGAACCACCCGCCCACAGCGGGCAAAGTCGCGCCGATCTGAATCCATTCCCTCCAGAAGTAGCTCAGGGTAGCCGCCAACGTTCCCAGATGAAGGAACACATCGAAGGTCAATCCCATCTCCGCCGTTCCGAGAAATCGGGGCAAGAGGATGAGATGGGCCGAACTGCTGATGGGAAGGTATTCCGCGATCCCTTGAACGATACCGTAGATCAGAGCATGAAGGTAGTCAGCCATACCCCTAGTAAACACCAAGGTTCACGCTATCGCATTTCAAATTTTCGTGAGAAATTAAGGCCTGGATTGCGAGCGACTTGGTCGCCCCATCCCTATCAGGAGAACAAACTATGAAAACGATCGTGACGTTGGCAGCAGTAGCAGTACTCGCTCTTAGCATCAGTGGTTGCACCAAAAAGGAAACCGCTCCGACCGAACAGGCCGTGACACAGGAACAAACCGCCGCTCCGCAAACGTCGGCCTCGCCGGCCGCCGCGGAAACGACCACCCTGAAGTCGGAAGACCTCAAGGCCGGCACCGGCGCCGAAGCCGTCGCAGGAAAGACCGTCTCCGTGCACTACACGGGATGGCTCACGAACGGACAGAAGTTCGATTCGTCGCTCGACCGCGGTCAGCCGTTCGAGTTCAAGCTCGGCGCGGGCCAAGTCATCCCCGGCTGGGACCAGGGCGTTCAGGGCATGAAAGTCGGCGGCAAGCGCAAGCTGACGATTCCTCCGGCCATGGGTTACGGCGAGCGCGGCGCGGGCCCGATCCCGCCCAACTCGACTCTCGTGTTCGAAGTCGAGCTGCTCGGCGTGAAGTAAGCGTTTCGCATTTTCGGTCTTAAACGAGGGGGATGTGACTGATGTCCATCCCCCTCTTTCTTTCTTCCCGGCCTGTATTACGGCATCCCGTTCAGTCAGCCGCCCCTCGTTCACTCCCAGTAACTGTCCCAGGAGTTGCATTCGCACTGAGACAGGAGGACTTCGTCATGCGGCTAGAACTCTCCGAGAAGGAAATCAGCCTGCTTCGTTCCGTTCTCAACAAGGAGCTGGAACAACGCCGTCTGGAGCTCGCGAGGACAGACGACCGCCATTATCGGGCTGCTCTGCGCGAGGACCTCGACCAGCTGGAGACTATCGCCCAGAAACTCGACGAGCGTGCGGTCCTCAGAGCCGTCTGAGGCTTA
>CAYOWB010000055.1:1915-18407 GCA_964407515.1 uncultured Bacteriovoracaceae bacterium
GGGCATCGTCGGGTCGCGCGGATCGACGGTGAAGTAAGCCTGCTGCTCACAGCGGCGCTTGTGTTCGAGCAACCACTTGAGAATCTTCGCCAGGTTCTTGTTCCGCTTATCCAGGAAGAAGGGGTCGTTCTTCAGTGCGTCCGCGGCCTTTTTAAGCGCGCGCACTTCTTGCGCGTCGTTTTCCTTCACGGGATAGTCGTTCAGGTCATACTTCTTGATATCCTCCGGCAACACACCGAGGAACCTCACGTCCGGCGCCGAGTAATCGGAATTCCGGATCAACGACGCGGCGGAACCGGCCTTCAACGTACGGAAGATGTTCTGCATCGTATACGCGTCCAGATCGCCGAAGAAATACAACGGTACCGAGAGCTGATCCTGAATCAGCTTACACCAGCCACGGACTGCATTGGACGGAACGCCCTGCGCGCCCATGAGAATACAGTTATGACGCTTCGTGAAGCCGTTAGCGACGAGCGTGTTCGCCGTGCCTTCGGATTCGACGATCAGACAGAAGTCGATCTTCTTGCGGGCCGAGAGCTTCAGATTCTGCGGCCGGTTCTTGGGCTGGAACGGCGTGGTACCGAGTTTGGACAGGTCGACGACGGCCTTATCACCGTCCGGCAACGTCTCCGTCACCACCAGCAGCTGGTGGTAGGTCTGACCACCACGGTCGTTGGCGTAGCAGTTCAGCTCCTCACGGTAACACTCGAGCAGCTCCCCGATGAAGTCGATGATCGAGTCCGACTCGTTCTGGTCCGCGAAATCGAGTGGCTTCAACGCCGGGTTGTGCTTAATTTCACCTTTGCTGATGTAGTACAGTTCGCGCTTCGTGTTGACGGCGCCGGTCTCCAGATTGCGCAACAGAATCTCGAGCATGAAGATGGCGCGGGCCATCTTCTTTACCGAGCTGACGTTCAACTCGGTGGCTACCATCTTGTCACCCGGGGTCAGAAACCCGACCTTATGGTTGTAGATGGCGTTATCCAGCGAACACTTCGTGGCGTAGAGAACCGGACGTTTGGCCTTCTCCAAATCCGCGAGCAGTCTGCTGCAAAGATCCTTGCTGAGTTTTGGAATGTCCTGATCGGATTTCATCATGATGTTTTCTACCTGTCCTCGCTCGCCTGCTCACTGAACCTGTTCAGCGACTTGTGTTTTGGCTGCCTGGGCTTCCATGTGCGCTTCCAGCACGGCATGGGCTTCTTCCAGTTCCTTTTCCGTCGCACGGGCGTCACGACCGAGGATCTTCACGAGGCCCTCTTCCGCGCGCTTCTTGCGCGACTCGGGCGCCTTACTGATCCGGCAGAGTCCTTCGACCAGGATCGGGCAGAACTGTTCGATGTGACGAATCTTCTCTTCCAGCTCGTTCGCCTTCACTTCACGGCGAATGTGCTTGGAGAGACGCTGACCGGCTTGAATCAACGTACGGCGAATTTCCTCCACCAGTTCATCGGACGCATCGACCGTTTCCTTCGACGCATTCTTGAATTTGATGAACGGCGAAACCACGCTGACCGCGATGATGTACGGTCCGACCGGCAGCCCCTCTCTGGGCTGAGCCAACCCGTACGCACGCCAGTTCACCGAGGTGATCGCGTGCACGATCGCGCACGCCGACTTGTCGAACTGAAGCGGAACGCGATTCGCGAACCGGAGCACCTGAACCGGAGTATCCGACTCGCCGCCCCTGTCTTCAAAACGCGCGATGGCGACTTCCACCTGAACAGGCTTGAAATCACAGATCGTGGGCTTACGGGTCACGACCGAGAAGAAGTCCACGGCACCCAGGCGCTGAATGCTCTTCGCCATGGCCTCTTCGCCAATGGCCAGCACCGACTTCGTCGACGGAGCCATGAGCTGCTGATTCTGGATCGCCATGAAGAGTTCTTTGAACTCCGTTTCACCCAGCCCATCCACTGACTTATCGAGGACGCTCGACTTGATTCCGCCCTTTTCGACGAGCTCACGCAGCACGCCTTCGTGAATGCGCGAAAATCCGGTCTTCAGCCAATTACTGACCTTGGTGCGGCCAAACAAATGCGAATGCGCGATAAACTCGCCCAGCTTCATCGTATGAGGATGGGGCTCCGTGGCATCCGGCACTTCAGGAACGGCGGTGCTGACCCGCTCGATGGTCTGCCGCTCCATCTCGGGTAGCTTGTAATGAAGCGTGAGATGCGGGTTCACGAGCGTCGTACCGTTGAGGTAGTTCAATAGCCCCGCTTCGCCGTTGAGCTGAATGCGGCCATCGATCAAGAACTCGACGGAGATTCCGCTCTCGCGGTCCCAGTCGACCGCCTCGCGGTCCTTCACGATGCCTTTATTCTGCTTGATGTCCACTTCGACAGTGCACGAGATGGCCTTGCGCATCCGTTCCGTCTTCGTGATGACACGCGCGCCTGTCGCGCTTGTCAGCTGCGCCCAGGTCGTCGCCGCGGAAATACCGATACCCTGCTGACCGCGCGAGCACCGGCCACGCCCGAACTTGGACGACGCAAGGTATTCTCCGAATACCTTCGGCACGTCATCGATCTCGATCCCCGGCCCGTTATCTTCGACGCGGATGCGAATCTGGTCGGAGTTTTTCAGTGACCCGGAACCGACCTTCTCCACGATGACGGAGATCTCGGGAAGAATCCCGGCTTCCTCGCACGCATCAAGGGAATTATCGACCGCTTCCTTAAGAGTGGTGAGAACGGCTTTGACCTGCGACGAAAAGCCGACTTGCTGCAGGTTCTTCGAAAAATACTCGGCCGTGCTGCTGGTGGTGATCTTTTTGCTGCTACTGCGCTGAGGAACAGGCGCTTCCGCCTTGTCCGACTTGCCGTTTGCCGTTTTAGCCATGGCTGCATTCAACCAAGTGATGCGCCGCGAGTCAAGCGCGGGATTTGCACCGACCGTCTCTTGGACACCCCAAAGACATTTTCCAGAGCAATTAGCGAGGAATTCGAATGACCAGCCAATATGAAAAGGAAAAGTTCATGAGCGTCGAGGAAATCCGCAAGCGGGCGCGCGAGAACATCGAGAGCGGCCCGATCACACCGGAGTATAAAGCCGACCGCGAGCGCGTACTTCAACTTCTGAAAGAAGCACTTGCCACAGAATGGGTCTACACGCTGCGTTACATGCATCATTACTACACGGCGGACGGCATTCAGGCACAGAGCGTCGCACAGGAATTCCTGGAGCACGCCAAGGAAGAACAGGAACACGCCGATCAGATCGCGAGGCGCATCAAGCAGCTCGGAGGAAACCCCAGCCTGAATCCTGATGAACTTCTAAGGAACAGTCACGCCGAGTACCAGGAAGGCGACACACTCGTAAAGATGATCCAGGAGGATCTCGTCGGCGAGCGCATCGCCATCGAGTCGTACTCGCAGATGGTTCGCTACCTGGGCAACGATGACCCGACGACGCGCAGGATGATGGAAGAGATTCTCGCGAAGGAAGAAGAACACGCCGACGAACTGGCGAGCCTGCTTCAGACGCTCGATCCGCGCAAAGCGCATCAGCCGCTGGCGGCCTGAGCAAGCGTCAAGACCTTCGTCTTGACCTCGATGACGACGCTGTTACGATGACGTTTGACCGCGAGAGGTCGAATAACCGGGGAGTTCATTCCCTCCCCCCCTGGGACTCCCTGGTTATTTCTCTCTCAGAACGCAAGGGCAGCGCCCAGGGTAGCGGTGACGGCGGTTTTGGAACGCACCTCGCCCCTGGTGTCTTCTTCGCTCGCTCCAGGCTTGAGGAAACGGCTCGAGACCGAGGCAGCTCCGGTCAACTCCAGGTTCGAGTGCACGCGCACGCGCACGCCCCCTTCGAGAGAAACGAACGCATCACTGTCGCCATTCGCGCCCGCGATGTTTCCAACACCCCAGACGCTCACGGCATCGCTGATCCGAGTATCGACCGCGAGCTGCAAACCGAGTCCGGTGACCCACTCACCTGTCGCCGCATCCTTCACCACCGAGAAGTCAGGAGTCAGCGCCCAGTAGACGTCATCATCCATCGCTCCGAGACCGAACCCCAGAAACACCGGCGCGTGAATCCGATAGTACTGCCCATCGGAAGCGACGAGCTGCGTGGCTCCGAAGGCGGCGCAAGATCCTACGGAAACCAGTGCGCCGAACTGCCCCACGGCGTGCGTGCCTTCATCCGCACGGACAGCGCCCGCCTCGATATGCGCCCGTCCACGGCCCTTCTTGGCGAGCTGCAGACGAAAATCATATCCAGCCTTCGCTCCAAAACCGGTATTCCCGACTTGGGACCCCAGACTCAGACGCTGAGTCAGCTTCAGTTTTCCAGGCTCGACCACGGTGCGATCAAGCTTCATCAAATCCGCGATTCCTTTTGGCTCGAGCCCCCTGACGGGACGCGCAGGCTCCACGGGCACGGGAGCCTGTTCCACAATCGGCTCATCTAGAATGGGCAAGGCAAGCTCGTGATCAGGCTTCACTCCCGACGGCACAGGTTTCTTCGCCTCATCCGCGAAAACGGAAGAAGTGACAGCCGACATCAGAATCGCGACGAGCGCGAAACACTTCTTACTCATACTTCCCTGCTCTCTCCCACGCTGGGACGCGGCCATTCATTGGCCATCCAGCGGGCTCAACAGGAAATCAAGCAAGCCAAGTGCCACCCTTGACACCCTCCCTCTCAGGCAGGGTCAATCTGAGCGAAAAGGCGCTGTCGAAACTTTTGACAGCTGACGTGGATTCCGGCATTTCAGCAGATCAGGAGCGTGAACAAACCTCGCTCGGCTCCGGTCTCGTCATCCATGGCGACGGTGATAACGCCGGTTTCGTACTCACGAACCACCACGCCGTCGCGCACGCCGCCGAAGTGCTGGTCACGCTCATCGAGAAGCGACAGTTCCGGACCAAGATCATCGGCTCGGACGAGAAGATGGACATCGCGCTTCTCCAACTCCGCGACAAAAAGCGCCAAGAACCGCACCATCGGTCTCGGCCGCTTCGACAACTTTCTGCAAACCGACGCCTCCATTAACCCGGGTAACGAAGACGTGCTCATCTACAATCTTGTCAGGCCTGAACCAGGGCGACATCATCATTCAACTCGACGGCAAGAAGGTCGCCGAACCCAATGACGTCGAGCACCTACTCGCGGCAAAAAAGCCGACTGACTCCGCGACCCTCAAAGTCCGCCGAGGGCGCAAAACGATGGATATCACTGTCAAAATCCAGGGGCTTCCGAAGCTCGAAAACCTTCCCAAAGGAATCCTCTGATTCTGGAAAGCAGACGCGCACGACTCCTGAACAGGAAGTCCACGGACCTCCCTGAAGACTATTTGAAGATGGTCATGGAGGTCTTCACCGCGAACTTCGACGCGAAGTTTAAGAGCATCTCCGGGAAGGGCCCGCAGGCCGAGTTCCTGGCCGGCGGCAAAATCTTCGCGGATGAGGTCGTCGTCTCCGTCGCTGCACTGCAAGAGGTCACCCTTCCGGCCACGTCCGTGTACACGAGTTCGGATTTCGCCCCCAAGGCCAGCTCCCCGACGATTCAGGAGCCGCTCGCTTCGCTCGAAGACGTGCCCTACGAGTGGACCTCCGTGGAAGTCGACAAGCATACGGTTTATCTCAAGGCCGATGACTGGTTGGCCAAGCATGACCCGGATTACCAGCAGCGCGCAGAAGAAGAAGAAGAAGAAGAAGAAGAAGAAGAAGAAGAGCGCAAGACCGAGAAGCTCTTCGTCACTGGCCCGAAAACGGCAACCGCCCCGGCCGAAAGAGGTAGGCCGAGGCGGTTAGCGATCAGAAGGGGGAAGCAATAACGCTAACGAGCGATCCCCGCTCCGGCAATTCCGCGAGTCGGGAGGCTGTCAGAGGCATTCCCTTTCTTCGCGGTTTCGAGAAGACTGACCGCCGCATCGCCGCTGCGCTTCACGCAAGCGGGCAGTGCGCCGAGGTTCCCGTCCGAGGCCGCAAGCGCGGCCTGGATCGCTCCGAGATTATCCTTGGAGAGCACCTGATCACAGGCGAGCTGGGACGTGGCCCCGGTACGAGCCCTGAGGTGAAAGCTCGGGCAGCGATCGTTGAGCACGAAGTTCGTGTTCTGCTTGTCCGTGCCGAGCAACTGCGCGACCACTCCCTGAACGTCCGCCATGCTGAGCGCCTTTCCGTCAGCGCCCTGGACCGGCATGCGGCAGTTGATCCCGCCCAGGCCATTCGAGTCACTCACGCTGGCGTTGATCACGAACTCGATCACGCCTGCTGAATTGAGCGCGATGCCTGGGAGCTTGACCTTGCCCTCTTGCGTCTGAACCGTCAGGGCGTTCACTTCAGTGTCCTGTGCAACGAAGGCCAGCGTCGCGCTTTCCGGACTCACCGCCGTAGTGCCACCCAGTGTCCGAGGCACGCTGGACGAACCCTTCATGCCGTAGGAGCAGCGCACGAAGAGCGGACCACTCTTAAGCGCCACTTTCTGATACTGACTCATTTGCGTGACGTGCGGAAGAATCACGATCGAAGCCAGGTTGGCACTCTTCACGGAGTCCGCCAGAACTTTGGGTGCATCGGCCCGGTACTGAGGGGAACTCAACAGGGCCTTCGCCTCAGTACTTGGAGCGTAGCAATACGGCTTCGAGCTGATCTCAGCCAAAGAGGAATCGACCGGCGCTTGACTCGCGAGATTCGCCGTCGAACTCTGATCCTCCACCGGGACCTTGACCCATTTATATTCCCTTCTGGCCTTCGGGAACTTCAGCACATTTTTTGGCAGCGGCTCGAGCAATTCCTTCGCAGTACAGGAATCCACGATCCAGCTATTGAGACTGGCCTGCAACTTCGACACTTCTGGATTACGAAGGGCCTGGATCGAGGCATTGAAGGCGTCGTGATCATCAGTGTCGCACGCGGTGAAGAGATTCGTCTGAAGACTGACGAGGTACTTCTTCAGCTCGGGCAACTCCTCGTCCACCCGTTTCTTAAATGCCTTGGATCCTTTGTCGGGAGTCCCTGGGACTGTTTCAATGCAAGATTCACTGTGCCTCATGTATTGGTAGTAGCCATACTTGACCAGCTTTTCTGCCCTATCCTTGTCATAAGCATAGGCCTTCGCTGCTTTCAGCATGTGCCGATATGCCTCAGGATCCGCTTTGAATTGATAAGTAGTCACAACCTGTTCACGTGGATCGGAGAGTTTTCCATCCTCACCCTTCTTCACCTCCTCATCATAAACGGTAAGCAACCAATCCACGCATTTCTCTTCGACTCCCCGTTGTTGCTTTCGGATTTCTCGATCCTTTCGGAGCGTTTCACTCAGCGCCTTCTGGTAAGCCAGGAGGCGAGGGCGAACGTCCCGAAACGCTTCACAAACGGAACCCCGATTTTCAAAAGTCACGGACTTCAGTCGTTCCCGAAGTGCTAGCACTTCCGCCTCAGCGGAGCGGGCACCTTGCACGCAGGTGTTAAAAGTATCCTGCGCAGTTGCGGATCGCCGCTTTCCGGCAGCCTCGGCGGTCGACAACGTGCCGGCCGTTACCATGACCGCGAGGGTCAGTACGGCGATGGGCGACATCACGGCCTGAATTCCCTGGTTCTTGATTTTACTCTGGGACTGATTCGATTTCGTTTTCATAAAAATATCCTCTCCTTCAAGAGTTTGGTTTTTCTGTTCAGCGTTACTGCTTACGTGCTTGCGAAAGAGAGGCTGCAGGCCGCGTGGCACTGATTGACGTCAGGAAAGACACACCCAGACGATCCCCGCGGAGTGACTCTGGAAATTACCGTTGGCAGACTTGCCAAGGGTGGCCCGGAGCGTGCCAGTTCAGGCTTTCGCCTCGCTTTGGATCGACCAGGCGGCGCTCACCTGTCGAGTACTTGGTCACGGGGACAGGATTCCGGCATTTCAGCAGATTCCCAGGATTGGGACGGATTTGGGTTGAGGATTCCGGGGCTTGTGAAACTTTGAGTTGAGGAACCCCACACGCTGGAAAATCTTGAGCTGATAGTAGCGGAGGTTTCAGTACCCGTAGCGGCTTGCTTCGTCGCCTTGATCTTGTGATTCACGGCTTCGATCACGGCCGAGGCACCCGCATCTATCCCTGCGCTTCCACAAACGCACGATCCACTTCGGCTCCAAGCTTGATCCCCAGAAAGAGACGCGGACGCTAGACCTCGTTGTCACCGGTAAGCAGAATCTGCACCATGACGACGAAAAGGCCGGCGATAATGGGCCCGAGGAAAATCCCCAGAACCCCGATGGTCTGCAGTCCGCCAAAAGCGGCGATGAACGCCAGCAGCGGATGCAGATCCGCGGTTCCCTTGATGACCATCGGACGAATGAAGTTATCTATCACGCTGACCACTCCGGCCAGGATCAGGAGCGCCACGCCCGCACCGGTCGATTGCGTGAAGAGCGTATGCAGCGCCACACTCAGCGTCACCGGAAAGGAGCCGACAAGGGGCACGAATGACGCCAAGAATACGAACACTCCAAACAGCAGCGCATTATCCCGCCCCACCACCAGGCAACCCAACGTGAACAACGCCGCTTGAGCGAACCCGGAAACGACCGAAGCGAGAATTACCGACCGGCACATGCCGGTGAACGTCCGCATCAGGAGCTCGGTATGCTTCGCCGAGAAGAAGCGGTTTCGGCGAATAATGGCACCGAACTTCCGGCCATCAGCGAGGAAGAAATACATCGCCAGGACCAGGATCACGAAGCCCATCGCCACAGCGGGAATATGGGAAAGGAAGCCTGCCATCACGTCCGCCAAACGACGACTCATGTTGGTCGCCGCATCGGAAGTCGAACTGATGATGTCCTCGATCGAAACGGGAAACCAGGCGGAGACCCGTTCGACAAGACGGCGAATCACCGGAACCTCGATCAGCTTTTCCACCAATGTCATGTCGGTATCCGCGCCGGGCCGGGCTTTCCACGCACGGATCTGCATGAGTCCCGTTCGGATTCCGAAGAACGCGAGAAGCGTGATCGGAAGCAGGAAGAGCAAGGTCATCGACACCGTGAGAATCGCGGAAGCCAACCAGGTCGGCAACTTCCGCTGCTCGAGCCGAAGCAGCAGGGGCCAAACCAGCGCGGCCAACACGCCTCCCATGGTGACTGGAATCAGCAGAGGGGACGCGACGTACCCGAATAACGCGACCACCAGTAAGGCAATCAGTTTTCGTGCGAACATGATTAACCCAGCGTCTTTTCTCCCGTGTCGGGGTTATGACCGCGATTGAGGGCCACGGCCATCGCCGACCACTGGAGCTCAACCAAAGCATCCATGAAGGAAAGCGGGAACTCGTCGCGCACTTCGATCCGGCGTACCGCCTGAATCTCCTGCGTGCGCCGGTCCCCCGGCATCGCCAGATGCCAAACAGCCTCATCCGCGGCAGCGCTGTAACGCGGACCATGGAAGAACTCTTCGCTGCTGAATGCCCGAACCGGGACGCGCGCCATCTCCATCAGCTTCAGCGCGAACTCACGCGCGAGCCACTCGCCTTCCCACTCGCCCAGAATCAGCGAGGGGCCTCGGCCGACCGCTTCGCGCAGCTGCTCGAGCGATGGATCCGGATGATTCGCCAGTCTCCACCAATCCTCCGCGGCCGATCCCCCAAGAAGCAAAGACGTCACCGCGCAAATCGCCGAGGTCAGCGAAATCGTGTGAGGCTCCGTGTCTTCCAGCGGCACCGTCTTCACGACGCAGTCCGTGTTCTGGGGTTCCTCGGCGCCATCACCGCAAACCAGGATATTGAAGGCTCCAGCATTCGAAAACGCCTGCATCGCCTTCACGGTCGACTCACTCTTGCCTCGGTGAGAGAAAGCGATCGCCCAGTCTCCCCGACTGGGAAGAACGTCGTTCCCGACGCTCGTGCTGGAACAGGCCACGAGCGGAACACGGGGCCTCGACCGGTCCCGGCACATGGCAAAGGCCGACAGGTGTGCCGCGAAATGACTGCTCCCGAGACCGAAAAGGATGATCCGCTTGGGCTGCTCGTGTGGCAACTCCCGAACCGTTCTCAGAGCGCGGTCCGTGACCGCACGCCAGACGCCCTTCTGTTTCTGAAGAGCCGAGGCGACTTTAAAAGGTGTGCTTTGTTGATTCATATTCATAGTTTCTCGCGATGCGTCGCAGTTCCGGAGCAAGCAGCCCGACCGCACCTCTACTATCCCGGCTCTCCGAAAACTTGACAACAAGAAAGCTTGCCGACAAAGTGCTGCCGATGGCCAACCCGGGGACCCGCATCAAATTGAATCCCTCCTTCTGGAGGCACGGCTTCTGCGTGCCGTTCTCGGAAGACATCGTCCCGTCCAGCTTGTTCCTGAAGCACCGCAACTTCCTGGTTCTCGACATTGAGACACAACGCCTGGTGCAAGATGTCGGCGGCTGGGAACACATCGACAAACTGGGCATCTCGGTCGCGTGCGCCTACGACAGCAAGACCGATCAGTTCATGTCCTTCCTCGAAAAGGACCTCAAGGATCTTGTCGAACTCTGCGAAGAGCGCCTGGTGGTGGGCTACAACATCCGCGGCTTCGACCTTCCGGTCATGGTCCCCTATGGATTGAACATGAAGAAGGTCGATTGCTTCGACATCATGTACGACCTGGAAGCACTGACGCGTCAACGCTTCTTGAAACTTGAAGCCGTCGCCCGCGGCACCTTGGGAAGCGGAAAATCCGCGGACGGCTTGATGGCTGTTGAATGGTGGAAAACCGGCCAGGTTCAGAAGATCATCGACTACTGTATGCAAGACGTGAAGGTCACGCGTGACGTCTTCCAGTTCGGAAGGCAGAACGGCTTCGTGCGCATTCAACGGTCCGAAGAGAAAGTCGTTCAGGTCCCGGTTCAGTGGAACTAAGCGCGCGACCGCTCGCTGAAACTCTCACATTCAGATCAGAATCAGACAGCTGAAAAAAAAGCACGCTTTTAGGCGCGCTGCGGCGTGACTCATCCCGCGATACCGTTCACAATCTTATTCATCCACGGACCGGAACTGAGGCTGGCACGGTTCATCCGATTTGGCTTCGGAAACCCACGGATGGGTTTTCTTCTTAACTCCCCGCCTTCATCACCGTATCAAGATACTCGCTGACGATTCGGCTCGCGACGTGGGACCACACGTTCTGCCGGCATCCCCGGCGCTCAAACACCGTACCGTCCGCGCGAACAAGACGCACTTTCACCGGCGAAAGACAGCCAGGAACTGCCTGTTGAGGAGCCTCGGCCGCCGCAGCGAGATAATCCAGCTGCATTCTGACTTTCTCGCTCGAGAGCGTGCGAGACTGCTTGGAAGCCAAACTCCGTTGCACAACCACGGGTCCCGGTGTTTTTTCAAATTCACCGATTGCCGGAGTCACGGAAATCTCGGCTTGTTCATCGCGCGCGACGACATGAACCAACATGGCAGACGGTCCAGCCCACTTCTCATCCGGTCCGGCAAACTCAATGTATGCTTCCACGTAACTCGGCTGGAGGGCTTGCTGTCCTTCAAGAGCTCCCGTGATGGCGTCAAGGGTGCTTTGGCTTCCGGCGCAACCACTGAGTGCGGCGGCCGTCAGTGTCAGAACCATCAGGCGCTTCATAGACGGGCCTCCTTATACTCGGCTCCCGCGTTTTTCGGGAACGGGAATTTCCGCAGGCACCCGGCAGTCTTCACGTCGGCGAAGGCGGGGCGTATTCCGAATCGGAACGGTACAACCAGGCGACGAGACGACTTGAGCCACCGCCGTCGAGACAGCCCATCCCGATTCGGAATACGCCCCGGGCGTGCAAGATTGGTCCTGAACACCGAGACACTGCAAGAGCGGGGTCCAGGGCTGCGCCACATCGACGCGTGAGAGATAGCAAGGAGACCAGGCCTGAGCCACGAGCCGGGTAAGTTCGAATCTTCCGCGGGCGGGCGACTTTTCAAACATGGAGATGAAACCGGCACCGACCCGGATCACAGGACCGTGCGAGTCCTCAGTCCAGATTCCGATTCCGCGCCAGGAGAGTTCCGGGTCTTCTTCGGCCGGCGGACGCTGCAAGCGGATTCCCTTCACTTGCTTCTCGAGAGCCGCGTACGTCGCGGGCGACATTTCGTCGCGATGCTCGCTGATCCACGCCAGCATATCGTCTTTCACGGAGTGGAACTGATCCATGATCATGTTCCAGCGTTTTTTCTCGACCTTCACTGTTTTCGCGCTCTGGCCGAGAAATTCGACGCTGCTGCACTTTTCAGCGGAAGTCAGCGAGGCAAGCGAGCGATTACGCGCTTCTCGAGCTGCCGCAGCCACGTCCGAAAACCTGTGGGAGTCGACCGAGTCCGCGTTCCACTGTTTCACGATCGTCCTTACTCCGAACGGAATCGCGATCGCTGGCAGAATGATCAGGTAATAGTGCCAAGGAATGTCGCGCATCCTGCGCATAAGGAAGTTCTCCTTACTTGTAATTTTAGAGTGCAAAAGTCTGAATTGGAAGAAGTCAAATTCTTGACAGGATTTCCGGCGCCGGACACTATGTTGAGATGCTCAGACACCTTCTTGTTAGTGTTTCGTTCCTGACTGTCCTGCTCACCTCCTCCATCAGCATCACGGGATGCGCCACCGGGTCGCACCTGCCTCCCGAGCTGACGCAAACAGAGGCCCAACGAAACCTAGAAATGATCGTCGTCATGGGAATGAACGACGTCCACGGAGCCCTGGCCCCTCAAACGGTGAAGACCAAGGAGAAGCCGGGTGTCGAGCCGGTTGAATACCAGCGCGGCGGAGCCTCGATCATCGCCTCGCACGTGCGCAAGCTGCGCGAAGACTTCAAGGATCGCTTGTTAGTCCTCGATGCGGGCGACCTCTTCCAGGGAACACTCGAGAGCAACCCCGGTGAAGGCGCGGCAATGGTGAAGTTTTACAACTCCATCGGCGTATCGGCTGCGACGCTCGGAAACCACGAGTTCGACTTCGGCCCCATCGGCCCGGACCAGGAGGCGCCCGCGGGCGCGGACCTTCTGGGCGCGCTCAAGGCGCGAATGGCCGAGGCCAGGTATCCCTACATCGTCGCCAACATCATCGACCGAAAGACTGGAAAACCGGCCCAGATGCCAAACCTCTATTCGAGAAGGATCGTTCAGGCCGGAACCATCAGGGTCGGACTGACGGGCGTCATTACCGAGGAGACTCCGGTCGTCACTCGTCCGGAATACGTGAAGCATCTGAAGTTCACGGACCCTAGCGAAGCCGTCATGCGCGAAGTTAAGGAACTCCGGAAGGAAGGCGCGCAGGTCATCATCCTTCTCGCCCACATGGGAACACTCTGCCACACCGATCCGGCTCGTGCGGCTTGGAGCTTCCGGAAAGAGGCGGATTCCACTGGCCGCTGCGAAGAGTCGGAAGAACTGCCTCGTCTCCTCCAGAAACTCCCGGCAGGCACGCTGGACGTGGTCGTCTCAGGACACACCCACCAGATGCTGCACCACTGGATTCACGGAGTCCCGGTCATTCAGGCAGGATCCCGTGCCGGCGCGTTCAACTTGGTTTATCTCCCCTACGACACCACTCGCCACGAGTTAGCCAGGGATCGTATCCGCATTGAAGGTCCGGTTCCGGTCTGCCCCAAAGTGTTCGAGAATCAGAAGGATTGCAACGGTGACCGTCCAGCACCGAAGAACGGGCGCGGGTCGCTCGTCACTCCCGCGTTCCACGGACACAAGATCAGCCCGGATGCGGAGACGGAAACCCTGCTCGAACCGGTCTTCGCCGAAGCGGCGAAACATAAGTTCCGTGAGATCGCGACCGCGGTGAGGCCGATCACGCACACCCGCACGGCTGAGTCGGAGATGGGAAACCTTGTCGCCGACGCTGTCCGCGATAGCGTCAATGCGGACGTGGCGGTCATTAATGCAGGAGGAATCCGGGCCAACTTCAACGCCGGTCCGATCACCTATGAAGATCTCTTCCGTACCTTGCCGTTCGACAATTATGTCGTCGCGATGCAGGTGACCGGCGCGGAACTGAAGAAGATCGTTCGAGTAGCCGAGAACGGGGCGCGTGGCGTGTTTCCGACCTCGGGACTCAAGATCCGGATGGTTGACCTGGATCGTGACGCGAAGTCGGACGATCTGAACGGCAGCGGAAAGATCGAGCCGTGGGAGGTAAACCGCATTCTCGATCTTCGCCTGGCCGACGGATCGAAGATCCATGACAACAAGATGTACCGTCTCGCGACGATCGACTTCATGGTCGCCGGCGGGGACGACATGTACTGGGTCATGAAGCAGGTTCCCTACGAACGCGCGCACGCGGCCATCGGTGGAACTCTTCGCGATACCGTGGAGAACTACATCGCGCGGCTGGGACGGCTGAACACGTCCGAGAAGCCGCTGATCGACGTCGCCAACCCCCGCGTGGAGCTCGTGAAGATCGACATCAAGAAGAAGGGCAAGAAGTCGCGCGGCGGAAAAAAGCGCCGGCATTGAGGTTCGCGGTGCGTGCTTGAGGTTCGCGGTGCGTGACTCGTGAGCCAGGGCTGAACTCGGGCTTCGGAGCTCGCGCCGGAATGAGTGCTCGCCCTACCATGCGGCCTGAAACGTGGCCCCTGGCGGGCCGACCTGCGCGGCGCACGTGACTCATCAATACCATTGCCCGCCAAGGGGGAAGACCATGTCCGACAAATCAATCGCTGATACGATCCTCGCACTGGAAACCGCTGCCCTTGAGCGGTGGGGCAAGGGCGACCCCTCCGGGTTCGTGGAGACCTCCGCTCCCGACGTCACCTACTTCGACCCCTTCATCGAGCGGAGGATCAATGGCCGCGACGCCCTCGCCGCCTATTACGAACGGCTGCGAGGCAAAGTGCGCATCGACCGATTCGAGTGGATCGAACCACAGGTTACAGTTTGCGGAGATGTCGCCGTCCTCACTTTCAACATGGTCTCTCATGCCGGCCCCGCACAGTATCGCTGGAACTGCACGGAAGTGTATCGCCTCACCGATTCCTGCTGGCGCATCATCCAGACGCACTGGTCGCTCATCAAACCACTGGGCTGAGCCGGGCGTGAAGTAACCTGCAGCGAACTCGATATCGGACGCGTGGTACGTTCGATACGGTAACTTTTCTAAGAGACTGCCGAGAAACTGCGGGCTATCTCCCAGGCGGAAACAACTCGATATGCTGAAGCGGCATAAGGGTACCCATCAAATGGGCGGCCTTTGCATGGGTGATCACCACTTGACTCAGACGACTCTTGATAGCCCGCCGCGAAGGGATGAATCTGACGTCGACTTCCTTCCAAACTGGCTAATCACTCTGAAGTCTGAGAGGCAAACGACCGAACAAGAACATCGAAGTATCCAGCCCTAGCGCGTATCAGATCGGGTTGGCGTATTGAGTGAGCGCATTACCTCGGGTTGACGCCATCACCTCGGGTTGGCGCATCACCTCGGGTTGACGCCATCACCTCGGGTTGCGCATCACTTCGCTTTAGTGCCTTACTTCTGGTTAGCGCATCAGCCAGTTTTCACCCCTATCCCGTCATCACCCCAGCAATCGCCCAATCGTCCCACATTCGACGAAGCTCTGCGGTCATCCGCTTCACCTCTTCCGCCGCATGCTTTGGCAGACCGCCCGCCTCAAGCAGGTTCTTAAAGAAATAATCGCACAGCCATTCATATGCGCGCCCCCAGTCCACCAAACGCGTAAACGCGAGCCCATCCCAAAACCCACCGACACCATTCGTTTTACGTGCGCCCGTAACCAGCATCGCGATCTCGCCAGTGACTTTCCGTAAGAACCTCTGAAACGCCTTCTTGCCTGCGACGTATCGGTTACTTTCCGACTTCAGAAGGAGGTGCAGATGGTTTCCCACATTGACGTACCTATAGAGCTTAATGCCAGCTTCCTTTGCACGCCGATAAACGATCTCCCGAATCAGCCTTTCATGCCGCCGGTGCAGCATCGACCATGACCCTCGCGCTCTCTCTGACCGTAGGACCAAGTGGATTGCACGATGAGGATCAAACGGGCGCGCCTCTTTGCGTCGGCCTTTTGCCAAATCCCCTCCATGTGCCTTACGGGAACGGGAGTGTTTTCGATCCGTGGTGAAAAGATTTTGTTGTTTCATAGACGAAATGATCCATACCATTATTCAGTCTGGCTGCCAAGTGTCGTGCGAAATGAGCCGAAGATTTTTCTCTACTCTTGCTCGAACGAGGGTTTGCTTTGGCTAGTCGGGGCAGTGGTTTTAACAGCCGATCAGACGAAAACCGCGTCCCCGATCGGTAGCATCTGTTGCTCTTCAGCACTTCGGGGCAATGGTATCTCGCAGACGAGTTTCGCCTCCTGCTCGTGACTCTCACTCGCCTTACGGGATCTCAAGTATCAGGTGTTTGACATTAGGTCTCAGGTCTCAGGTGTCAGGTCTCAGGTCTCAGGTGTCAGGCGGCATACCCCAGGCGTCAGGACTGAACTGCGGGCAATGGTATTCCACGCTCCACGTCGCATGCGCAGATCACAGCCGAAGCGCCCGCCACACCCGCAATCCCG
>CAYOWB010000056.1:0-7164 GCA_964407515.1 uncultured Bacteriovoracaceae bacterium
TTCTCCGGCGCCCTCGGTGCTGGTGGAGGGGTTGAAGGATATCTTCAAGCGAAGTCTCCGCGCGCCGGTGACGAACGACTTGTCGGTGAATCTCGACTACTGGCAGGATCGTTATCGCCAGGCGTTGGCTGACACCTTCTCGCCGGCGTTCCGCCGGCGTTATGATCGCGAGCTCCGCCATCTGAAGGCGAGCGCCCCGCTGGCTGCTGATGACCTCGGGAGTGACTTGGTCGCCTATCGCAGGTTCTTTGAGAATAAGTCACGCCAGCTGGCCGAGATGACCCGTTACCTGTCCGAAAAACGCTAAGATTGAGAGGGCTTGACGCGCTGCTATACCAAAAGGTGGGGGCCACCTTCTGGCGGTCTTTTGCCTTAAGTCCTCGCAATCACACGCCGATACGTAAGCAGAGAAGGAACGGATCTATGGAGCCTAAGGACAGGACAGCTCGTTACTATCGGATAGTCTTCACAGCTGTGGCGGTGCTCGTCGTACTCGCGTTGGCGATTCCGTTCGTGAGTGCGGCACGTGCCGGCGCTTTGGATGAAGAACGCTTTCCTGAGTCACGCTTTGGGCAGCCTCCGGCCCGCGTGGATCTCGGAGTGGGGCCAGGGTATACGGCTCGCGAAGCGGATGAGCTTGATTCCGGTGACCCTCTGAGTGCCCGTCCTCGCGGACGTGGTCCGGCGAGCATCGGCGCCAATGCGCTTCAGGCCCGCGACGGCAAGACCGCTGAACGCCTGAAGGGAGTGCAGGAGATCGCGCTCATCGCGAGTGACCTCGGTTACTTTCCCAAAACGTTCTTCGTCACGCGCGACATTCCGGTTCGTCTCTTCGTGACCGGCGCCTCGAAAGATTCACTGTGCATCATGCTCGACGAATTTTCGGTGCGGAAGCAGGTCCGCCTCCGCAAGGTGGAGGAGATTTCCTTCACGCCCACGATTCCGGGCAAGTATCGCTTCTATTGCCCCATCAAGCAGATGGAAGGCGTCATGATAGTTAAGGAACTGGGTGGTCAAGGGGCTGTCGACCGGGCCGAGTGAGTCGCAACCGCAGGGAGATGTCGCAGTCGTGGGTGTTTTTGAAGATTCAGTAGCAACATTCCTGGGAGTCGTGAAGCAGTACCTGGACGACGACTCCGTCAGCGAAGTGCTCGCCAACGGGCCCGACGAGATCTTCATTGAGCGTCGTGGGTTGTTGGAGCGCGTCGATGCGCGTTTCAAAGACGAACAGGCGCTGCAGGCCGCCGTCCGCAACATCGCTCAGTTCGTAGGGCGTCGCATCGACGAGGAAAACCCTACCTTGGATGCCCGGCTGCCCGATGGCTCCCGCGTCCACGCCGTGTTGCCACCTTGCTCGCGCAAAGGAACCACGCTTTCCATTCGCAAATTCTCGAAGGGCAATCCGACGTTCATCGATCTCATCAATCGTGGTTCAATCTCGAAGGATGCCGCGCGCTTTCTCGATGTCGCGGTTTACCTGGCCAAGAACGTGATTATTTCGGGTGGCACCGGCTCCGGTAAGACGACCTTGCTGAACGTGGTCGGCTCGCGCGTGCCGGGGACTCAGCGACTTCTGATCATCGAAGACGCGAGCGAACTCAAGATCAAGACGGACCATGTGGTCTACTTCGAGACCCGCGCCCCGAATCCGGAAGGAAAAGGCGGGGTGACGATCCGCGATCTCATCAAATCCGCTCTACGCCTGCGCCCCGACCGCGTCATCGTCGGTGAAGTTCGCGGTTCGGAAGCTCTGGACCTGATCACCGCCATGAATACCGGTCACGGCGGATCGATGGGCACGACCCACGCCAATACGCCGTACGACGCGCTCGTCAGGCTTGAGACGCTCGCCATGATGGGCGACACGCAAGTGCCCGTCGCCGCGATCCGGCGCCAGATCGCGGCCGCCATCCATCTTGTGGTGCAGATCAAACGCATGCACGACGGCTCCCGTAAGGTAACCAATATCGCGGAGGTCATTCCGGAGGTCGACGATGCCGGCCGCTACGTGATCCGGGATATCTTCAAGTTCGTTCAGCGCGGTAAGACGCAGGACGGGAAGATCGTCGGCGAGTTCGTGGCGACGGGCTATATCCCTTCGTTCATGGATGAGATCGAGATCAACCGTCTACCGTTCCCGCGCGAGAAGTTCTCGCCGCCGGAGTGGTACGTTCAGCTCCTGAAAAAAGACAAGAACGCGGCCTGATCCGGGGCTGGCTGTTCCCTCAGGCCGGGACGTGTCCATGCCAGGGACAGTTCATTTTGCCTCTCGATGAGCGCGCGCCGATGTGCTTCGACCACGAGCCCATAGCAGAGGTCCGCCAGTGTTCGCCGGTCCGTTCCCGCACCGGGCGTTACGGCGGCGAGAACCTCGAGGCGGGCGGTCACGACTTGTAACCGTAACAGACGCGCCAGCTGAACAGAGAAGACGTGATCACCGTAGAAGTGGACTTGGTCCAAAAGGTATCGGCTGGGCTTCTGTCCGTTGATCCGCGGATAGTCGATATGGGCCACTACGACCGGGACGCCCGCCTGGATCGCGCAGTCGAACAGCGCGGCCTTGAAGGGGAGAACCGCTTCGCCGTCAGTGCTGGTCGCTTCGGGGAATACGGTGACGGAGATCCCCTGCTGGAGCGCATCCGTGATCTCCGATTTTTCCTGACTCAATCTCTCGCGGCTGCGGCGCTCGACGAAGAGACAGCCTCCGAGACGTGCCAGCCCTCCGAGAAACGGCGTGTCGCGTATCTCGACCGACGTAACGAAAAGGCTCGGGTGGGAGGAGGCGATAACCAGAACATCGAGATAGGAAACGTGGTTGCATACGAATAGGCAAGGAGACGTCGCATGCTCCGGGGTTCCTCCTGCTTCGGTCGTGATCGACAGTGCGCGCAGGAGTCTGCGGCTATATCTGGATACGAGCTCTGCGCGGAAAAGTCGCAACTTCCGCTGGTCCCGGATGGTCATGCCTCCGAGGATGGACTCAGCCGAAAAGAGAATGATGAGCCCGAAGAAGGCGAGCCATCGGAGAAAAGCGATCAGCATGAGGTGAACCTCCTGCGGTAGCGCGCTGTGATGCGGGTCATCTCCATGACCGTCAAAAAATCGGCGCACTTGAAGTCCCGGTCGAGGGCCGGCCATCCGACGACCTTGGCGCCAGCGGAAAGGTAGCTCTCGAGCAGGGCGGGAAGCGCCACTTCCTGGGCGCTGAAGGCTGTGGTTTGTCTCAGCGCCTCGACTTCGGTAGCGAAACTAGGTACCTCAAAGGACGGATGGGGACGAATACCGATGCTGTCATCGAGAGCGCCCCGTAGCTCGAGTGCCCGGTGCGCGCTCGCGATTTCCCGTGGCGATGTCGTCTTGATGCTGGAGCAACCAAACAACCACTTGGCGCCCACCTGCTCGGCGTAGTCGCATACGCCGCGCCAGAGTAGCGCGAGCACGAGGCCGTTGCGGTGATCCGGATCGATGCAGGCCCGGCCTAGCTCCAGTTTGGTGCCGGGGAGGCTGAGGAGCGGTGCGAGCGTGAACTCGCTTTCTGAATAGAATTTCTCGTTGAAGAGGGAGCAGAGGAGCCGGTAAGTTCCGACGACGCGATTTCCGCAGCCTGGCCGCGTGTCGAGGACGACCAGATGGTCGGCCGGCCGGTCGTATTCGTCGATGTCGAAGCCGAACGTCGCGGTGGCACCGCGGTACTCCCGGTGAAAAACCTGATAGCGTAAGCTCAGCGCCATGGCTAGTTCGCGGGTGCGTGTGACGGTTAGGACACGATATGTGCCCCGTTGCAGATCGATCGTGGCCTTCGGCAGCGGGTTCTTGAGGTTAGCGAGCACGTAGGGCCTCCTTTCTTCTCGGAACGAGTAGAAGGGAAAACAGCGTCTTCGTGTGTTTTGCTTCGGTCAGCTTTCTGTGTGGAGGGTGTCAGGAAACCGTCTGCCCGCGGGTGATTTCTTCACAACCTTTTGGATACGCTTTTCTTTCCTGTCTGCTACACTGGATTAATCAGCGGCGAGAACGGATTCGTGAAACGGCATCCCGGGCATCATCAGACGAGGAAGAGGAGCTTGGCTTTGCTGGCGACGGTCATCGCGGCGGTCTGGGCACTGATCTGGTCAACACCGGTGAGCGCCTTGGCGGGGACGAACGAGTTTCTGGCAACGCTCCAAAGCGGCTTCCTTTATCAGTTCACGAAGTTCATCGAATGGCCCCAGGGCTTTCCGGCCGAGGGGAATGACGGCGCGTTTTGCATCACGCTGATCGGTGGTGGGCCGCTTCAGGAGTCGCTGAAACAGTTGGCTTCGCAGAAGAAGGCTCTGGGGATGGAGATCCATCTTCATGCACGGTCCCCGGCGGAACCGGTCGACACCAGGACGAAGTCCTGCCACATGGTCGTCGTCTCGGTACGTGAGCCTGAGGTCGCGCAGAGGTTGTTGAAGGAGTTGCGTGACGCAAGAGGTTTGGTGGTCTCGGATGGTCAAGGGCTGGCCGGCAAGGGATCGATGATCAGCTTCTTCATCGAGGAGGAGCAACTGAGGTTTGAAGTGAACCGGAGAGCCCTGGAGCGTGCCAGACTGAGAGCCAGTTCGCAGCTTCTGAAGCTCGCGAAGCTTGTGGATTAAACGGTGAATGACTTGAGTCAGGACCAGAACCGGACCGAGAACTGAATCATGAGCGACAGTCTCAATCCGAACGCGAAAAGAAAGACTTCCATCAAGGACAAGCTGATCCGTATGCAGATGGTGATCAGCACGATCGTCGTCGCCACGGTCGTAGGGATCACTCTCGTTTCCGACGGCACGGATCTAGTCAAAGGGGTTCAATCCGACTTCGCGTCTCTCAGCCGCGTGCTTGCCAACGGTCTCCGCTCGCCGATTGCTTTCATGGATCAGAAGGAAGCAGACCGTGTTCTTCAGGCGGTTTCCGGATTGCCTGCCGTCAAGAGCGCGGTCGTATTGACCTCGGATCGAAAAGTGTTCGCGCAGGCGGGAGATCCGCCCCTGTTCGACTGGTCCCGCGTGGAGGCCAAGGACAGTTCTCTCTTCCTGGGGTGGGGCTACTACTATTACGGCGGGCGGATTCTTGATGACTCGGGTGAGCTGGTTGGAAGCGTGATCCTTCAGGCCAATCCTTCGATGATTCTTTCGAAGATCCTGCGAATCCTCTTCACGACGTTGTTTGCGCTCGTTGCCAGTCTCGGTGTGTCCTATCTTCTCGCGCAGTATTCTCATCGCGCGATCTCTGAGCCCGTGGTGCAATTGGCGGAGACGGCCAAGGAGATCTCTTCGTCGGGAAACTACTCCCTGCGCATGGTGTTCGAGGATGAGGCGGCCTTGCCGCTCGAGATCGAGGCGCTCGCACAAGAGTTCAATACGATGCTTGAGCAGGTTCAGTCGCGCGATATCGAGATCCAGAAAGCGAATCTGCTCCTTGAGGCGAAGGTCAGGAAACGCACTGAAGAACTTCAGCAGGCTCAGGCCGCGGCACTCAAGAACGCGCATGCGGCCGGGATGGCCGAGATCTCCTCGAGCGTGCTTCATAACATCGGCAACATGATGAATAGCCTGAATGTCTCCATCTCGGAGATGCTCGGGATCGCCCGCAAGTCGAGCGTCACCGGGATCCTGAAGGTGAGCCAGCTGATCGAATCCCAGCGTGACCGGCTCGCTGAGTTCTTCGCTTCGGATGACCGCGGGAAGGCTCTTCCTGACTATCTCGCCAAGACGGGGGCCGTGCTCGCCGAGGAGCAGGCCTCCATGCTGAAGGAGCTCGAGTTCGCCGCCAAGAAGACGGGGATGATCAAGGACGTGATCCGGACGCAGCAGGACTACGCGCGTGGCGGTGTTTACCGCGAGGAAGTCGATATCGTGCAGTCGATCGAGGATATTCTGGCCATGCAGCAAGCCAGTCTTGACCGGTCCGGCGTGCAGATTGAACGGAAATTGCTTCCGATCGGCCAGGTGAAGATCGAGCGGTTGAAATTCGCCAACATCATGGTCAATCTCATCAAGAACGGTAAAGAGGCGATGGAAGGTAACCCTCCTGGAGAAAAAGTGCTGACCATCGAGACCGGACTGGAGGGCGATCGGAAATTTTTTGTCCGGGTGAAGGACCAGGGGGAAGGGATTCCGCAGGAGAATTTGGAGAAGATCTTCCAGCATGGTTTCACCACGAAGCGCGAAGGTCACGGCTTTGGACTGCATTTCTGCGCCAATGCGATGACTGAGATGGGTGGACGGCTGGTTGTGAGCAGTGAAGGAAAGGGGAAGGGGGCGTGCTTCACGCTTCTGTTTCCGCATGTTCCAGATAAGCTCGCCGGAACGAGCGAGCGGAGTGACGGGAGAACGGTATGACCGATGAACGCAGGCCGCGACGGCTTCTGATCGTCGACGATAACGTGGACATTCACGAGGACTTCCGGAAGATCCTCGCATCCCGCGAGACGCGGGCACGGAGTGAGTTGAAGGAGTTGGAGAGCTTGCTCTTTGACGACCCCGCCAAGTCCGGCGGGCGTTCGCGCGTGAAGATGCCCGAGTACCGGCTGGACTTCGCTTCTCAAGGCGAACAGGCGCTGCAGCTGATTCAGAAGGCTGAGTCGGAAGGCGATCCCTACCTGCTGGTGTTCATGGATATCCGGATGCCGCCCGGCTGGGACGGCGTCGTGACCGCGCAGAAGATCTGGGAGACGGCGCCTGACGTGGAAGTCGTGCTCTGCACGGCGTACTCCGACTACGAGATCGAGGACATTTTCGAGCGGATCGGAATGACCGATCATCTGCTGTATCTGAAGAAGCCGTTCGACCCGGTGGTGATCCAGCAGATGGCGGTCACCCTCACTACCAAGAGGCTTCTCGATATTCAGGTGAAGGAAAAGTCCCGGGCTTTGATTGAGAAGGAGAAGCGTTACATCGCGCTCACCAGTCTGCTGCCCCAGATCGTTCTTGAGCTGGACCGCGAGGGGCGTCTGGTGAGCGTCAATCCTCATGGACGCACGGCGCTTGGCCTATCCACCTCCGAGGTGGAGGGCGGAAAACTCCGGTTCGCGGACTTCGCGTCGGATCAGGTCTCCCTGGATGACCTTTCCTCCGTCAGCGGACCCACGGAGTTGACGTTGCGAAGGCGGGATGGGGCCTCCATACCGGTATTCGTCGAGCTGTCGCCGGTTCAGTC
>CAYOWB010000056.1:7188-12572 GCA_964407515.1 uncultured Bacteriovoracaceae bacterium
AGATCGTGGGTTACCTGGGCGTTCTCGTCGAGAGGGCGTAAGAGGACGGAATGCCGGTCTTGCTTGGCCGCACCGCACGGGAGTTTATCGACTTCATCGCGGACAAGAAAATCCAAGTCATCAGCGAGGACGCGCAGCTTCGCGCGGAGGTGGGCAAGGGTCTGTCCAATCTCGGTGCCAAGAGCGCTTTCATGGCGCTGTCATCGGACTGGACGGCTGCCTTGCAGGACTTCGTGAGGCTGAAGCCCGCTATCGTGATCTGCGATTACACATTCTGCGGCGCCCAGGGGCTGAATCTGGTGCAGGAGCTTCGAAAAGCCGTTGAGGACTCCGCTGATGCGGGGCTTCTCACGGTGATCATGCTCGTGGAGAGCAAGGCTCAGATGGCGACTTCGCTCGGGGCGGAGGACGATGTCGACGGGATCGTGCAGGTGCCCTTCACCTCCGAAACGCTCCGGCAAGGCGTGGGCGGAGGTGCGGGCCTGAGGTACTTTCCGGATGACTTCCGTAAGGTACTGGTTGCGGGCAGACAGTCGCTCAAAGAAGGTCGGCTGGACGAGGCGCTTCAACAGTTTCAGAAGGCCGCGGAGCTCCAGCCTCGATCCGCTCTTGCGCTCTATCACGTCGGCCAGGTGCTCTACCTGAAGGGCGATACCCAAGGCGCCAGCGATCGCTATTCCGCCGGCCTTGCGCTCAACAAGATTCATCTCCGGTGCCTGACAGGGCTGCACGAATGCTTGTGGCAGAAGTCTGCTCATGCCGAGGCCTATGACGTCGCCAAAAGAGTCTTTCGTTACTACCCGGTGACCGCACAGCGGCTCGTGTCGGCAGTGCGGCTCGCGGTCGTTACGCGAAGCGTGGATGATATCGAGGCGTACGCGCAGGCGTATCGCGGGCTGACGGTGAAGACCGAAGAGACGACTCGGTATATGTGCGCGGCGATGGTCGTGTGCGGAAAGTACTATCTTCAGAAGAATCTCTCGTCCCGCGCGTTCGAGCTCTTCTTGCGGACGGCGGAGATGGCCGGAGACCGGTCCAAGGTCTTCCGCGAGATTGTTCTCGCGCTCCTGGATGCCAATCTGGTGAGCGAGGCTCGCAAGTTCCTCGAACAGTTTCCGCCGAAGGCGCGTACCACGCCCGACTTCCAGCTCTCCGAATACTTGATCCTGGATCGGGTCGGAAACAACTTTCGGAGTATCGATCAGGGACGCAAGTTGATCAAAGAAGGGATCGACGATCCGCTGGTTTACCGGGTGTTGCTCCAGCGGACCTTCGAGGCGGGAATGAGCGATTCGGTCAAAGTACTTCTCGATGAGGCGCAGAGAAAGTGGCCTGATCGTTCAGACGAATTCGCGGCGGTCGCCTCTGGCCAGATGAAGAAACCCGCGACACGCTGAGAATCTGTGATATAGCGCACCTCATGCGTCGATGGATTCGGATGAAGCTCGTTCTCGTGAGTATGCTTACGCTCGGCGGTCAGCTCGGTGTCGGGACTGCCGCGATAGCCGCGTGTCCTGCGCTCGTGAACTATGGAGCCCATGGGAAGTCCGATCCTTGTTCGGTCCTCAGCTTTGACTGTCATGAGCCGGGCGCGCTTCAGCGCTACCGGCAAGAGCGGGCCTCGGAGTGGCTGTTGCTCTCCGGTGTTGCCGCAGGTCCGGACTGGGTGAGACGTCAGGCGTTTCTCGATGAACTTTTGATGCGCGTCGGGCGTATCGAAGCGGTGCAGCGGCGCGATTCCGGAATGATCCGAAAATGGCTCAGGGACCTGGAGATCTCCGGGATCACGCGTGATGAGATCGTGGATCTCATTGTAGGCCCTCGGAGTCTGTTTCGGAAGAAAGCGGTTTCCGCTGTTGCGAGGCACGGCGCCGCTTATTGCGGTCCATTCATCGAAGGGTACAAGGCCCTTTGTTCGATCCCGGATAGCGGCGACGCTGGAGTGGCGGCGCTTCTTGCGAAGCGTAAGCCTCCATGCCAGCTGCCGGCAGGGCTACTCGGTAGCGCGGCGACGCCGGAGGAGGGGTTGGCAGAACTCTTGGCGGCGCTCGAGGCGCCTGGACCGTTTCAGATCCGGATTGCCGGCCCTACGTACGTCACGCCGTTTCTCGCGAAGCTGATCCTGACGGAAGTGATCGACCGACGCATCGTGGAAGGACGGGTTCCGCCTCCGCTCCTCAAGGGTGGGAGTGGGTTGCTTCAGAAGCGTGCATTGCCGACGTTGCGGGCGATGTTCTGGCATGACCTCAAGCTAAAGACTGACTATTCAGCTTCTGCTTCGGGACGCTTTCATGCCAGCCGGGACATCGCGGAGCTGACTCGGCCTGGAGACGCTCTTGAGGAGCTCAGCCGATACAAAGACCTGAACGGAATGGTGGCGCATCTCGGCTACGAGCTCGGTGCCGATGAAGAGGCAAGTCGGCAGTTGGACCGTTACGGCGCGAGCCTGCTTGGCTTGGGGTATGACTGCTCGGAGTATGCGGGGCACGCGATCAGGACTGCGGCTGGAGATCTGTTTCGGCATCGTCTGTCCTCCTTCAATATCCGTGAAACCCTGGCTTGTCCGGCTCCAGGCCGCCAGCCCCTCGCGCTGGAGACCGAGTTCGCCTGCGAGCAGCGGCTCGTTCCTGGAGACCTGGTTCGGAAGAAGGGGCACGTCTACATCTTCGCGGGTTACGGGCGGGATGTCTCCGAGGGAGATAGTGCACCGTGGCGGATGATGACAATCGAAGCGACGGGGGGGCCTTACCGTGCAGTGGGAGTCTTCTTCCGGGAGCTACCGTACGAGGCGACCGAGACGGAGAGCTGTGATCTGAATCTGCGTTATGACTCTGTGCGGAAAAAGTATGTCCGTCTCCCGTCGGATGAAACGCGCCGCATCTATCAGCCCGTTTGGGAATAGGCCTGACAGTCGTTGTTTGCCGCGTCTTTCGCGCGAGGATTCTATTGCTTGCTGGCCCCAGGTGTGGAAAATATCCGGCATATGTCTACAAACATCAAAATCAAGAATGTGTTGGCTCGCGAAGTACTGGATTCACGCGGATTCCCCACGGTCGAAGTCGAAATCGTCGTGGAAGATCCCAAGCACCCCGGTGAAACCGTCACCGGCCGCGCCATGGTTCCGTCCGGCGCCTCCACGGGCGAGGGCGAGGCTCTCGAACTCCGTGACGGCGACAAGAGCCGTTACCTCGGCAAGGGCGTCCAGACCGCGGTAAAGAACATCCGAGAAAAGATCGCGCCCGCCATCATCGGCCGCGACTTCGCTCGCCAGTCGCTGCTGGACGATGCGCTCCGTGACCTCGATGGCACCGACAACAAGAGCAAGCTCGGCGCCAACGCCATTCTCGGTGTTTCGATGGCCCATGTTCGTGCCATCTCGAACGCGCTGCGCGTTCCGACCTACAAGTACCTGGCCGAGACGTTCGGCTCCAAGGGTGTGACGCTGCCTTCGCCGATGATGAACATCATCAACGGCGGCAAGCACGCCGACAACTCCCTGGACATCCAGGAATTCATGATCATTCCCGCTGGTTTCAGCAAGTTCTCCGAAGCGCTTCGTGCCGGCGCCGAAGTCTTCCACCGCCTGAAGAAGATTCTCCACGACAAGGGTCTCTCCACCGGTGTGGGTGACGAAGGTGGCTTCGCCCCCGTGTTCGAAGGCGACAAGCCGCACGAGCAGGCGCTCACCGCGATCGTCCAGGCGATCTCCGACGCCGGCTACAAGCCCGGTAAGGACATCTTCCTCGGTCTCGACTGCGCCGCGAGCGAATTCGTCGACAAGAAGACCGGCGGCTACAAGTTCGAAGGCCGCAATGTCTCGTCGAAGGACCTTGTCGCGATGTATGACCAGTGGCTCAAGGACTTCCCGATCATCACGATCGAAGACGGCCTGTCCGAGCACGACTGGGAAGGCTGGGCGTACTACACCCAGACCGTCGGCCCGAAGTGCCAGCTCGTCGGCGACGACCTGTTCGTCACGAATCCGGCCTACCTCAAGAAGGGCATCGAGAAGAAGATCGGCAACGCCATCCTGATCAAACTGAATCAGATCGGCACCGTGACCGAGACCCTCGAGACGATGAAGATGGCCGCCCAGGCCGGTTACGCGGCGATCACGTCGCACCGCTCGGGCGAAACCGAAGACACCTTCATCTCCGAACTCGCCGTCGCCACCGACTGCGGTCAGATCAAGACGGGCTCCGCGTCCCGCACCGACCGTATCGCGAAGTACAACCAGCTGCTCCGTATCGAAGAGCAGCTCGGTTCGAACGCGAAGTACGCCGGCGTGAACGCGTTCAAGGGTCTTTCTAATCGTTAATGGCTAACCGCTAACGGCGAATCGCCTTCGGGCGATGGAGCTGAGAAATCGAAAAAGCCTCGGTCTTCGGACCGGGGCTTTTTTTTAAGCGCTGCGCGCCTTACAATTGAACGGAATGGCAATGAGCAGGCCGACGCAGCTGTGGTTGGTGATCTTCGGGCTCTGGGTGATTTTTCTGTCCGGGGCTTTTGCGTTTCTCGGCCCGCCTGGCGCGATTCAGGCCATCCGCCTCACCAATCTTCTCGATGCCAGGCAAAAGCAGCTCCTCCAGGCCGAAGCGAACATCATGCGTCTGGAGGGGGAAATCTCGCAGCTCGAAAAGAGTCCTGCTGCACAGACCCGTGAGATTCGCCGCGTCCTGGGGTATGCCGGCCCAGATGAGTTGATCTTTGATTTTTCTCCGGGAGGCACGCTTTCTTTACCGGTGCGCGAGGAGCGTCCGGTCCAGGCACAGAAGTCGTCCGCTGCCCAGCAATCGCCGACCGAGACGGTGGCGAAGCGCGCCGATAAACCGGCCCCGAAGTCGAAGTCGAAAGCTGTGGCTGCGAAACAGACGAGCAAGGCCAAGAAGGCACGCGAGAGGAGACGGTGATCTTGATGAGAAAGGACGATCAGATGCCCCTGCAGATTGCCGCGGTTTTTCGCCAGTCCGTTGGACTCAGTCTCCTTCTCACGGCGGGGCTGTTCACGTCGCTTGTGTCGCTCGCCCACGCCGATGAGAACCCGCTCTTCGGTTACACTCATCTTCAGTCGAGCCCCTTCACGCTTTCGTCAGGGACGCTCGTTTACGGCACGGACGTGGCGTTCGGGGTGACGGACTTCCTGCAGGTCGGGACCAACATCATCCGCGACTTCTATCAGGTCTACAACGCTAACGCGAAGGTGTCGTTGGTGGACTACGAGGCGTTCGCGTTCGGCGTGAACTGCGGGTACGAGTATTACAACTTGAAGAACATCGCGGCAGGCAATCCCGATCTCGCGGTTCAGTCCGTACTGCCCGGCGCGGTGGCGGCGATCGGAGTGCTTCCGCGCGTGGCTTGGTTCATCGGTGGCAACTTCAGCTTCA
>CAYOWB010000056.1:12716-18383 GCA_964407515.1 uncultured Bacteriovoracaceae bacterium
ACGTGCTCTCCCTCGGCGCCACCTATGACGTGACCTACAAAGTCTACGGAGTGGGCATCAGCCATCACTGGCCAGGCTTCCACATTGGCATCCACTACTACCCGAACGCCGATCAGTACCGCGTCCTACCTATCGTCGCCGGTGGTGGCTCCATCGCGTTCTAAAAAAAGGGTATTAAAAAAAGGGTATCGCTCACCTTTTTGAGACTAAGTGCGTCATGCTGTCCCGTTGGGTGTGGCAGGGGATAGTGAGTTTGCTTGATTCGCCGTGGCGCAAAAAGGTGAGCGATACCCTTGATACCCTTGCAGGGGTTTAAGTCTAACACCCGGATTTCCGATAGTAATTCGTGGGGAAGTGTCCCCCGTGGGAGTGACTCATGAAAATCGGATTCCTGAAGGGGTTCAGGGGTTTAATTGTCGCTTTGATCGTGTTGGCTCTTGGGGCTTTCGCTGCGCAGGCTGCCGACCAGGGGACACCCAGGGGGGTTCCCGAGTACCTCGGGAGTCTGTTTGACCTGATGTGGGTTCCCGACCCGGATGAAGACAGCAATGCGATGTTGGCGTGCCTCAGGACTGAGGGAAAGAAAGCAGCGCACGCCATTTGGAAGAAAGTCGGGCAGGATCCCGCCTCGAAGCCCTTCACCCGCTGCGTGAGTCAGATAGACCGCAACCGTCACGTCATTGAGCAATGGACCTACATCGTGCGAAATCTTGTGAAGCCGGATCCGCGCTTTCAGAGGGCCCGGGCCGCGTACCGCGCCGGAGAGTTGGACGAGGTGGGCTTCGAAAAGGAATTCCAGGCGGTGGCGAAGAGAATTCCCCCTGTCGACGCATTCATGAAAGAGGTTTCCTGGGGACCTGAGTGTCAGGGCTATAACAAGAGAGTCGGCCTTGTGGCGAAGGCGCCGGGTTGGCGTATTGATCCGAAGAGCATGAAGATCCATTCGACGTTCCAGTCGGTCGCGCTCGACGATCAGCTTGCTCCAGTGGATCGGTGCCCGGGACACTCCTTCGTTCAGGATCGCTTCGTGGTCGAGTCCGAGCTGCACGTGAATATCCCCGTCGATTCGGGCGCGCCCTCGTCGTCGTGGGAGTCTGCGCCCTGTCTGAATCGCATGCCGAAGCCGATGACCGCTGATTTTGAGCGCGCCATGGCTGAAATCCAGGCCAAATGCACGAAGTCCGTCGCTCCGGGCGGAAAGAAGTCGCTGACGGCGAAGAAGCAGAAGACCGTGACGGAACCGAATACGGGCTCGAAGAGGCGTACCGAGGAACGCTCGGGGGTGCATCTTGCCGATTAACGCTACAGAGCGGAAGAAGCGCATGAAAGTCGGAATCCTGAGGAGCGTCATCGGGGTCACGGTATTCTTGAGCGTGCTGATCCTGCGCCCATCCCTGGAGTACGGGCTCACCCCCGTGGTGTACGCGACCGCTGAGGTCAGTCCCACTGGAAAACCGACCCAAGCTCAGGCCGCGATCGACTGCCCGGCTTGCGAGGCGGCACAAACGGGCACGCCGCTTCAGGGCGTTGAGCAGGATCACCTGAAGGTGATCGAGGCTTTGGAGAAGGACGAGGAGATCGCCTGTGAATCGGGGACGATGCTTGCACCGGCTCAGACCAGGCCGTTGCCGGAATGGACGGACCAGGAGAAGCAGATCGTCGAGCTGTTTGGGAAGACGTCGATCTTTGCTGATCGCTTGGAAGTCCTCAAGGAGCTTCGAGTCCCGCCGTTCACCCCGCTCGAACTTGCGGTGCTCCAGGAATACACCGATGGTGGCTATGGGAAGATCAACTCCGCGCTGACGTCGAAGTCTCCCGTGCTGCGGAAGCGTTGGCAGCCAGTAATCGACACTTTGAATTCCGCTCTTCGAAGACTTCCTCCGTACACCGGAACCGTGGTCCGACGCGCTCATGGCGGACCGGAGAATTTGCGCGGGTGGAGGAGAGGGGATCCGTTTCGCTTCGGCTTCTTCGCGAGTTCCTCGTGGGGGCGTGAGCACGTTCATTTCGGCAATGTCCGTTATGTGATTCACTCCAAACAGGGGCGCGAAATCTCCTTGCTATCCTTGGTGCCGCATGAGCAAGAGGTCTTGTTTCCGTCAGATGCCCAATTTCGGGTGAAGAGCGTCGACAAGCGCAATCTTACGATCGAACTCGAGGATCTCCCCCCGCATGAGCGCCTGCCCTTCACTCCTTCTCAAGGGCCCGGGGCCGAAGACCTGGATGTCAGGGTGCTTTCCTGGCTGAATGGACGGCTCCGGTTCGAAACGATTGCGAAAGCGCGGAGGCTCTTGCGCCTGGGTGGAATCGACTTTTCGGCGCAGCTCACGTCCCGGGATCTCATCGCACTGAGGGCAGTCGGCCTGGGTTATTTCACAGAGCAGCGGGGGTCGCGAACCCCCGCCTTACGTCAGGTGGGTGATCAGCTGACGTCTTATTTGGAAGCGGCCCAGGCAAAACTGACGACCTGTGAAGGCACGATCCGACTCCAAGTGTACGAGAGCCCCTGCTTGATGGACGTTCTCCGTCGAGTGAAGCCCGGAACGGTGGTGAAGCTTCCTAGAGGCTGCGCTGTAGGCGGGCAAGCTTTGAGTAAAAAAGAGCCTGACGAAGCCGGGATCGTCATTCACGTGAAGAAGGCGAAGCAGCTGGGACCGATCTACGAATGGCAGGCGCCCTATGCGCTTTTGCGTCCAGGTGCCAAGCTCAGGCTCATCAGCCGTTCGAAAAAAAGTGGCCTTTACGAACTCGAGGAAGTTCTTTAGACCGCGCTACTCGCCGACTTCTCGTGCTTCGCCGTCACGATCGTCTTGATGTTGCCGCGCACGTTGAAGTCGCCGACCACTTCGATGGACCACGGATCGAGCAGCTTTACGAGATCGTCGAGGATCACGTTCACCACATCTTCATGGAAGATGCCGCGATCGCGGTACTGGTTCAGATAGAGCTTCAAGCTTTTGAGTTCCACGCACCACTCGTGTGGAACGTACTTAATGTTGATCGTGGCGAAGTCCGGGAATCCGGAAGCGGGGCAAACGCAGGTGAACTCCGGGCAGGAGAACTCCACCGTGTAACGGCGGACCTTCACGCGATTGGCGAACCGCAGGAGCTTCGCTTCACGAATCATTCGCGCGCCATCGGGGCGCAGATTCGAGAGGGTGATGTTCGAGGCGGAGACCTTCTTCGAGGACGACTTCTTCTTTTGTGCCATGATGACGCCCGGTATAACACAAACACCCAGGCGAAAAAAAGACCGGCAGGGCCTCGATTCGAAAATCGATGTCCTGCCGGTGTTCCGTTAACCGTGCTGAGCTCGCCGTGTGGGCGGCTGAATCATCTCGTGCTTTCGCTGGTAGTGTCGGGGGTCGCGCCGCCCATGTCGTAACCCATGTCGGGGGTTGGGGTGCCAGTCGGGGCGGCCATTCCGGCGGCGCCGCCGCTCGTCCGGGCGCTCTTCTCCTGCATGCAGCGGTCATAGCCCGTTTCGCCGCGGCTGTAGCGGATGCCGTCGCGATCGATGCAGGTCTTCGAGCCGGCCCGAGCCGTGCGAGAGTCGGATCTCAGATCCTCGCCCATGGTCCGGCTGCGCTTCGTGCTGGGGCTCGCCGTGGCCGCGGCATCCGGTGACTCCGTCGCCGCCGCGTCCGGCATCGCTTCATCCTCGCCCATGGTTCCGCCCGCCATGTCGCCATTCATCGTGTCACTCTGGCCGTAGCCAGGGGTGGCGTTTCCGGACGGATAATCCTCGGCGTTCGCGAGCGCAAAAGCGAAAATCAGGCTCGTCACGACCGACGAAAGAATGATCAGTTTTTTCATGGGAATCTCCTGTGCGTTACGCAATTCGGTTTCGCAGCTGGAGTTGCAACGGAGGTGCCACGAGAGAATTACGCTTAACCCGCGATCCGCTGCTCGCTTCGCCCGTAGGATCCCTGGATTTCGGCGGTTTCAATGATGAAGTCACGGATCGCGGTCATGAGGAGCGCGCCATTGGCCCGCGCGGGCAGTTCCGGCAAGACCCGCAGCGCGTGAAGTCGGAAGACGTAGCGGTGAGTCTCGCCGCGTCGTCCGGGGCAGGGGCCCGTGTAGCCGAGTTTTCGTAAGTCATTCTGGCCCTGGCGGATTCCGTTGGGAAGCACGTCCTGCGGAGGAATTCCCACGGGAAGGTGCGCGACGGTCTTCGGGATTTCGTAGACGACCCAGATAAAGAAGGGCGGGGTAGGGGCATCCAGGTCCTCGGCCGTGAGCGCGAACCCAGCGGTCCCTTCGGGAACTTCGGACCAGCGCAGCTCCGGAGAGGAGTTGTCCAGGTCGCAAGTGTAGCGAGCGTCGAAAATGCCGTTGCCGTCCAGGGCGTCCGTCCAGAGCTTCATGCGCGTCCTTTGAGAGTCCGGTGAGAGTCCGGCAAATGCCAACGAAATGCCGGGGTCCGCGCGATGAACTCTAGGCCTGACGGATCGAGCTATTCAATATGCTCAGTGCCAACCTTCTTGGGACTGTCCGCGCCATCGGCGGTGTCTTCATTGTTGTTATCATCATCGTCATCCTCATCCGGGTTGACGCGAGGATTCAGATCGAGCGGCTTCTTCAGGGCCGTCCGGTTGCGGCCGGCGATTTCGAAACACTGTTTGGATTTCACCATGCGAAGAATGGACTCGACCGGTGGAACGCGCCGTTCGATCATACGTTCTTGCAGGAAGTCACGCCCTGGTTTCGCGATGAAGAGGCTCGTCTGCATGTGCTTCTTACGATCGACGGTCTCTTTCTGATGAACGACGTACGCTTCTCCTTCGCCTTTCATGCATCGGCCGAAGAAGGCACGCGCGTGCAGCAGCAGCCGTCCGTTCTTGGGGTCAAGGACCTTTCCGGGGAAGACAAAGGGATGAAGTTTGCCGCCCTCGGTACGAATCAGATAGACCGCCGTGTCCATCGGGCAGTCCAGACAGGGGCGTGCCGTGGCCACGAGGTAGGACGCGTGCTCGTCGCTGATGCTGCCTAGGACCTTCAAGTCATGCAGGCCGGTTTTGATCGGTTTAGGGATGGTGCCCTGCGGCGATCCCGCCTTGAAATAAAGAGTGCCGTTTTCCACTCGGTCAATCGGGAGGTCAGCCCCTCGAGCTTCATAGGTCGTTGCGGCAAGAAGGAGGAGACTGGTGAACATCATGACGTATCGCATGACTCGATTGTAACCGGACTCTTTGGTTTTGCGTAGGGGATCCCTTATGCTATGTCAGGGGCATGACTGAGAATCCTGTCACCGTTACCCTCCAGTTCACTTCCGAACCCGATAAGCTGAAGTACTCCATCGACCGAGTGATCCTCCCACAGGGAGTGGTTCATGTCGGCCGGCGTGAGGACGCTGAGAAGCTTTCTCCCTTGGCTGCGAAGCTCTTCACGGTTCCCGGGGTGTGCGGAGTGATGATTGGTCGCCAGTTCGTCACTGTGACGAAGGCCGAAGACGGGGACTGGGATGCCGTCCATGAGGCCTGCTCCAGTCTGATTGAACAGCATCTGAGCGCCGGTGAAAAGGTCGCGGATGAACAGGCGCTTGCCGAGCGAGCCGCCGCCAGCGCCGGGCGTGATGCCGAGATCGAGCAGAAGATTCGCGAAGTCCTCGACAGTGAGATCCGTCCCGCCATCCAGATGGACGGGGGCGACATCCAGTTCGAA
>CAYOWB010000057.1:0-13972 GCA_964407515.1 uncultured Bacteriovoracaceae bacterium
TGCACTTTTCGAGTTTGGCGATTGCGGCTGGAACTTGTGCCACGGCTTTGTGGAATGTCGCATCGTCCGCGAAGAGCGGGGTGAGCTTCCACTGGTAGCGGGCCGGGATGGTCTTTCGGTCCATGTTGCCATCCGGAGTGAATGCAGCCGGCTGTGAAGCGTTTACAGATGAGGTGAGTAGGGTCAGCGAAAGCAGGAAAGCGGTCGTGAGAGCGCGGGTCATGGATTAGGCCTCCTTGAGTCCAAGTCTGGTTAGCTCCCGAGTCTATCCGCGCTCTTCGAAATAAAGAAGCCCGGGGGCCGAGGCCTCCGGGCTTTTTCTTCTCCGTTTGGAGCAAATCTCAATTACTTGCGGAAGTGAGAAGGAATGTTGCCCGAGAAGTTCTTTCCGGGGTGGATCTTCTTCGCGCGCTCGAGGAGCTGCGCTTCCGTCTCTTGCTTGTCTTCGTCGGCCTTGGGGGCTTCAACGGGGCAAACCGAGGCGCACTGAGGAGTGTCGAAAGAGCCGACGCACTCGGTGCAGAGGTCTGCGTTGATGACGTAGACCGGGTCGCCGGAGGAAATCGCGTTGTTGGGGCATTCCGGTTCGCAAGCGCCGCAGGTCGTGCAGTCTTCAGTAATCTTATAAGCCATTTGTTATTACTCCTGAATTTAGGGTTTACGTCCCCTGATACCAAAAACAGCCTTCGGGCGCCACCTCGAATTAGCCGTCCGGGGTTCCTTATTCCAGCGCCTTGATGTTCCCGCTCTCGTCGACGCTCCAGGTGTTGCCACCTGAGCGGAACAAGCGCTCCACCGCTTCGTCGGTCGGACGAGTGCGGTTGGCGTTGACCTCTCCATAAACGGGAAGCGAAACCTGGCGGAAGATGCCGAACGGCATGGGCTTTTCCGGCGCTTCCATCTGCGAAAGCAGGTAGGCAGGCGTCGAATCGAGATTGTGAACGTCGTGAATCATCAGCTCCGGCATCGGAGCCGCTTCGTAGTAGGGCACGACCTGGGGCTTCAGATTGTGGATGTGAATCGCCTTGTCCTGGTTCGTGCCGAACACGAGTCTCTGTCCGTGACGTAGCCGAACGCTGTAGTCGTTGCGGGTCGTCTTGTCGCTCAGGACGTTGAACGCGCCGTCATTGAAGATCACGCAGTTCACGAGCACTTCGATGAACGCCGTTCCACGGTGGCGGGCTGCCGCCTGGAATACCTCGCCCATCATTTCGCCGTCGATGTCCATGACACGTGCGGCGAACGTCGCGCCGGCCGCGATGGCGAGCGCGAGAGGCTTCACCGGAATCTCCTCGGATCCCAGGGGTGTGGTCTTTGTCTTCGTGCCCACGGCGGTGGTCGGAGACGCCTGACCCTTGGTGAGGCCATAGATCCGGTTGTTGATCATGATGACCTTGATGTCTGCGTTTCGACGCATCAGATGCATGAAGTGGTTGCCGCCGATGGCGAGCGCATCGCCGTCACCCGTGACCACCCAAACCGACAGCTCAGGTCGTGAGAGCTTGAGTCCCATCGCCATTGTCGGCGCGCGGCCGTGAATGCCGTGAATGCCGTACGTGTTGGCGTAGTAGGGAAGACGCGACGAGCAACCGATGCCCGAGATCAGGGCATAGTTCTCGCGCGGAATGTCGAGCGCCGCGAAGGAACTCATCAGGCGTTGAAGAACGCTGTGGCAGCCGCAGCCGGGGCACCAGCGGGGATCGACACCGCTCAGGAAGTCTTTCTTCGTCAAGGTGCTCATCAGTTCAACTCCTTCAGGACGCTGCGGATCTTCGTCTCGATCTCTTCAGTCGTGAACGGCAGTCCTTGGACCTTGCTCATCTTCACGGCGTTGATGAGGTACTCACCGCGCAGGCGGTACCAAAGCTGTCCGGTGTTATTCTCGGGAACGAGAACCTTCTTGAAGCGCCTCAGCAGGGGTTCAAGATCGGTCGGCAGCGGATTGAGGTAACGGAGATGCGCGCAGGCGACCGAAACGCCTTCGCGATTCAGCTTTTCGACGGTCTGGCGGATCACGCCATAGGTGCTTCCCCAGCCCAGAACCAGCAGCTCGGCTTGGTTGTCGCCAAACAGCTTGGTGGGGGCGAAGTCCTTCGCGACGCGGGCCACTTTCTCCGCGCGGAGTCCGACCATGCGCTCGTGATTTTCGGGTGAATGGCTGGTGACGCCGGTCACGTCCTGCTTCTCAAGTCCGCCGATGCGGTGCTCGAGGCCGGGGGTTCCCGGAACAGCCCAAGGACGCGCGAGCGTCTCGGGGTCACGCTTGTAAGGGAAGAATCCCTCCTTCTCCGTGTGGTGCTTCGCGGGGATCTCCTGCAAGTCCTTCAGTGACGGTACGCGCCAGACTTCGGCGCCGTGACCGACGTATCCGTCCGTGAGGACCACGACCGGAGTCATGTACTTCACGGCGATGCGGGAGGCTTCGTAGGTAATGTCGAAACAGTCACGCGGCGAACAGGCGGCCAAGACCACGATCGGCGATTCGCCGTGACGGCCCCAGAGCGCCTGGAACAAGTCCGATTGCTCCGACTTGGTCGGAAGACCCGTCGAGGGACCTGCGCGCTGCACGTTGACCACGACGAGCGGGAGTTCGAGCATGACGGCGAGGTTCAGGAATTCGCTCTTGAGCGAGAGTCCCGGACCCGACGTGCTGGTCGCGGCGAGCGCGCCACCGAAGGCGGCGCCCACGGCGGAGCCGATACCGGCGATTTCGTCTTCGGCCTGGAAGACCGTGGCGAACTCGCGGTGACGGGCCAGTTCCTGGAGAATCTCGGTCGCCGGAGTGATCGGGTAACTGCCGAGGAAGAGCCGGAGGCCGGACTTCTGCGCGGCGGCCACGAGGCCGAGCGCGGCGGCGGTGTTTCCCGTGATGTAACGATAGGTGCCAGGAATCTTGTTTTCACGCTTCCGAATCACGTAGCGGGTGGTGAACAGTTCGGCTGTCTCGCCGTAGTTCCAGCCCGCCTGAAGCGCGGCCAGGTTGGCTTTCAGCATCTCCGGTTTGTCGCCGAACTTCTTGTGCAGCCACTTCTGGGTGGGTTCCATCGAGCGGTTGAAGAGGCCGTAGGTCAGGCCGAGCGCGAAGAAGTTCTTGCAGCGGTCGATCTGCTTCGGCGTGAGCGCGATGCCTTCGAGCGCGTTCTGCGTGAGCTTTGTGATGTTGACGCGGAAGATGTTGTGGCGGGCGAGTTCCTTTTCTTCGAGAGGATTCGACTCGTATCCGGCCTTTTCGAGATTCTTCTGCGTGAACGCGTCTTCATTCACGATGGCGATGCCGTTGTCCTTCACAAGAGGAAGGTTCGTCTTGAAAGCCGCCGGATTCATCGCGACGAGCACGTCGATCTGGTCACCGGGAGTCCAGACGCCGCCGCCGAAGCAAAGTTGAAATCCTGAGACGCCTGCAATCGTTCCTGCCGGCGCGCGAATTTCGGCCGGGTAATCAGGAAGGGTGGCGACGTCTTCGCCCATCATCGCGGATGCTGTTGTAAACTGGTCGCCCGTTAGCTGCATGCCGTCGCCGGAGTCGCCGGCAAAGCGGATAACAATCCGATCCAGTTCTTCGATTTTTTTGTTCATCTGATTGAGTTTTTTAACTCCATGTCGCTGGGTTTCACAAGGTCTCTTTAGCCGAAGTGACGCGGGGGGATGCCGCGCCGTCCATCCGGTCTTCGGTCGCTACCGGCGCATTGATCTTTCCACCTGATTATGTTGAGCTGCCCGGAACACAGCTCTGATGTGGCTTTCTAGGCTTTCTGGAGGGGTAAGTTTATGGAAAAGCTGACTTTGTTGGGTGACGAAGCGGTCGCCTTGGGTGCGCTTCATGCGGGCTTAGGCGCCGCCTATGGATATCCAGGAACTCCATCGACCGAGATCATGGACTATTTGCTTGATCACGCGGAGGGCTTTGGGGCCAAAGCCGGATGGTGCGTGAACGAGAAAACGGCTCTTGAGCAAGCGCTTGGGGCCTCGCTGGCCGGGCGTCGCGCCATCGTCACCATGAAGCACGTGGGGCTTAATGTCGCGGCCGATCCGTTCATGAATGCGGCGATGGTGAAGATCAACGGCGGGCTGGTGGTCGCGGTCGCTGACGACCCCGGTATGCACAGCTCTCAAGATGAGCAGGACAGTCGCTTTTATGCGGACTTCGCGCGCGTCACCTGTCTTGAGCCGTCCACCCATCAGGAAGCTTACGACATGGCACGCGAGGCGTTCGAGATTTCCGAGCGCTTCCATATTCCGGTCGTCTTGAAGCTGGTCACGCGCCTCGCGCATTCGCGTGCGGTGGTCAAAGTCGGGAAGCCCGAGAAGGTCCGTGAGCTTGGAAAAATGCAGGACCGCTCCTACTGGATCGTGATGCCGCAGAACGCGCGTCGCCGGTGGGGCGAAGTGATTCAGCATTTCCCGAAGCTCGTCGAGACGAGTGAGAAGAGCCGCTTCAACCGGCTCTCCCTGGCGGACGCCGAGTTCGGCGTGATCACCACGGGGTTGGCAGGTCCGTATTATCTGGAGAACGAGTCGGACCTTCCGAAGCGTCCCTCGCATCTTCATATCGGTGAGTATCCGATTCCGGTGGGGCTCGTTCGCAAACTGGCCGCTCACTGCAAGAAGATCCTGCTGCTCGAAGAGGGGTATCCCTATGTCGAGCGCTATCTGCGCGGACTGCTTCCGCAGGCACTCGTCATTCAGGGCAAGGAGTCCGGTGAAGTCCCGGCGCAGGGCGAGCTGAATCCCGAGATCGTGCGACGCGCGCTCGGATTGCCGGCGCGTGCGGCGGCCGTGGCTCAGGCCGGGCCGCTGCCTGGCCGTCCTCCCCAGCTTTGTCAGGGTTGCCCGCATATCGACAGCTACATGGCCCTGAAGCAGGCGCTGGAGGCGTATCCCGCCGAGAAGAGCGTCGTGACGTCCGATATCGGCTGCTACACCCTGGGCGCGCTTGCTCCATATAATGTGGTCGAGTCAACCGTCTGTATGGGCGCTTCCATCGGCATGGCGAAAGGCGCGGCCGAGGCCGGAATGCATCCGGTCGTCGCGACGATCGGAGACAGTACGTTCCTGCATTCGGGCTTGGCGAACCTCATCGACGCGGTTGCCGCGAATACGCCCATGACTGTGATGATCCTGGACAACGAAACGGTCGGCATGACGGGCGGTCAGCAGACCGCGCTTCCGTCGTCGCGTGTGTGGCAGGTTCTTCAGGGATTGGGGATCGATCCGGAGCACCTGCATCGCATCGTTCCGCTTCGCAATAAGGCCGAGGAGAATCTGGCTATCGTGAAGCGCGAGGTCGAGTACCAAGGTCTATCGGTCATCGTGGCTCAGCGTGAGTGTCTTGAGACACTGAAGCGCAAGAGGGGGAGTAAGTCATGAAATACGACATCATTCTCGCCGGAGTGGGCGGGCAGGGGGGGCTTTCCGCTTCGGTGATCATCGCGAAGGCCGCGATGGAAGCCGGTCTGGAAGTGAAGCAGTCCGAGGTTCACGGCATGTCCCAGCGCGGAGGCGCCGTGCAGGCGCATCTGAGGTTGTCCGACCGCGAGATCCATAGCCCTCTGATTCCGGAGGGGACCGCATCGCTCATTCTCAGCTTTGAGCCTCTCGAAGGATTGCGCTACCTGCCGTATCTGGCGCCGGGCGGAACGTTTGCGACGGCGACTCAGCCGGTGAAGAACATCCCGGATTACCCCGAGCTCGAAAACCTTTACACGAAGATCCGTGCCGTTCCAGGCGCGCGCTTGGTGGAGGCCGAACAGGTCGCTCGCGACGTGGGCGCTCCTCGGGCCTTCAACGTCGTGCTGCTCGGAGCGGTGGCGCATCTTCTTCCAATCGGGGCAGCCGCCCTGGAGAAGGCGATTACTCAGGTCTTCGCCGGCAAGGGAGAGAAGATCGTCGATATCAATGTTCGTGCGTTTCGCGCGGGGCAGGCGCTTTCGGCGCAGGGGTGAGTCATGGATTTCTCGAAGATCGCATCGGTTTTGGCGAAGGTGAAAGCGGAAGGGCGGTCGGCTCTTCTGGAGACGGAAGGCGCCGAGGTTCTCCATGCGCTCGGAATCGATTCCCCGCGCTACACCTTTCTGCGCAGCTCGAAGGACGCGGCTGGCGCGGACTTCTCGCTTCTCGGTGAACGCGCCGTCGTTAAGGTGATCTCTCCGGAGATCCTTCACAAGACCGAGGTCGGCGGGGTGCAGATCGTCGAGAACCGTCGTGAGGTGATCGAAGAAACCGTCCGCGCGATGGAAAAGAAGTTCTCGGGGCAATCCGTGGCGGGCTACACGGTGAATGAGTTCGTGAAATTCTCGCCCGCGATGGGACGAGAGTTGCTGATCGGCATGCGCTGGACGGAGGACTTCGGTCCGGTGGTGTCGTTCGGTCCTGGCGGTATTTACGCCGAATTCTACGCCAAGCACTTCAAGCCGGGACAGGATGTCGCGATTCTTTCGCCTGGCCAGGCATCCTCGGACGACGTCACGCGCGCCCTGAAGAAGACCGCCGTCAGTGAGATCGTGTTCGGAGGATTTCGCAAGCAGCCGCCGCTGGTTGATCCCGCCAAGGTAGTGCAGCTTGTTTCCACCTTCGTGCAAGCGTCGTCGCAGCTCATGGCCGAAGGCGTGACCGAGTTCGAGTGTAATCCGGTCGTCATTACCGAGCGCGGTCTGGTGGCGCTCGACGTGTTGATCAAGGTGGCGCCGCAGGGAAAGCGTGTCCAGCAGCCGGATCGCCCGGTGCAGAAGCTCAAGCAGCTTCTGGAGCCCAAGTCGGCCGCGATCATCGGCGTGTCCGAGAAGGGCATGAACATGGGCCGTATCATCCTGCAGAACTTCCTGCGCGATGGCTTCAAGAAGGACGAGCTGTTCATCGTGAAGCCCGGCTCGACGGAGATCGATGGCTGTGCATGCGTGCCGGATGTCGCCTCTCTTCCCAAGAAGATGGATCTGTTTGTCCTGAGTGTTTCCGCCGCGCAGGCTCCTGACGTGCTGACTGAAGTCGTGAAGCACAAAAAGGCCGACAGCGTGATCGTCATCCCGGGGGGGTTCGAAGAAAAGAGCGGCACCGAAGCGATCGTGTCGCGTATGCATGCCGCCCTTCGCGAGGCCCGCGCCAGCGACTGGAAGGGACCCGTGATCAACGGCGGCAACTGCCTCGGCATTCGTTCGGTGACGGGACGCTACAATACAATGTTCATTCCGGAGTACAAGCTGCCCATGCCCCAGGGCCGCGTGTCGCCCGTGGCTCTCATCTCGCAGAGCGGGGCCTTCGCCATCACGAAGATGAACAAGCTCGCCACCATCAATCCGAAGTTCGCCGTTTCGCTCGGCAATCAGATGGACCTGACGATCGGCGACTATCTCTCATATCTCAAGGATGACCCGAGTATCCGGATCTATGCCGTTTATGTGGAGGGCTTCCGCCCGCTCGACGGCCTCAAGTTCCTGGAAGCGGCTCGCGCCATTCGGGAGATGGGAAAGACCGTGATATTGTATCGGGCCGGTCGTACGGCGGAGGGCGCCAAGGCGTCCTCGTCGCACACGGCTTCGATCGCCGGGGACTATGCGGTCACTCGCGAACTGGCGTTGGCTGCCGGCGTCGTCGTCGCTGAGTCACTCGAGGACTTCGAGGATGTGACGACGCTCTTCGCGCTGCTCGAAGGCAAGAAGGCGCGGGGCCGCAACCTCGGTGTCGTGTCGAACGCCGGTTTCGAATGTGTGGCCGCGGCGGACAGCCTCGGTCAGTTCAAGCTTGCCAATCCGAGCGAAGAGACTCATCGCAGGCTGACTCGCGTGTTCGAGGAAGCGAAGATCTCCGGAATCGTCGATGTGCATAATCCGCTCGACCTGACCCCCATGAGTGGCGATGCGGTATACGATGCTTCGGTCCGTGCTTTCTTGGAGGATACCGACATCGATGTGGTCGTCGTGGGCTGTGTGCCGTTCGCGGTCACGTTGAACACGCTTCCGTCGGGTCCGGGGCATTCGGAGAATTTGACCGACGCGCAGGCGTTCGCGCCTCGCATGGGCGAGATTGTCCGGCAGTCCAAGAAGCCGCTCATTGCGGTGGTGGATAGCGGTCCTCAGTACGACGCGCTCGTGGCGGAACTCATCCGGAATGGTCTCCCGACGTTCCGGACTGTGGACCGGGCGCTTCGGCTCTTTAATCTGTACTGCTGCAATCGCTAAAGCTAATAACTCCAATAACTTAGAGTCTAGAAGTAATAGTTGACGAAAATAGTCTACGGGCATACGAATCGGGCGCTTTGGCAAGGCCTCTTGGGTCGCCGAAGGAGATGCTTATGAAGCCCTGGTTCTCGTTTCTGCTCTTGTCCGCTGTCGTGTTTGCATCCTCTGCGCAGGCGGATCTTGTGCTTCCTGTGGTCAGCAAGTACCAGGAGACCGCGGATCCCGCGGTGTTTCGCGGGACGAGTCCGGGAAATGTCCCAAGAAACCTCGTCACCTACGAGCGCATTCCCGAGCCCGACCGGATGTTCTCTTCTCCTTATCCTGAGGTCTACTTCCAAGACCGCAACGTCGTGGTTTGTTACCGGAGCTGCGAGGAGCGGCAGTATATTTATCCCGCACGCAAAGGAAACGGTGACTGGAAAGTCGAGCTCCTCCCCGTGCGGAACGCGCGGGAGCGTGAGCACTTCCGGCGTGTCGTGAAGCTGACCAGCACCTACTACTGGATGTCCAAGACCTTCGAGCGCCTCGAACGCCTCGGGCTTTTCGTGCCGAGCCGTCCCGTGAAGGTGATCGTCGACGATACGCAGGCGGTCGACATGATGTACGGCACGGTGGAGACCGATAACGCGTTCTATAACAACGCGGATGGGATCCACATGTTGAAGGCTTCGCGCAAGATGCTCGAGCGCTTCGCGCTCAGCCTGATGGGCCTGAAGTTCAAGGACTCGGCCCTGGATCCTTCCATTGGAATCCATGAACTCGGTCACTTCATTTTCGAGGAAATGACCGGGTTGACCTTGAATCACAATGGCGACATTCACGAGGCAATCGCGGATTACATCGCCGCGACGACCTTGAATACTCCGGTGATCGGGTCGATCTTCGGCTCTGGCAAGCCCCTCCGTGAGTTTTCGGAGCTGGAGCGCTTCGAGTGTCCCAAGGCTGAAAGAGATCAAGAAGCGGATTGCGCGGAAGTGCATGAGGTGGGCGAAAAGATGGTCAGCCTGCTGTGGCACATCCGCAGCCAGTTCAGTGATCCGGTGCTCGCGGATCGCGTCGTCTTCGCGGCGGCACGCCGGTTCGGTGCGGACCCGCTGGCTACGATCTTCACTTTCCGGGATCACTACCTCTCCGCTTTCGATGAGTTGGCTGGCGACTCCGCGCTTCGATTCAAGATTGAGCAGGCTTGGGGCGAGTCGGGGGTTGTCGAAGTGATGGACTCGAGCACCGCGGAGGAATTACAGAATGCCTTGAAGGCGTCGCCGACGAAGGGTGATCCTCTGACCATGACGCTCATCAGTCGCTTTCCCAAGCAGATCGCGGAAGTTCACGGATATCCCACCGAAGACCGCTTCCAGGTGAGTTTCGATAGACAGGTCACGGTGGGCGGCGGCTTCTTCTGGAATCGGATCGCGATTTTACATGAGGGACGCCTCACTCCTCTTTGGATCGCTTTCGCCAGCGGAGACTTGCGGATCGCGAATGTCCTCGATGAGCAGTTCAACGACGTGACGGGCAATCGAGCTCTCATGGCGTCTTTGAATGCGCGCGTGGACAGCTTACCGGATGTCGAACGCTTCTACGGTCGTCGCGGCAAGGAATATGTGGCGTTCTTGAATGGGGAGATCCCTTCGGACGCTTTTGAAGGGCTCCGGGTGCGCTCAGTTCGGTCCTACCGGGAGCGCCTGACGGTGAATGGCCGGCAGATCGTGGGGCATCGCTTCGAAGCCAAAGTACAAAGGGATTCGATCAGTGCCGTGGCGGACTGGGTCAGTGACGGGTTCAAGACGAGTGGCCCTCTGATTCGCCAGATTACTCTCTACACGGTTCCGAAAGAGGCTTTGCAAACCTCGAAGCTGCACACGTATCGCGGAGAACACGTGGTCGGCTACCGGGTTCGTTATCGAACCGGCATGGAAGAAGAGGCGCGAATCGACGGAATTGAGACGCCTTAGCGTCCGATGCCGTAGTACGTGAAGCCCTGCTCGCGGAGAGACTCTGGCGAGTAGATGTTGCGGCCGTCGAACACCACCGGCTGGCGAAGGGTCTTCTTGATCCGGTCGAAGTCCGGATTGCGGAATTCATTCCATTCCGTGACCAGCAGGAGCGCGTCGGTGCCTTCAATCGCTTCGTAGGCCGACTTGCAGTATTCGACCTTTGAGCCGATGACCGCCTTGGCGTTTTCCGTGGCGACCGGATCGAAGGCCTTCACCTTGGCGCCCGCGGCGATCAGATCGTTCGCAATCGTAATGGCGGGCGCTTCACGCATGTCATCCGTGTTGGGCTTGAAGGCCAGGCCCCACATCGCGAACGTCTTGCCCTTCAGGTCCTTGCCGAAGTGCTTCTGAACGCGATGGACGAGGTGGTGCTTCTGCCGGGCGTTCGCTTCTTCCGCCGCGGTCACCACCGAGAGCGGGATATCGAGCCTGCGACCCGTGGCCATGAGCGCCTGCACGTCTTTGGGGAAACACGAGCCGCCGTAACCCACCCCGGCATACAAGAAGTGCTTGCCGATACGCACGTCGGTGCTCATGCCGCGACGGACTTCTTCGATGTTCCCGCCGACGCGTTCACAAAGAACAGCCAGCTCGTTCATGAAGCTGATGCGGGTGGCAAGGAAGGAGTTGCAAGCGTACTTGGTCATCTCGGCCGAGACCGGGTCCATCCACAGGATGGGATTGCCCTGCCGGACGAACGGCCCGTATAGCTCGGCCATCTTCCGGTAGGCGGACTCCTTGTTCGTGCCGATGACCACACGGTCAGGACGCAGGAAGTCGTCCACCGCCGTTCCCTCTTTCAGGAACTCGGGATTACTCACGACATCGAATTCATGCTTCGTGTGCGGAGTCATCCACTCTGCCACGACTTGGTGCGAGCCGATCGGTACCGTCGACTTGTTCACGATGATCTTGTAGCCGTTCATCGATTTGGCGACCGCTTCAGCGGCGGACTTGAGGTAGGAGAGATCGGGAGCGCCATCTTTTCCCGGAGGTGTTCCCACGGCCATGAAGATGATCTCGGCCTTGGCAATCGGCTCTTCAAAGGTGTTGTAGTAGCTCAATCGGCCTTCGGCGTTGTTTCTTTTTACGAGCGTTTCGAGGCCCGGCTCATAGATCGGAATCTCGCCCCGCTTCAATGCGTCGGTCTTCCTCGGATCGATGTCGATACAGTAGACGGTATTGCCGCTATCCGCGAAGCAAGCTCCAGCGACCAGTCCGACGTATCCTGTTCCAACGACTGCGACGTGCATGAAGTGTCCTCTCTCTTGGGTCCGAAAATTACTGACTGTGTAGTGGATTTCTCCCAAATTTTTTCGGTTTGTGCTAGCAAAATGACATAGGACATCGGTTGAAATGACGCGCCCCGCGATAACCGTCACGATCATTACTTTGAATGAGGAGAAGAACCTCCCGCGCGCTCTCGGTAGCGTGAAGTGGGCCGACGAGATCATCGTCGTGGACTCGGGAAGCATGGATCGCACCGTGGAGATCGCGGAGTCCCTGGGTGCGCGTGTGATCTCCAATCCCTGGCCGGGATACGGAAAACAGAAAAACTTCGCACAGGATCATGCGCGAAACGATTGGGTCCTGAACATCGATGCGGACGAAGAAGTTTCGCCCGAGTTGCGGGACGAGATCCTCGCCTCGGTCTCGGCCGCCCAGGCGGACGGCGGTGGACGCGTTCGGGGGTTCTTTTTTCCGCGCAAGACCTACTATCTGGGCCGGTGGATCAAGCACGGCGGCTGGTATCCGAATTACCTGGTGAGAGTCGTGAACCGTAAGTCCGCTCGCTGGACCGAGCCGGCGGTGCATGAGGAGCTGAAGGTGGATGGTGAAGTGCGGGGACTCAAGAACCCGCTCCTGCACTACACGTTCTCCAGTATCCGCGATCAGATTCTCACCAATCTGAACTTCTCGAAGCTCGGTTCGATCGAGCTCAAGAAGCGAGGACAGCGCGCCAGCGTCGTCCGCCTGCTGCTCAAGCCGATCGGCAAGTTTTTCGAGACGTACGTGCTGAAGCTCGGCTGCTTGGATGGGCTGGCTGGCTTCATTATTTCGATGAATGCAGCGCATAGCATGTTTTTGAAGTACGCTTTTCTCATCGAGGAAAAGGTCGAGGAAGAGATCGCGAATGCGGATTCTGGTCATCGATAACAACATCGATCCGAAGTGCTGGGGTGCTGCTGACCTCACTCGCTTCGCGAGAAAGGCGCCGGGCGCGACGGTGTACGTGCGCCGGGCACCAGACGGTGATTTGCCGGAGAGCGTGCATCGCTTCGACCGGATCGTGATTTCAGGTTCCAAGACTTCGGCATTGGATGGCTCTCCTTGGGTCGGACGCCTGGAGGCCTTGATCCGGGAAGCGATCGATGCGGGTAAACCGGTTCTCGGCGTCTGTTACGGACATCAGATGTTGGCCCGCGCCTTGGGTGGGGAAGACCATGTCAGGCGCGCGGCTCTGGGGGAGATCGGCTGGACGCGGATCGAGATGACGGCGGAGAGCCGGCTTTTTCGGGGATTGCCCCGCGTGTTCCATTCCTTTTCGTCGCACTTCGATGAGGTGGCTCGGCTGCCGCAAGGCATGAAGCTTGTGGCGCGCTCCGAGCGGTGCGGGATTCAAGCCTGCGAGCTGGAGGGGCGTCCCGTGTTCGGGATCCAGTTCCATCCGGAAAAAGAACTTTCCGAAACGCCCGCGACTTTTGAGAATCACCGGAAGCAGGGGCATTCCCATTTGCTGCTGAACGAGGATGAGGGGAAGCGCCTGTACGATCCCGGTGTGGGTGAAACGATTTTTAGGAACTTTTTCGAGTTATGAAAGTAATCACGTTCTTGCTTCGTCAGTGGAAATTTTTGTTTAAGCTCCTGCTGGTCGTCGGGCTCTTTTATCTGCTCGGCAAGAAGGGGTTCATCTCGCTTGAGGCGACGAAGCGGGCCTTCACCCGGCTGGATCTCGTCGTTCCGGCCGGCGTGGCGTTGATCCTGAATACGTTGCTCGCGGTGACTCGTTGGCAGTGGCTGCTGAAGGCGCAGAACCTCAACATCAGCTGGCTCAAGTGTGTGCAGCTCACCTTCATCGGGAGCTTTTTCAATGTGGCCCTTCCCGGAGCAGTGAGTGGCGACTTCGTGAAGGCCTTCTATGTCGCCAAGGAAGTCGACAGTCGGAAGAGCCGGGCCTTCGGGACGATCCTGTTCGATCGTGTCGCCGGCCTCTCGGCCCTGGTCCTGGTGTCAGCAACGGCGTTGGTCGCCGGGTTCATTCAGTTCAAGGGGACGCCCCTTCTCCATGGCGTGCTCTTGTTCGTCGTTCTGGCCGCCGTGAGCGTCGTGCTGTTCTATGCGTATCTTTTCCTCGTTCGTGAACATCACGATCCGTTGCTCATGCTCTTCCGCTGGATGGAGCGCCGGGTGGAGCGTGTCGGTTCAGTCCGCCGCATTTACGAGGGGCTTCGTTACTACCACAACCACCGCTGGGTGGTGCTGAAGGTGCTGGCGATCTCCGTGGTGATTCACCTGGTCGTCTGCTTCTCGTGCATTTACTTCGTGCGCGCGCTCGGCGAGCACACGTTGCCCATCCTGCCGGTGATGGTTGTCGTTCCGCTCGGCTTGCTCGTGACCGCGATTCCTGTCATGCCGGGAGGCATCGGTACGGGACATGCCGCCTTCGGCTGGCTCTTCCACTTTCTGGGCACTCAACGCGGGGCGGATGTGTTCAGCCTGTTCGTGCTCTTCCAGTTCATTACGGGCGGGATCGGGGGTCTGGTTTATCTCCGCTACCGCGCCCATGCCCCGAAACTTCCCTTC
>CAYOWB010000057.1:13992-17345 GCA_964407515.1 uncultured Bacteriovoracaceae bacterium
GGCGGAAGCCTCCGGCTGAGGCGTGTTCCAGTCGCGACAGTAGTCGCAGCGTGATCCGCAAGCGGGGCCCTCTTGATCCTGAAAGTAGCGGGTCAACGCTTGGCTTCGGCAACCCTTCGAAGCAAGGAACTCATGTGTGCGCGCGAAGTCGGCCCTTCGGCGATCGCGGCCCTGAATCATCCATTCCAGCATTTGGAAGTCCTCCGGTTGCCAGAAGATCGTCGCCGCGCCGGCCGCGCCGGCTCGTCCCACACGTCCAATCGACTGAGCGAGACTGAGTAATGAAGCAGGGGATTGCCAGAGGATGACCCAGCGCAGGTGCGGGAAGTCCATGCCCATGCCGAAGGCCGACGTCGCGACAACGACTTCGACTTCCTTCGCGCGGATCCGCGCCTCCGCTGCGAGTCGTTCCTCGCGACTGATGCCCGAGTGATAGGCGATCGCCGATTTGCCCAAGGCGCACGCCAGGCGCGCCAGCCGCTCGGCCCGATCCCGAGTGGGCACGAAGACGATTCCCGCGCCCGAGGTGGCCGAGAGACGCTCAAGCAGGGCATCCATTCGATGGGGCCAGGGCACTTGAAGGCAGTCGAGTGTGAGGTCGGGCGGGAGCTGAAATCGCCCTAGTTCGGTCAGGGGCTCGGGAAGCGCGTTCCTGAGGACCTTTCTCGCCTCCAGTGGAAGCGTGGCGGTGAGCCACAGGCTTCGCGGGATCGCGAACTCACGGAGAAGCTCCGGAAGGGGCGCGAATGCCGGCCGGAAGTCCTCGCCCCATTCCCAGAGACAATGGCATTCGTCGACGACGAGGAAGTTGGGCTCCCACTCCCGAAGGGCATCCCGCGTGGAACGCGTTTCGAGCGATTCCGGACTCACGATCCAGGCTTCGGTCCCGCTGGGGCGCGTGTTGGGGGATGGGGGAATGAGCGCGTGCCCGCCACACCGGAGATGAACCGTGATTCCGCTTCGCGAGAGCCGGTCCGCCTGCTGACGGCCCAGCGCCACGAGCGGAGTGACGAGAAGCGTGCGAGTCCGAGGCTTTGCGGCCTGTCGCTCGTAGATGAGGCTTTTGCCCGATCCGGTATGGCTGACGCAGATGACATGTCCTGGCTTCTGGAGTGCCTCCAGGCACTCGCGCTGAAAGGGTCTGAGTTCGATCATGGGCTTCGCGCAATGCGAGGGGTGTGCCGCCCTGCGGAAGCCCTGCAGAGTCCTGCTGAAAATGTGCTGAAAATGCCCTCAAGTTTCTATCAGGCCGACCGATAAGTTCATTGATGAGGCCTTTCTTCGATAAAATTCTGCCCCTTTTCGCGGTCCTCGGCGTCGTACTGGTCGTCTTGAGCCTGGGCGGCTGCGGCAAGGGAAAGAAAGTTCCCGGCATCGAGAATTTCCATGTCGGCGTCATGAAGGGACACCTCTACGTCAGCTTCGTGTCCACGAAGCTGCAGTGGGACATTGGTGCGACGATCCCGATTCCCGGGATCAATGATTCATCGATCAGCGTCGCACCGGATCTGCAATCACTCGGTACCGTGTTCCAGGTCAACGTGAGCATCGCGAACGTCCTGGGACAAGCGGCGGGGCTCAAGCTCTCCGGCCTTCCGGATGGGCGCGAGATTCCCGATGTCGATGGTGGAAAGCTTCCCCGCCGCGACTTCGAGATTAAAGGTCTGAAAGTCTCGCTCTACCTCTCGGACAACGCCTTTGGCCTGTTTATTCCGCTCGATCTCTCGAATGCGAAGGGCTTCGCGCTTCCGCGCATGCTTTCCATCTCAATCGAGGATGATCGCGGCAATCGCATCGGGAAGGCTTACGCCATTCCGATGAATCCGATGACTGCGAGTGGAAGCGGAATCCTGGTTCTCATTCCTTTCCCCGGGGGCGTGTCCGGATAGTCGGCGTGCTCGCGGGGCTTTGCGGCGTTTCTTCATTTGAAGGGAGTTGTACGTATGTTTTATCTGACTCGGCGCCCGGGCATGACCCGGCTCCTGATCATTGCGCTCGTGTCGGCCCTGGCCGCCACGGGTTGCGGAAAAGGCTCCAAGAAGAACGTCAAGATTCCGAACGTGAAAGGTCCCTACGTGTCCTTTATCGGGGGCATCCTCACGATGTCCGTGGTGCTCGAGCAGGTCCAGATCGACTACGGTCTGCGGCTTCCGGTGCCCAAGATGACGGGGAGCTTTCTCGAGGTCGGGCCGGACTTTCAATCGAATGGTTACCTCATCACCATTGGCCTGGACCCTCAGGACGTGAAGCGGCTGGCGAAGGACTCAATCAATCTTCTCGATCCGACGGCGCTGCCCGGAGGACGCCCGATTCCCGGAGTCGCGAAGGGTGAGCTCCCTGCTTTAGCCATCGAAATTCCGAAGTGGCACCATCTCGTGATCTATGCGGGCAACGAGGTGTTTGGCATCTTTGTTCCGGTGAAGCTGCCGTGGCAGGACTACATGGGCACGTTCCGCTTCTACGATCCTGAGAACGTTCCGATCGGGAACATCTCGATCGTCGGGGGTGATGACAAGAACGAGCATGCCGGCTTCCTCCTTCTGCTCAACCTGAAGGGCAAGGTGGGCCAACTGATCGGCCTCGTTCCGAAGCCTCAGCCACAGCCCCCCGTTCAGTAGACTCGGAGGGGTGAACCTTTTTGGCACCGTTCGGGGCCGGGAGCGATTTGCGCCCGGCCCCTTTTTGATTTCGTGATTCCAGGTACTTACGCCTGCTGCGCCCTGGCACTCTCCTTGCTCTACTGGGGAGCGGCATGTGGGAGTGCCTTATGGACTTTAACAAGACGACTTTAGCCACATTCATCCTCGTCGCGATCCTCTCGGCGCTCGTGCTCAAGTTCGTCTCGGAGTTGGCACTGGCTTAGCTCCCGGCCGCGAGGTATAGCCCCCGTCATTCCAGACGGCAGGGCTTATGAAATTCGCAGTATCCGCAGTACTTCTCTTGATCCTTTCCACGGCAGGCACGTTCTCCGCGTTCGCGATGCCGGCTCCGGCTGAGATCACCCTTCGAGTGGACGTGAGAAACCTGGTTGGCCCCGAAGGCACGGGCAAGCTCGATGACCAGGTCATGGTTTCCTTGATCGAAAAGGCGAGCATGTTCTGGAGGCCCTGCGGAGTCCGCTTCATGGCACGTTCCACCGGAAACGTGGATGCGGTCGCGAATCAGGTTCCGTATCGTCCGAAGAACCAGGATGACCTCGGAAAGATCCTCGCCGCCATGGACCCCAACAAGGATCACACGGGGATTCCGGTCATGATCGCGGGACCGTGGGATTATAAGGATGCGTCGTATGGTCTCTACCTGTGGGGACCATACGACGCATCCTTATAATCCCACGGTCCCGCGATCATGAC
>CAYOWB010000058.1:0-10566 GCA_964407515.1 uncultured Bacteriovoracaceae bacterium
GGAGCTGCCGCGCCTGCTGTTCGAGCTGCGCGCGGGCGGATTCGACTTCGGCGGCATGGGTGGCTTCGGAGGCGGCGCCTCGATCAACGATATCTTTGGCGATATTTTCGGCGACATCTTCGGCGCCGGCATGGGCGGAGCAGGCCCTCGCGGGCGCGGGCGCCGCACCACGGGACGTCCCGGCGCGGACCTCAAAGTCTCCGTCGATATCACGTTTGAAGAAGCCGCTTTCGGCGTCGAGAAGGTCATCACGGTTCCGAAGCCGGTCGCGTGCGACCACTGCCATGGCAGCGGCGCCAAACCAGGCACCGGACCCGAGACCTGTCAGCAATGCGGCGGAAGCGGCGAAGTCAGCTTCCAGCAAGGATTCTTCGCGATCACCCGGCCCTGCCCGCGCTGTAACGGCGCCGGCCAGGTCATCGCACATCCCTGCCCCGCTTGCGGCGGGAGCGGCAAACTGAAGAAGCGCACTCAGATCGCGGTCAAAATTCCGCCTGGCGTCGACACGGATCAACGTCTCAAGCTCGCGGGCGAAGGCGAAGCGGGCGAACGTGGCGGCCCTCCGGGTGATCTTTACGTCGTCATCAATGTCATGCCGCATGAACTTTTCTCGCGGGACGAAGCGGATGTTCTCTGCGACGTTCCGATCACCTTCGTACAGGCGGCCATAGGCGACGAAATCGAAGTCCCGACCCTCGAAGGCAAGGTCAAGCTCAAGATTCCGAGCGGGACCCAGTCCCACAAGGTTCTGCGCCTCAAAGGCAAGGGCATGCCGCGGCTCGGTGGCTACGGAAAAGGCGACCAGCTGATCCGCGTCATCGTGGAAGTCCCGTCCCGCCTGAACGGCGAGCAGAGGGAAATCCTGAAGCGCTTCTCGGAAATCGAGCACGAATCCACTCACCCGATGCATCATCGTTTCTTCGAGAAGGTGAAGAACTTCTTCGGGTAATCGACGCACTGTTTTCGAGGCGAAATACCCGGACCATTTCGGCTAAATCCCCTCGAAATTTCCGCCACGTTCAGGTTAATCTTGCGGTAGTCGCCCCGGCACCACACCGCGTGCGACGCCCATACGCCATGAAAAAACCGATTCTTCCGATTCTTGCGACCATTCTGATCTGCGTGAACGGCATCTCCTGCGCCACGGGCGCGGCCGACACGAAAGGCGGCACCCCCACCACGGATGAAGGCCCGAAGCACGCCGCCATTTCCTCGCTCGGTGCCGCGGACAATATGAAGGGCCAGGAGGCCACTGACTACCGCGAGATCCAGACCCTCTACTCGCAAGGCGCTTACGAAACGGCGCTGTTCCGCATGGGTGCCTTCGAGAAAAAGTATCCGAACAGCAAGCAGCTCGTGCAGATCCGCAACCTGCGCGGTCTGGCTTATCTGCTGACGAAGCGCCCGGCCCAGGCCATCTATCACTTCCAGCGTGCGCTCAGCTCGAGCACGAATCCGAGCCATCGGCAGTTCCTCCTCTACAACCTGGCGGTTGCCCAATACGAAGCGGGACAGCTCGAGGACATGCAGGAGACGGTGGCGCAGATCGATCCGTCCTCTCTCGATAAGGCTTCGCGCGTGAAGTTCCACTCCCTGCGCTCGACGCTCTATCAGAAGAAAGGCAGCCCGGCGGCGGCGGCGCGCGAGTTGCTGACGATCGGAAAGCTCCTGGAAGGAGATCCGGCTCGGGAGTTCGCACCGCAGTTGGACCGTATTCTCAAGGACGTCAACGACACCACGACGCTGGAGCGTCTCTATGCCGACCACGAGGAAACAGCACTGGCCGACTCTGTCCTGTTCCGCCTGGGGGCCCGTGAATTCGAAATGGGGCAGGCAGGAGCGGGTGAGGCGCACCTTCGCGCACTGATGGAAAAGTTTCCGCAGAGCCCGCACTATCTGGCGGCTCGGGAAATGCTGAGTTCGACGCGCGCGCAGGCACCGGTCGACAAGAACGTCATCGGCATCCTGATCCCGATGAAGGGCAAGTTCGCGCCCTATGGCGCCTCGGCCCTTCAGGCCATTGAGCTGGCGTTCGACATCTTCGAAGGCCGTGAAGGCGGCCCCGGAGTCTCGCTGGTGATTGAAGACGCGGGTGACGACGCCGATTCCGCTCTCAAGGCGCTCGATCGGCTTTACTACAAGCATCACGCGATCGGCGTCATCGGACCGATGCTTTCGAAAGGCATCGACCAGGTCACGCGTCGCGCACAGCAGCTGGGCTTGCCTCTGCTGACTCTCTCGCAGCAGCCGGGAGTGCCAGGCGACTACGTATTCCAGTCCGGACTGACGCTCGGACTTCAGGCCCGGGCGCTCGCACGCTATGCCATCGACAAGCTCGGGCTCAAAAAGTTCGCCATCGTCCACCCGCGCGACAAGTTCGGTGAGCAGTACAGTGCAATGTACTGGGATGCCGTCGAGTCGCTCGGCGGCGAGGTAGTCGGGATCGAAGCTTACACGCCGGGCGAGACGGACTTCCGCCAAGCGGTCGACCGTTTGGCCGGCACCTTCTATGCGGACGCCCGCCAACGCGAACTGGATGAACTGGCCCGTCTGCGGACGGAAAATAAGATCACCAAGCGCAACCGCAAGACGGAGCACTTCTACGCCCTGAAGCCCATCGTGGACTTCGACGCCGTATTCATCCCGGATGATACGAAAGTGGCCGGACAGCTCATGCCGACCTTCGCTTACCGCGACGTGGATGGTGTGAAGTTCCTCGGCACTTCGACCTGGAACTCGCCGGACTTCGTGAACCGCCTCCAGAACTTCGCGGAAGGCGCGATCTTCGTCGACGCGTTCTTTGCTGAAAGTCAGTCGCCGGTCGTGCGAAACTTCGTGACTCGCTACACCGAAACATTCAATCAGGCCCCTGGTGCGATTGAAGCACTCGCCTACGACGGCGCGACCCTGATGCGGGCGATTGTCCAGCGGGAGAAACCGCAGACCCGGGCGGATCTGAAGTCCGCGCTCCAGAATGTCGCTGGGCATGTGGGGGTCACGGGCAGGATCGTCTATAAGGATGGAATGATGGCCCGGGATCTCACCGTGCTGACCGTCCAGCAGGGCAAGATCACTGAGGCAGCGCACTAGGACTCCCAATGAAAGACTGCTGCGGCACTCCCGAACAGGAAAAAGAGGCGGCGATGGAGCAACCCTCCCGTCGCTTCGACCGGATGCAGAGACTCGTGGGGCCGGAAGCGATGGAAAGGCTCAAACGCTCTCACGTCATGGTGATCGGCGCGGGCGGCGTCGGATCCTGGGCGGCGGAGTCCGTCGTACGCTCTGGCATGGGGCGAGTCACGGTGGTCGACTTCGACACGGTTTGCATCCGAAACTTCAACCGTCAGCTCCAGGCACTGGAAGGGAATATCGGGAAACCCAAGGCCGCTTTGCTCGCCGAACGCCTGCGCCTGATCAACCCTGAAGCGCGGGTCGATTCCATCACCACGTACTTCAATGACCAGACCTACGGATCGATCATGAAGGATCGTCCTGACTTCGTCATCGACGCCATCGACCACGTCACCTCCAAGTGCTTCCTCATCCACTACTGCCGCAAGGAACGCATTCCGATGATCGTTTCCACCGGATCCGGAGGCCGTCTGGACCCGACTCGGGTAAAAGTAGCGGACCTGGCCCGCACGGAGGTCGACCCATTGGCGCGAGCGATTCGCAAAATTCTGCGCGAGAAATACGACTTCCCGGATCGCGCTCTGTTCGGGGTCCCCGCGGTGTACTCTGACGAGATCGCAAGGAAGCCTCACTCGACCATGGACGTAACCGACTGCAAGGCCGGCAATCAATGCCCCCAGGGCGAAAACGAATTTCAGAGCTGCACTCAGAAAAGCATCGTGCTCGGAACAGCATCGTTCGTGACGGGAGCTTTCGGTCTGACGTGCGCCTCCGTCGCGATTCAGAGCCTGATCGACTCCGAGTTCAATCCTGCTCCTCCAGGAAATAAGTCTTCTCTTCGTCTATCTTAAGCACCTTCATCCTGGTGTTAGGCCGGCAAAGCACTTCTTTTTCTTCCGGATTGAAGAACTGGACCGACTTGCAGTGTTTGGATTTGATCCGAAACAGTGTACCGGGGAAAGGTTCCCCTGCGGTGGTGCTGAGGAAGGCAGGATCAGCGACCACGCCCCCCGGCTGATAGGTATCCAGGATCTCGGGTGGCAGTTCAGCGCCCCGAACCACCTCGCCCACGTGATCGGGCAGCCGTGAAAGCGCATAATCGAGAAGTTCAACCTGGGGCCGGAGCCTCTCGAGCTCGGGCCCCTTTCCCGCCCGAAGTGCCCGATTCATTACTTCGTATCCGGCATCGATGTAATCCACGATCGTCCAGATCTCCTCATCGGTCATGCCGCAAAGGTGCACTTTGGCCTTCTTAGCATCCTTCCTCCAACGCGAAGCCACCAGACTGACATTCGAAGCCAACGCTCGGTCGCGCACCTTCGCACGAAGAGCATCGAGTTCCTCATCCGACTTCACCGGCTGAGGCATCCCGCATCCATGCTCCGCGACTTCCTTCCGGGCCCGGATCACCTCGGGCCTCTCCTCGTCCGGTCGCGCCTTCTCTCCGTTCGCCTTCTTGAGAACAGGCGCCTGGGCCTGATTCAACCTTTGAACTCCGGAAAATGCATCACCGTGGTCAGGATCGCAGGGGACAGGTCCAGCGGAGCTCCGATGGGCAGACGGAAGGGGGCCCGCCACGGCGCTGCCGGTACAAAGAAGCACGCAGACAGTGGCTATCCCCGCGAATTTAGAACTGAATCGCCCCAAGGCGTGCCCGTACCAGTCCCCCATACTGGTTTATCGGCTCCCTGACGGAATAACTGAATCCCGTGTCCTTACAATGCCTTCGGGGGCGTCTGACGCGGCGCTATACCAAAAGGTGGGGGCCACCTTTTGTCGGCACTTTCTGCCGATTGTGACCGGGCACGGAGTGCCCTCATAATTAGAGTATGGCCAGCGGGAGGAACATGAGGTTCCTCCTCAGGCACCGCAGGATGCGGCGCCTCAAGCCAACGTCAGGAGGACGAGTTTGGGTCTTCGGTTCGACCCCATGGGCGGGGGTCAATTCAAACAGGCCTTGAACCAGATCATCGAGGCCGAAAAGCAACCGATCAAGAACCTCCAAACGCGCAAGACGCGCGAAGAGGCGAAGCTCAAACTTTTCCAGGAATTCAAATCCAAGTTTGCCGGAGTCGAGAAGACTCTAGCCGACTTCACCAACTTCAAGAAGTTCCGCGAGTTCAAGGTCGACTTAGGTGACGGCGCTAATCTCATGAACGTCACGATCGATAAGGAAGTGGCCGAGCCGGGCACGTACCGCATCGAACTCGAACAATTGGCCGAACGTACGTCGATCATCTCCAACGGCTTCGAGAACCCAGACGAGAAGGTTCTTGGCATCGGGTTCGTCGTCGCTGAAACGGAGAGCGGCGACGACATCGAACTCTTCGTCGACGAAGACCGCTGCAGCCTTCGCGGCGTCGCGCAGTTGATCAACCGGGCCAACACCAAGATCCGCGCTTCGGTCGTGAAGGACGACGCGGACCCCGAGAAACCGTGGCGCATTATCATCACCGCGAAGGACTCCGGAACCGAAGGAAAGGTCACCTTCCCCGAGTTCTATTTCCTCGACGGCCTCGAAGACTTCTACATCGCTGACGAACACGAATCGCAGAACGCGCTCCTCTCGATCGACGGCTTCGAGATCGAAGCATCGAACAATGAGATCAAGGACTTCCTGCAAGGCGTAAACGTTCAGCTGAAGCAGGCCCGGCCGGACGCCCCCTTCACGATGACGATCAGCGAAGACCATCAGAAGATTTCCGGTAAGGTCAAAGGGCTGATCGACCAGGTCAACGGCATCCTCGAGTTCATCAACAAACAGAACCAGGTCGACGAAAAGAGCGATACCCGCACCACGTTCGCCGGCGACACCGCGCTACAGAACATCGAATACCGGTTGAGAAACCTCATGCACGAGGGCTTCCCTGCCACGGATCCCGAATCCCCGGATGGCTACCGGCTGATCTTCCTGAATCAGATCGGCGTCGAGTTCGAGAAGACCGGCGCCATCACCTTCAAGGAAGAGAAGTTCACGAAGTTGCTCCAAGACAACTACGACGCAATCTCCGAGGCGATCACCGGCGAGATGGGATTCGCGAAACAGCTTTCAGCGGTCCTCTCGGGCTACACCCGGATGCAGAACGGCCTGCTCGCCGTGCGCGAACAGGGCCTGCGCTCGCGCGTGACGAAGCTGGATCAGGAGATCGGCGAAAAAGAACGCCGCATCGATCAAAAAGTTCAATCGCTGACCGACAAGTTCGCAAGACTCCAAGGCACGCTGGCCAACATGCAACGCCAACAACAAGCCATCGCCGCCATGCCAGGCGCTGGTAGCGGCAACATGATCAGCCAGCTTCTGGGAGGATAACGAGTGAGTATTGTGAACAGCAGTGAATGGAGTTGCTAGGAAAACGGAGGAGACACGGATGTCATACCCAGGTGGTGCGAATCAATACAAGCAGATGGCCATCAAAACGGCCACGCCCCAACAGCTACTCATCATGCTCTACGAAGCGGCGATCCAAAACGTCAAAAAGGCGCAAGCCTGCATCGACGCGAAGGATATCGCCGGCAAGGGAAAGCACATCTGCAAGACTCACGACATCATCAATGAACTGACCAACAGCCTGAACTTCGAGATCGGCGGCGACATCGCCCGCGAACTTGAGCGTCTTTACGGCTTCATGACCGACCAGCTCATCAAAGCCAACATGGAGAACTCCAAGGAGAAGCTGCAGGCCGTGCAGAAGCTCCTGGAAACGCTGCTCTCGGGTTGGAAGGTGGCTGTCGCGCAGTTCAACAAGGAACAGGCGACCAAGGACAAAGGACAGGCCCAAACAGGCTGAGTGACCGGCTGAACTATGGATATTATCGGACTTCTCGAAAGCAAGAACCGCTGTCTCGAAAAATACCTTCGGGCCTCCAAGGACTTCCTTGAGGCGCCGCAGGACGACGAACTCTCAGGCATCGATGCGCTTCATAAGAAACGTGACGCCATTCTCAAGACGCTCGAACTCTACGATCGCAAGATCTCCGAGCTGGTGGTCCACGTGACTTCCGAGGACCGGACCCCTGAGCTCTCGGACCGCGTTCGCGCGGCCCTGGAGCGCAAGGAGGTCCTTGTCGCGGAAATTCTCAAGACTGATGCCCTCCTGGTGGACCTCATCGAGGACGCAAAACTCAAGATCACCGCCGAGATCGGCCGGTCCCGCAAAAGCAAGGCAGTCCTCAGCAAATTCAAGAGCACCTGGGTTCCCGAATCAGGCGAAGGATTGGACGAAAAACTATGAAAGACCTCAGTGGAACGCTTCAGGACATTCTCGACTCGAAGCTCTCGGCCGAGGGCTACGACATCGTCGATCTGATCCAGATCCCACAGGGCGGGGATCGCATGGTCCGGATGCAGACGATCCGGGAGCTTCTCGAGGATTTCGACAAGGACCAGGAAGGCCAGTCCTTCGGCTACCTGGTGCAGATTCGTCCCAAGCCACGGCGCGAAACCTCGCAGACGGCCGCCGTGCACTCCGAATCGGTCTATCTTCCGGACGGGAAGCTGAATCTTCCCTTCCTCGTCCGCAACGCCGAGCTCCTCTTCAGGGCTGGAGAGTTCGCTCTGGCGCGGAACCTGTTTCACTCTGTGCTGCAATCGGGCGAGCGCTCCGGGTACGCCCACTTCTGGATCGCGCGCTGCTTCGACTGCGAGAACCGTCCCGAGGAAGCGAAGAAGCACTATGAGGAATCCGTCGCCTTCCAGCCGTCCGTGGAATGCTACCAGTATCTGGCCGCCGTTCTGATCCGCCAGAAACGCGATCACTATGCCGCCGAGGTCCTCGAACGAGCCCTCAGGATGCGAGGTCTCTCCACGGAGGCCCGCGCGGAGCTTCACAAGTCTTGCGGAAACAGCTGGCTGCGCGCCGACAAACCGGCCGAGGCGGAGACGCACTATCGGGCCTCCATCGAAGCCGATCCGGCTTCGGCGAACTCAGAAGAGGCACGTCTGGGATTGGCGGGGATCTGCCAAAAGGCCGGTCGTCTGGAAGAGGCGCGTAGGCATTATGAGGACGCGCTGGCTCACAATCCGAGAAACCCGCGCGCACTCGAAGGACTTGCGCACTGCCATCTCGCCGCCGGCGACAAACGCCACGCGCACGATTGCTTCGGCAAGTCACTCGAACTCAATCTTCAGAACCCCACCGCGATCTACCATCTGGTGAAGTGCGCTTACGAGATCCGCAGCTACGCGACGGCGGCCCGTCTGGTGGGTGAATACATCGAAGTCGCTCCGATTAACGCGAATCTTCTCTACAGCCTGGCCGGACTGCAGTTCCATCTCGGCCGCCTCGGGGAAGCGAAGCGCACCATCGGGAGAATCTTGGATATCCAGCCCGAACACTCGGGCGCAAAGGAACTATCAGGGATGATTGAAAAGTACGCCGGCGCTGTCCAGTAAGGACGCCGGCCTTCTGTCATGGAGGACGGATGGCTGCACACCAAGTGACTTTCAGCGAAGGAGAAGTGGAACGCCTCATTGCGGGCTTCATGCGCGCGCTGCTCGAGGAGCAGAAGGCAGGATTCCCCTCGCCTGACCCACGCCCGGAAAACGGCGTAGCCCTCGCCAACGAATCCCAGCCGCAACAGAAAGAGAGCCAGCAATGAGCGCCACGACCAATAACGCGAGGCGCGAGCGCCCGACAGTCCGTTGCGCGGTCATTCAGTTGGCCCGCCTCGGTGACACGATTCAGAGCCTCATGGCCCTGCGCGCGGCCAAGCAGCTCTACCCGGAGCTTGAAATCCACCTAATCGTCCGAGAGAAGTTCGCCGCCGCCGCACGCCGTGTTTCCTGGATCAAGGAAGTGACCGTGCTTCCCACCGACGAGATTCTTTCCCCGGTGCTGCAGGGGGAGACGAGCGAGCGCGAAGGCATGAAGGCCTTGGCCCGCTGGATCCGGCCCCTCTGCTCCGACTACTGGGACATGGTGGTGAACTGGACATACTCCGAGGCAAGCAGTTATCTGGCGGCCGTCCTTCCCGGAAAACTCAAAATAGGCTACTCACGCTTCCAGGATCAGTCGATGGCCTGTGTCGACGGATGGAGCCAGTACATCCAGGGCATCGTACAAGGTAAGGTGGATCAGGACATTCACCTGACTGACATCCTCACCACGCAGCTGCTCACGGCCCTCCAGCTTCACGCCGGGGATCCGGTCGACAACGCGGACGCCTCCCTGAGCAACCGCGACTTCTTCGACGTCCGCCCCGAGGCGGCGTGCGCCGTGAACGTCCCTCGCGATCCCTCGCGCCGGTGGATCGGCATCCAGCTCGGAGCGAGCCATGTATCCAAGACTTGGGACGCGGACCGCTGGGCCAAAGTCGCGTCCTATATCCTGAAACGTCATCCGGAGTGCCGGATCGTCCTCTTTGGCGGTACGGAAGACGCTCCGCGCGCCCGGGAGTTCATCGCCGCCCTCAAGACAGAGGGAAATCCCCTCGCTCATCACGAGAACGTCATCTCACTTGTCGGAGAGACAGACTTCGATCTCTGGGTTTCCACTGTAGGCCAATGCGATTGGATTCTCTCCGGCGACACGGCAGCACTCCATCTCGCCAGCGTCATCGGCGTGCGGGTCTTGAACGTTTCGGTAGGACCGGTGCGCTTCACCGAAACAGGCCCGTACGGCAACGGTCATTACATCGTAGCCTCGGCCCTGCCCTGCGGAGCCTGCGCGAGCGGGAATACCGATGGCCAGCATGACTGCCGTCAGCACGTCACGCCCGAGGCGATCTACGCCGTCTGGTCTTACGCCAATAACGAGTGGGCTCACCGCCGCCAGGTTTCGATGGAAAGCCATCTTTCACAACTCGGCTGGAACGAGGAGCTGGCCTCCGTACTGATCTACCGCTCCCGCATCCGGGAGGCCGGCGACGGCGGTGGAGTCGTGTATGAACCAATGCTCTGCCGGACCATTCGTCCGAACGAATGGATGGCCATGGTGAACGGATACATCGCTCGTGCCTGGTACTGCGGCTGGGTCCCGCCCATCGGACAAGAGCTGAGTCGGGACTCCATGAGTCCCTCCCTGCTACGAACCCTTCGGGATCTGAAGGACCCGCTTGAGGCGCTCATTCAACTCTGTAACGACGGAAAGAGCTACGCCGAAGCGATCCACTCGCGGTCAGCCCGGCTTCGCTCCGACCGGATCATGGACGCGCGGCTTCGCATGGAGCTGACCGAGCTTGCGCAGAAGCTGCTGAAGATTGACGAGCTTCTGGAGCGCCTCGCCGAGACGACCCCATCCCTCCGTGGACTCACCCGTATGGCCAGGATCCTCATGCACAACCTCCAGGGCGGGCATGTGGCGGAACTCGGCAAGGGTACCGCGGACGCCTACCGCCAGATCATTCAGGGCGCCAAGGCGATGCAGGAATGGGTGGATCGGTCCCTCGAGCTTGTAAAACCAGTAGCCGTCAGGACCTCGAATGTGATCCAATTGA
>CAYOWB010000058.1:10576-17114 GCA_964407515.1 uncultured Bacteriovoracaceae bacterium
CGAGATAACGACTGGAGGACGCCATGAGCGACAAATCCGATAACAGCACACCGGAAACGCAAGTCGACCCGCGTGCCGTGGCGGCCGAGGCCCTCGAAACCCTCCACCCCTTCTTGGATCGCCTCACCCGCCTGAGTCTCGATGCGATGGCATCAGGAAACTGGAAAGACCTGATGGATGGCATCGCGACATTCACCGATGCGCTGATGTCGATCAAGAACCTGCTCAAATTGGGGCGTATCCAGAAGATCGCCGTCCTGGAAGCCGATCTGCTCTCGATCATGCAGGATATTCTGGACGCGCGGGAGAAGAAGGATCAGCAGTACCTCACGGAACTCCTGGAAATCCATCTTCCGGAGTGCCTGGGTCGCTGGAAGTCCGAGGGAATCGAAATTCTGCGGAACGCCTCGGCCTAGCGCACCGACGTATCTGCGGCATCCGCCTTCAGTATCCGCGCGCGATTCCTCTTCCAAAATTCCCGGATTTTCTCGCTGAAGTCTTCGTCGCGGGGATTGTATCGACGCGGGTCGAGGTACTTGTCGCGATCGGTCTTCCACGTGTCGTAGCGCTTCTGAACCACCGCCCGACGTAACTTGACTCCGATCCGAGCCCCCACCTGATTCACCAGGTTCTCTTGAACATCGCCCCGCTCCGTATTGAACTTCGCGTTGAGGGATTCCACCTCCATCATCAGCTTGGGCTTCGGACCGCCCTTCGCATACGCATAAAGCATGGCGCCCCAGAGGTGGTACCAAGGTCCGTAGAGGTCCGTGTTCTCACCGATGTGATTCAAGATCATCGAAAGCCGGTTGGTCTGCTTGAGGTGCTCCCGATCCGGCAGCATGAACCACTGCGAGAGGACGTTCTCGATGGTCAGCAAGGTCAGCGTGACGTCGCCCTTATTCAGGCGATACGCCTGACGGAAGATCTCATGGGGCTGGACACTCCGGGGCGGCTGGGCCAACAGCCACTTTTCAAGCGGATCCTCGTGCCCCGTTCGGAGAACCTTCGAGGAGCGTCCGTTGGCGAGCGCTACCAGGAGCTTGCTGACGACCCGCGGGGTTCCCAGCATCATGCCGCCATGTTCCCGCAGGAATTTTTTGCTCCACCGCGGAACTTCACCGCGGATCGGTTCGAGCGGCTCATCGGCGATCATCTTCTCTTCGCGCATCACCTGGACCATCATGTCGACGAAGGCATCCGCGTCGATCGGGGGCCTCCCGCCGAAGATCGTGATCTTATCGCTTTGACGTGCAGCCGCCTTCGCCTCTTCCAACGGAATCCCGGCGCGGACGAATGCCTTCACCAGCCCGTCACGGTCATACGGAAGAACGCGGTCGTCGTAGTCCGGGACACGCACTTCCTGTTTGAGACAAAGCTGCGCGCGACGCGCGTTCTCGAAGTCATTGTTGCTGTAGCGGATCCATTTACGAGTCTTCTTCTTGCCAAGGGTGATATCGACCTTATCGCGCACCATCAGGCCGAACTCATGCATAAGCGCGTAGTCCCCAAACGGATCTTCTTCCAGGAGCCCGTCTTGCCGGTACTGCGCCAGCGTGCGCAGATCGAACTTCGTAGGGTCCATCTCACTGAGACGTTTCCGGTCAAACGCCTTGCATAGGCCCTTCCCCGGCTGTGGAGCGGGAGGCATATCCTTAATCTCGCGAACTGTCGGCAACTCGGGGCTCTTTGCCAGGCGTTTGAGATGCGCTTGAAATTCCTTCGTGTCCTCTTCCATCTCATCGAGGATGGGCGACACTTCTTTCTTGAGCTCCGCCGCGGTAGATCCCGACGCCGATTCCGCACAGGGGTCCTCAGGCGCTCCAGCCAACCCCACGACTGGGACCACATTCGTCAAAAGCGTGAAGACCAGTATTCCATAGGGAAGCTGTCGCATCATGAACTTATCGGCTTAAGACGACCGGGGCTATACCCCAATTGATTTTGGCATTGCTTTCCAAAATCAATGGGGGTTAAAATTGACACATGCCGCACAACCGCGAGCGCTTAGCGCTATCGCTCTTAGTCAAACGACTGAAACATACCCCCGTGGTAGCAATTCAAGGGGCTCGCCAAACAGGAAAAAGCTTCCTCGCCCGTGAGCTGTTCGTCCCGAGAAACCCCAAGGCTACCTACGTCACTTTGGATGACCGGTCCAAGCAAGAACTCGCCCAGAACTCACCACAGACTTTTCTTGCATCTCTCGATGGCGCTCATCCGGCGGTGATCGACGAGGCGCAAAAGGCTCCCGCTTTGTTCGATGCAATCAAGCTGGCCGTGGATTCTAATCGCCGACCAGGCACCTTCGTACTCCTCGGTTCGACTGAGTTCTCGCACTTGCAGAATATTCGAGAGTCCCTGACCGGTCGCATAGGAAGGATACGGCTTTACCCGATGACCTTCAGCGAAACGCAGGGTACGACGAAAAACAAGCAGGCGGCCAGTCGCGCTCTCACTCTCAAATTTCTGGAACAAGGAGGCATGCCGGGGATTGCCTTCGTTCGTGATTCCCAGGTGCGTTCGGAGTTTTTCCAGGACTGGCTCGATCTGACCTGTCAGCGCGATATCCATCAGTTCAAGCGACTGAAACTTGATTCGCAGCTAGCCTATGACCTCCTCCGCTTTTCCGCCACCCTCGATGAACCGACTGCAGCGGCCCTCACGCGTGCAACTCGCTCAAACCCCAAGAAGGTCGCGACTCATCTCAATGCGCTGGGCGAGTTATTCGTCCTCGTTCGGCTTAATCCGCATCCGTCCGGAACCGGCAAACCCATCTACCTTCCCTTCGACACAGGAGTCGCTCACCACCTCGGTGCGCCGCTTACCAAAAGGCTTCAGATCACCTTAATGAACGAGCGAATGGCGAAGAACGCCTATTCCGGGGAAAAGCGAACTTCATTCTATTATTACCGGTCTACCGGTAAGAGAATGATCCATCTCGTCGAAGAAGAGCTGGATGGAACACTCCGCGCCTTTCAAGTCTTCGACCGGGAAGCAGTCAAAAAGACTGACCTTGAACTCCTCAAGGCTTGTGGAGCGAAGAACGGCAAAGCGGAACTTCATCTTCTCGCACCCATCCTTGACGGATGGAAAACGAACCAGATCCAGGTCCTTCCCTGGGAATGGATGTTCGACTGAATAGTGTAGCACGACACTTTCACCCTTCTCGTCCGTACTCCTCATCAGAGAGCTGTTTCTCAACGATAGGAGTACACCATGAAGTTCCGCATCCCCGGCGCCAGCCGTATCGTCGATTTCGTCACTCGGGGAAAACGCAAATCCCGGGAAACGATCAGCGCCAAGAGCCGATTCCGACTCCGCTGCAACCTCTGCGGCACCATGTTCCGGGCCGCGTCGCGATTTCTTCGTTTCTGTAAAAGCTGCCGAACTGAGGACGAGGCATACCGCTTTTCCGAGTGGATCGGCGGCTGACCCCCCGAGAAACTACCTCGATTCCCAGTACTTAAGGGCTTCATTGAACTATTGGTGCATTTGTGTGAATATATATTCATGCAAATGAACAAGGCTTCTTCAACGTCTCGCGACAAGCGCGAGCAGCGCAAACAGAATGAGCTGGCCATGAAGCGGCAGTACATTCTGGAGACCGCGGAGAAGATCTTCGCCCAGCGCGGCTTCCATAAAACCAAGATGGAAGACATCGCGGACGAATGCGGCCACGCCGTCGGCGCGCTCTACAAGTACTTCGAGTCCAAGGACGAGATCTATCGTGAACTGATCCAGACCAAGCTGGATCGCCTCCACGCACTTCTGGTGGATGCGACATCATCATCGAGCGGAATCGACTCCACGGTCCGGGACGTCGTCCGAAAGAGCGTCGACTACTTCGAAAAGAACCAGGACTTCTTCCGCATCTACGTCAACGAGGTGAAGGGGTTCCAATGGAACCTGGAGACCCGCGTGGCCAACTCCGCCTTCGCGAGATACCAGGGCTTTCTCGAGATTCTTGAGAAAGTGTTTGAATCGTCCGTCCGAGCGGGCGAGATCCGCGCCGACATCCAGCCCAAAAGCCTCGCCATCACCTTGGTCGGAATCATTAATTCGTTCTTCACTCAGTGGGTCACCCGGCCCGAACGCTCGTCCTGGAGGCTCGACGCCGCCGAGATCGAGACGATCATTCTCGACGGCATCCGGATCAAGAAGAAGTAGGAGGTCCGATGTTTTCGCTTTTGGTATTGGCCACTGCGGCACTACTCCCCTTCGCGCATGCGACGGAGGGCGACGGTTCTCCTTCCCTGACCCTCAAGGAAGCGATTGACCTCGCACTCAGCCAGAACAACGAAGTGAGGGCTTCCTCCAGCTCGGTGGACTCCGCACGGTCGCTTCTACGCTCCAGCTACGGGAAGTTCCTCCCCCAGGTGAACGCCGACGCCCGATGGACCGTACTCGACAGCCCAATCGAGCTTGATCTGGCGGACATTCGCGCGGCAATGATCTCCAGCAGCGCCGCGGCGGCTCAAATCGCCACGGCGGCAGCCGGCCAACCTGCGAACGCGACTACCGCCGCCGCTCAGACGCGCGCCGCACTGAACAGCTCACTCCCCCCCTTCAAGTTGGAAATACAAAGCCAGCACTACTGGAACGCGTCGATCACCGCCACGCAGCCGATCTTTGCCGGGGGGAAGTTGATCGCCAATACGTTGGCGAAGAAGGAAGGTCTCGGCGCGGCCGAGGAACAAGACCGCGCCACGCGCGACCGGATCGTCACCGAGGTGGTCAGCCGTTACTTCCAGCTGCAACTCATGAACGACGTGGTCGCGATCCGCAAGGAAGTGATGGTCTCGTCGAACACGAATCGCACGCCGACCGGCTGTTCCAGCAAGGACTGCTCTCAAGGGCCAACAAAATGCGCTCGGATGTCGCGCTCGCCGAAGCCAGACGGGAGTATTCCAAGGCGCAGAGAGAGCGTGAGTTGGCGGTCATTCTTCTGAACAACTCCTTGAGAACGAATCATCCGAGCTTCGAGCTGTCCACGCCCCTCTTCATGCTGGAGAGCACTCAACCGCTCGAGAGCTACCTCAATCGCGGGAACGAGAAGAACCCGAACCTTCTTGTCCTGAAGCATCGACAGGGACAGCTCACGCAGCTCCGGAACGCGAACATCGGAAACTTCGTTCCCAATGCTTTTCTGTTCGCCCGATACGAGGCATACAAGAAGGATCTGACTCTTCTCGAACCGGAGTGGGCGGCCGGCGTCGGTATCCGCTTCAATCTCTTCAACGGCGGGTCGGACTTTCACGACACCCAGGCCGTAGGACGCGACCTGGTCGCACTGGAGTACGTCACCGATCACGCACACGAACTGGTCAAGACGGAGATCCGGAAATACCATCACGACCTCAACACCGCGAAAGAGCAATACCAGAGCCTTGAGACCTCCCGCGCCCTCGCCGAAGAGAACCTCCGGCTGAATCGTCTTTCCTTCAAAGAAGGCGTCGCCACCGCGCTTGAGGTCATCGACGCCCAGCTCGCGCTCGGAAAAGTGAAGGTCGAGCAATCCAAAGCTCTCTATGAATTCGATGTGGCCCTGGCGCAGCTCCTGCGCGCCTCGGGCGGCGCCCGCGACATCGTGGACATCAAGAACTGAACGGAGGAGTTATGAAGAAAACCCTGAGCGCATTGACGCTTCTCATGCTGGCCGCCTGCTCCGGAAAGGGCCAGGTATTCACTGGAGAGATCGACGCGACGGAAGTCGACGTCGGCGTGAAGATCCCAGGCCGGATTTCCCAGATCACCATCAAGGAAGGCGAGCTGGTGAAGAAGGACCAGATCATGGGGAATCTGGAATCCAAGGAGCTCGAAGCGAAACTCCAAACCGTCCAAGCGGCCGTTCGTGAGGCCAATGAGCAGTTCGAGTTCGCGAAGAACACGTTCGGACGCATTCAGAACCTTCACGAGACCGGCGTCGTCCCCAAACAGCAGTTCGACGAAGCCCGCTACAAGCATCAAGCCGCGCAGCAGAAGGTCAACGCGACGAACGGGCAGCTGAACGAGGTGAAGGCGGCTTACGGCGAGCTCCTCCTCAAAGCGCCCATCGACGGCGAAGTGGTCCAGATCGTCTCTCACGCCGGGGAAATCGTATCGCCTGGCTATCCCATCGTCACGGTCCTCAACCTGAAGGACCAGTGGGTGACCTTCAACGTGCGTGAAGACAAGCTGAGCGGAATTCAGAAGGGAAAGCCCTTGGAAGTGAAGGTTCCGGCTCTGAACAAGACCTTCACCTTCAAGGTGAGCTACATCTCCGCCCTGGGTGCCTTCGCCAAGTGGAAAGCGCCGAACGGGCAAGGCAGCTTCGACCTCAAGACCTTCGAAGTCCGCGCGCGCCCTGACCAGCCGGTCGAGGAGCTTCGCCCGGGAATGACCGCGGTCGTCACCGTGAAGTAAGGGTGCCGTATGAAGTCCGTCTGGGCCGTCTTTCTCCGAGAGCTGCGCCGGATCAGGGGTAACAAGGCTTACCTCCTCCTGGTCGTCGCCTGGCCGCTCGTCTATGGAGCGATGCTCGGAACGGTGTACTCGCAGA
>CAYOWB010000059.1:0-4034 GCA_964407515.1 uncultured Bacteriovoracaceae bacterium
GTGAGTGATCGTCGGAAGCTGGAGGATGAAGCCGCGGTCATACGGAAGCAGGCCGAACTTCTGGATGTAGCCGGTCGACGGCGCGAGATAACCGTAGAAATAGTTCACCTGGTCGCCGAGCCGGTAGATGCTGGCCTTGGGGGTGTTTCTCAGCATGAGAAGGCGGGCCTTATCGTGGCGTCCCGATTTGTGAAAGATCTCCACGGCGTCTTGCAGCGGGACCTCCTCGCGGGTGAACGGCAGGTCAGCCTCCACGATCTCGCGCATCCGCTTCTCGATCGAGCGGATCAGGTCGGGCGTCATTTCGACATGATTCCTGACCTCGCAGTAGAGTCCGTTGGCGAGGGAGTGCAGGATGCGCACGGATCCTGCGGGGCAGCAATCATGGACCGCCTTGATGAGGATGAACGAGGCGCTGCGCTGATAAACCCGAATGCCGTCCAAGCTGTTAACTCCGACGAACTGCACGTGCGCGTCGTTCTCAAGGTGCATCGTCAACTCCCGCATCTTGTTATCGACGACGGCCGCGACGATGTTCCTCTTTTTCTGGATGTCGGTCTGTTCCAGAAGCTGAAGCAGGGTGCTGCTGCGAGGGACTGTCACTTTTTTGTCGCAATCCAGGGTCACGGTGAGTGTGTTCATCGAAGTCATGAACTCAGTGTATCAGACTTTCCGAATGCGCACGATAAGCCGATTGCTCGATCAGAAGTGCCAGCCGATACGAAGTACCGCGACGTAGGGAAAGACCTGTTTTCCGATGCGATTGCTGGTGTCTTCCACGTCGGTCTTGAGTTGGATGTACTCCGGCGTCTGCTTGACCATGTCCAGCAGGGCATTTTGTGCCGGGTTTGTCAGCGCGATGTCGGCCGTGCTTCTGGAGGTGAGTGGTACTTGCGCGCCGAACTCGAACCCGAAGGTGAAGCCCGACCCGAAGATCCACATCCAGCCCATGTGCGGCGTCACGTAGAGGTTATTCAGGTCGATTCGGAGTTCGGTGGGCACTTTCTCCGTGGCGACCGTGAAATCGGTGTTTGCCTTTGTTTTGATCACCTGTCGACCGATGGCCGCACCCAGGAAGAAAGATCCGTGAAACGGATGCCAGCGTCCCCGGGCATCGTAATTCAGCATGGAGAACTTCACTGGCCCGTCAGCGCCGTCGACATTGAACTGGATGGGGAGATAGCCACCGCCCACGGCGAAGGATAAGTCGGCCTTCGTCGAGCGGAAGTCGAGATCCAGGTGCAGCGGATGAGGCGCGCCCACGACGAAATTCGGTCCGATTCTCCAGTCCGAAAAGAGTGAATCGGCACCGAGGGCAGACGGAAGTGATGCACCTGAGGTTGCTAGGATCAGAAAGAGGGCGCCCCGGTAACTTGCTCTCATTTGAGGTCTCCGCCCTAATTGTAGCGCGAATTCTCGGAAGTGGCCAATGCTGTGAGTGATTCCTTTTCCAGGGGCTCCTGTGAGTCGAGCTGGAACTGTCCCAGAAGCTGCTGGAGTTGTGATGCTTGCTGGGTGAGCTCTTGAGCGGCGGAAGCCGTCTGCTCCGCGCTGGCGGTATTTTGCTGTGTCACGGCATCGATTTCATTGAGCCCGGTGGTGATCTGGGAAATGCCGTTTGCCTGTTCATTGCTGGCGACGGCGATCTCGGCCACGAGGTCAGATGCCTTGATGGCATTCGCCACGATCTCACGAAGAGCTTCCGCTGTCTTCTCCGCGGTGCCGAGGCCGGCCGAAATCTTGCTGGTTGCCTTCTCGATCATTTCCGTCGTTTCCTGTGCGGCCTTCGCGCTCCGCGAGGCAAGGTTTCTGACTTCGTCCGCGACTACTGCAAACCCCCTCCCGTGATGTCCGGCGCGCGCCGCCTCGACGGCCGCATTCAGTGCGAGAAGATTGGTTTGAAAGGCGATATCCTCAATGACCTTGACGACCTTGACGATTTGCTCGCTCGATTGCCCGATTTCACGCATGGCTGCCATGGTGTCGGCCATTCGGGTGTCGCCTCGGGTGGCGGATTCGCGGGACTGGATTGAGAGCTGCTTCGCCTGATCCGCGTTCTCCGCGTTGGTGCGGATCTGAGCCCCGATTTCGGTGACCGAACTGGTGATCTCTTCCAGTGAGGACGCCTGCTTCGTCGCGCCGTCTGACAGTGCATGACTGGCGGAGCTCACCTGGGATGCGCTGTTATTGACGAGCCGGGTGCCGTGATTGGCTTCCGAGATGAGCTTGCGGAGGCTGTCCACCATGGTCCGAAGCGCGAAGCCAAGTTTGTCGCGCTGGGAGAGAACTTCCACTTGGACAGTGAGGTCGCCCTCGGCGATCTTCGACGCCAGCGCGGACTTGCGTTCGATTCCGCTGGAAAGCTGGTTGAAAGAAGTGGCGAGCGCGCCCAGTTCATCACGTGCTGCGACGATCAGCTCTCTGGAGTAGTCGCCTGTGCAGACCGCGCTGGAAATGTGGTCTGACACTTGCCGAATCCTGACTGAAAGTCGGTAGATGGAGAACCCGACCGCGAGAAGAAGCGGCGTTCCAATGCCGAGCAAAAGCCAGAAGAAAAGAATGTTCCGCCTGTTCATTTTCTCGGCTTGGTCATAGTAGGTCGCGCCGTCGCCCTTGATGATGCCCTGGATCTCCGAGAGTAAATCATTCAGAACGAGGCACTCGTCGCTGAGCTCAGTCACCCGTTTCTTCACATCCTGGGGATTCAGCGAGGCGCCTCCCATTTCCGTGAGCAGGGATTGGGTGAGGGTGGTGATCTTTTTGGCTTGGATGTCAATTTGCCGGAAGGCCTCGCGCTCTTTTTCTCCAATGTGGTTTGAGATGCTGAGCTGAGCGCCGTATTTTCCGAGCATCTGATTCAGTCCGTCCAAAAAAACCCGTGCATCTTTCAGCGCCGACTCCGTCGATTTCGGATTGTTCTTGTCGTAGGCGCTGTAGGCCGCCCAGAGCGCCTGCGCGAGGTCGGATTTCAGCGTCGCGGACTGTCCCATCCAGTCGGCGGACCCGGCCTGCGCATACATTTTAAAGATGATCTCCGTCTGCGCGCGCAGAGAGAGCTGATTGAGCGTGACGGTGACGGCGATGATGAGGAAGACGATGGAGAGCGACCCTAGGAGCTTGACCTTGAGTGAAAGTCCGCTCAGTCGTTGTCGGCAATTCCGGAACTTATCTCCCCATCGCTTCTTCATCTAATCAACCCGGACTATTTACATTTATTGAAGTCAGGCCGGTTCGTGTCGCAGAAGTCCTTGCCGCCTTCAACCTTCTCGCCGTTGAAGGTGGCGGTGATGACCTTTGACTTCGTGATGAGTTGCCGGTCGCCGATGTTGTCACAGGCTTTCACTGCTTCTTTCGCGCAAGCGGCCGCGGTGCCGGTCTTCTTCGTTTCGGTGCAGGACTGCTTGCCGTCGCACTTCTTATACGATTCAGCTTCCTTTCCCGGGCATGCGGTGCGCGTGACGTCGAGGACGCACTCTCCCGCGAAGCTTGAAGCGCTGAGAGCGCAGAGCAGACCGAACATCATAATTGATTTCTTCATGGATATCGTTTCTCCTTTTCTTTTCTGGAATGCCTTCCCTCATTGAAACGTTAATCGAATGTTGGTGCAAGCGAAGAAGTTAGTCGCTCCTGCGGATTACGGCGAAAACAAATACCGGGACGGAAAGATTCCCTTGTCTGCGTTTCAAAACAGCCTATACTTTTTTTCAACTGTGACTCGAAATAGCCTTCTGGGTTTCGCTGTCATGCGAAGATTGGGGCATTTTTTGGCCTGGTTTTCGAACTAACGTAAGGAGAAATACGTACATGAAGAAGCCTGTATGGATTTTGATTGGCCTGCTGGCCCTCGGTGCTTCGGCTCACGCTGAAGACCAGCCGCTGGTATCGGCAAACGGTAAGGTGAAGTTTAATGCCCTCGTGAAGGGCTGGGTGGTGATGGATAGTCAGAATAAGAATGACTTCCGTCTTCGCACGGCTGAGATGAAGTTCAGTGGTTCCGTGGTCGAGCAGACCCGGTGGTGGATCGCGATCGATCC
>CAYOWB010000059.1:4044-10361 GCA_964407515.1 uncultured Bacteriovoracaceae bacterium
GTTCAACAACGCGGGTGATGTGAAGCTGGTTCAAGACTGGGGCGTGGCTTATCTGCCTCTCGAAGGACTCGAGCTAGCGATTGCTCAGGGGCGTCTCCCGACCACCTCGGAAAACTGGGACTCGACGGCTGAGTTGCTCTTGCCGGATCGTTCCATGCTGGGACGTTACTATGGTGACAAGCGGCAGCAGGGCTTGGTGATCAATTACAAGATGAAGCCCGTTCGCATCGGTTTGATGGTTTCCAACGGCACGGGACCGAACGTCGATGATACGAACGTCGCCAAGGATCTCAGCGCACGCGCCGAAGTCAATCCGATCGACCCTCTGACGTTGGGCGTGTTCACGACTGCGCCGGATTCGAAGTTCTCGGATCTGGGCAAGTATGGCGCCAACGTCCGTTGGGCGGGACAGATCGAAACCCTGCGTTTCGAGTACGCTCAGGGTAAGGACACTGGCAACGTGTCTAGCAGAGCGATGGCGTTGGAAGCTGGAGCGAAGATTCTTCCGGTTCTTGAGCCGGTCTTCCGCTATGACATGGTGAAGGTGAACAAGGACCGCGATGGTTCCGCGACCGCCTTCAACTTCGGCCTCAACTACTTCTTGCTCAAGCACAACGCGAAGCTCCAGGGCGTGTTCACGCTTTACAAGAACGCGACCGGCGGGCTCGGTACGGTGACGCCTGTGAATTCGCCGTCGACCGATGCCAAGACCGAGAAGCAGTTCGTGCTCTCCTACCAGATGTTCATCTAAACCGAGTTCAATCCGCCCCCGAGGCGGGATGAATCCAGAGAGGGACGGGCTGCAAGGTCCGTCCCTTTTTTAATGCCCCCGGTCTTGAGTCAAGACTCCGACGCTCCTACAATACCGGAATGATGGATCTTCCTCTGGCGAACCAATGGTCTCTCATGCAGATGATTCAGTTCTTCGGGCCAAAGCTCTTCTGGGCGGTGGTCTGTGGCGGCATGATCGGACTTGAACGCGAACTGAAAAACAAGCCGGCCGGCATCAAGACCAACACGCTGATCTGTGTCGGCGCGGCTCTCTACACGTCGGTGTCGGTACTGATCGCGACCACGTTCTCGCAAAACGGACACTACGGCGACCCCGCCCGCATCGCGGCGCAGATCGTCTCGGGCATCGGCTTTCTCGGCGGTGGCACGATCATTCAGGCGCGCGGCACGATTCTCGGTCTCACCACCGCGGCCACTATCTGGGTGGTGGCCGCGATTGGTATGGCGATCGGCTTCGGCCGTCCCGATCTCGCCGTCGCTGCGTCGGTCTCCGTGATTCTCGTCCTGGTGGCGAGCAACTTTTTCGAGGACCGTATCCTCGGTCGCTCGCTCACGTTCGCCTGCGAGATTCTGCTCGATGATCCGCAAGGCGAGGTGCGCAAGGCGATCAATAAGGCACTCGCTTCGCATGATCTCGTGCTCGATGACTTCGATGTGTCGATGCGCGGTCAGTTCAGTCTGCTGACGGTCAAATACAGTGGGCACCGCAATGACCACAAAAAGTTCGTTCTGGATCTATGGAGCACGCCGGGAATCAAAGAAGTGAAGCAAATCTGATCCAGCGCCGCGTCCGAGTTTTCGGAGTGGTGCAGGGGGTGGGGTTCCGTGCGTCCACGCGTTGGAAAGCGGGGAGCTATGCCTCGATGCGAGGCTTTGTCCGAAATCTTCCCGATGGAAGCGTGGAGGCTGTGTTCGCAGGAAAGGAACTGGAAGTGCTCGACTGCGTCCAATGGTGCAGAACCGGTCCTCGTCGCGCGGAAGTCCAGTCGATCGAGATCAGCCGAGGAGCCTTTCGATCCGGATCTTCCGCGATTCACCGTCCGTTAGTGTCAGCGGACGGCGTCTTTAAATTCTTTTCCCGGCTTGAAGCGGGGGAGGATCATGGCCGGGATCGTGATGGCCGATCCGGTTTGCGGGTTATGGCCAGCGCGTGCCTGCCGTTTGGTTCGGGTAAACGTTCCGAAGCCGACGAGCGTGACGTCGTTGCCCTTCTTCACGTTCTTCTTAATGACTTGGAGCGCCACATTGAGAATGTCCTCAACAGACGTCTTTGAAAGACGAGTCTCCGCCGCAACCGCATCCACCAGCTCAGCTTTGTTCATACGAAATTTCTCTAAATCCGCTGCTTGCCTAAGTCAAGTTTTTGACGCACGAGCGGCCATGTCCCTGTGGCACACTACATCCCATGGTTCAGGTGTCTTCAGTCAAGCAGTTCCGGATCAAAGCCTTTCATGTCGCGGAGAAGCTCCGCCTCAAGGATCTCAGGGAAAAGTTCACTCGTCCCACTCTCGAGTTTTCCAATTATGAGCTCGTGGTGAAGTACGCTGATGACTCGTATCTCTTCGTCTATAACTACGGTTCGGTGGTGTTCTTCAATGTCCCGGATGACATGCAGGAGCGCGAATTGGCCGCGATCCAGGAGTATCGCACGCCCTCCGACGTCGCTCGCACCTCGGACACCTATATGGTGGAAGTGCAGGATGGCGCTTGCGGCGCGGATGCCTCCCACAAGGTCTACTTCGATCGGATGGTCCTCTCCACGTTGACGTACCCCAAGATCAAGATCGGGTGCATGATCGTCGCCGAAAGTACGGCGCTCGAATACTACGAGATTCTCATCGAGAACCTGCTTGAGAAGACGAATGTCTTTTCGAAGAAGCTCGAGCGGCAGGGCCGTATGCTCGAGAGTTCCGAGGACCTCATCAAGTTCATCGGCCTGTGCCTCAGCACGAAGCAGGAGATCATCTCCAATCTTTACATCGTCGACTCTCCCGAGGAGACGTGGGAAAGCGTGGAACTCGATAAGGTGTTCTACGATCTCAAGACCATGATGGAGATCGATACCCGCTACCGCGCGCTGGAATACAAGATCAAAATTATCCAGGATAGCGTCGAGGTCATCGTCGATCTTGCCAAATCCAAGCGCGAAACGATGCTTGAACTGGTCATTATTCTCCTGATCGCCTTCGAAGTCGTGCTTTCCATCATCAAATGGCACTAAGAACGCGAAACGAAATAAAAACGCTTGCAAAAGCGTAGAGTTGTCTTTAGCGTTTTAGATATACAAGGAGTGCGATCAACCATGACCAAAGCCGATCTGATCAATGTCATCGCCGATAAAGCGCATCTGCAGCATAAACAAGCTGAGCTGGTTGTGAACATGGTTTTTGACATGATGTCGGACGCTTTGAAGCGCGACGATCGTATTGAGATCCGCGGCTTCGGCTCCTTCGTCAACCGCAGCTACGGCAGCTACCAGGGCCGCAACCCGAAGACGGGCCAAGTGGTTCAGGTTCCTCCGAAGCGCGTGCCGTTCTTCAAGGTCGGCAAGGAGCTGAAGGAGATGGTGGATTACCACAATCATCCGGAAGCCCGCGCGAAGCTCGAGAAAGCCGGCGTGACGCCGAGCGGCTCGTCTTCTTCCGAAGGCTAAGCTCCTCTGGAAAAAGTTTGAAATGCGAAAGGGCTCGCGCTGGTTCAGCGCGGGCCCTTTTTTTTCGGCTTGGCGGCTGGTTTTCGTCTTACAGCAGCGTCTTGTTGCGAGCCCAGTAGACCGCGACGATCACGATCGCAAGCAGCCAGCGATAGGCCAGGTACTGGCCGAAGCCCTGCTTCTGGACGTGCTTCATGAATCCGCCGATGGCGAGCAGCCCGCACAACGTCGTCACGACGAGCGCGACGATCAACGTGAAGGTCGTCGGCGATCCCGCGGCGTGCGTGCTGAATCCGCGAAGATAGTAAACCGCTTCAGCCGCGAGAATCGGACCACCCGCGAGCAGCGCGAACTTCGCGCCCGCTTCCCGGTTGTAATTCCTGAAGCCCGCGACTGCCATGCCGGCAGCCATGCGTCCGCAGCCGGGAATGAGCATGAAGATCTGGAAGATTCCGAAGATCAGTGAATCGAGCCAATTCCAGTCGAGCATCTTCTTGGTGCGGCGATTCATACGTTCGGCCAAGACCATCGGAATGCCGAAGAGCGCGAGTTCAGCGGCGATCCAAACCGGGTGAGTGATGCGAGCGCCCAGCCGCTCGTGCAGGTAGTACCACGCCACCGCGGTGGGAATCGTCGCGATTCCGAGAAAGAGCGGCATTCTTTCGTCGATTGTCATCGGACGCTTGCGGAAGATCAGCACTGAAAGGAAGGACGAAATGATGCTCGCCCAATCGTGACGGAAATGAATCAGAAGCGCGAGCAGGGTGCCTAGCGCCAAGATGCCGAGTAAGCCGTTGTCGGGCGTGGGCCAGTTCAAGAGGAACGGCGCTACGATTTGATGCGCGTCCGGTCCCAGCGGAAGAAACTCAGTGAAGCCCTGGATGATTCCTAGGATTACGGCTTGGAATGTCGTCATAGCGAGAAGTGTACTGTTTTTTTGATCTTTTGCCAGCGGCTGTTTGGCGGCCGCTGGCAAAAGTTTCGGCGAATATCGGGATTAGAACGCTTGCAGTGGCTTCTGATGAAGTGCCGCTTCGAAGAGCGTCCACTCCAGGTCAAAGTCGACCCCGTCCGGGTCCTGCAAGCCGAAGCTCTCGCGTGCCGCCTGCGATGCGCCCGGATGCGGGCCGACGAGGATCATGAATCCCTTGCCGGACCAGACTTGCGTGATGGCCGGAGTGCCGTCCGGATGTCGTGCGACGACGCCGCCCGGAACGTCCGGAGTCACCGGACCGCCGTACCAGAAAACTTCGCGCTTCGTTCCGTCGGCGAAGGAGAGGGGAAGGATCGACGTTTCCACTCCCTCGTTCGTCAGACGGTAGAAGTCGAGCACCTTGCCGTCGTAGAGACCGAATCCGTACTCGGCTTTTTCTCCGGGAGGAGTATTCGGAGCGACAGCGATCCATTCTCCAGCGCAGAAGCCGATATAGCTTACGCCGCGCTCCTGAATCGCCTGTCGAAGTTTGACATGCGTTTCGACGCTCAGGCTTCGCGTCTGTGTGCCGCCCGAGCCGCCTGGGAAAATCAAGAGCCCGAAGCTGGCGATCTCGTCCACGCTCATGGCTTCGAGTTCAGCGGACGACACTTCTTTCCAGGTCGCTCCGCGCTCGGTCAGAATGTTTTCGATGGATCGCTTCTCGTCCTGCCAAACACCGTCACCGCCATAAACTAAAGCGTCGGTTTGCCACGTGCGTCCCGGATTCGCCGGGGTTTCGGCGCCCGCTTGAGTGGCCCCGCGGTCCTGGCGAGTGGCCTGTGCGCGCTCTTTCAGCGCACGGATTTCCGCGATGTCGTTCGCGCGTGCCACGCGGAGATCCTGGAGTTCGTCGGTTTGGGCACCCGCCGACGGCGCTAGACTCGTGGCGGTGAGCGCGGAAAGAACCAACATTGAGAAAATGCGACGCCAGCAGCGCCATGGATGACCAGAAATCACTAAAAACCCCCTGTCTTCGGTTGATCGCTATTCTAAATGCGCGAAAGCCGCTGGCCGCGTCGCTTCGGCGACGGGGTCAACGGCTCTCTTGCTTCGCGAGTCTCTTAACAAAAAAGAGGGAAGCGCTTCAACGTGACGGCGCCATTTTCTTGGGCCGCAGGCTTACGTCCCGAAGTCCATCTGGGCCCCTCGATGGGGAAAATGAGGTGCAGGCGCGGACACCGAAGCGGCATATCGTACTAGAAGGCGTTTTAGTTTTGAACCAGCGGCCGGCAAGTCGTCGTCGTCCAGAAGGGGAGCACGAGAACGCGGACCATGCTCTTGATCTCCAGATTTCCATTCGGGAGAACCTGATAGCTTTCGGAGTTTCCACCGACCGGAACGAGGCCCTGCTTCGATTGCCCGCGGATTTCGAGTGACTTCCCCGTGCACCAGGTTCGAGTGTACTCGGTCACGGCGCCGATGCTCGGGTCTTCAGTGGTCTCAGTGTACCACTTGCGATCGGGGCGAAGGGTGTGAGGGTCCGTGTGGAAGTCGTCGGTGCATCGGTTGATGCCATCGGCGGAGGGCTGGGAATTCGAGCTGCACGTATTCTTCTGAATGAGTCCATCCGAAGAAACCGTGAGCTGAATTTCGGCTGTCACGAGATCGGCTGATCCATCCGACTGGCGGCAGTCCCCAAAATGGGTATTGAACAGGACGGAGGGGCATTGGTTGGACGTCGAAGCCTGTGTGTATCCGGCACTGAGCGAGACCATAGCGAAGGCGGCGACGAGAATTAGTTGTGATTTCAGAAATAGCTCCTTTGTTTTTTATCGAATGTTGAGTGGAATCATTTCGCGGTCGCGAGTGACTCGGAATTTCGAATCCAAACGGTTTTCCATGCCCGAGAACGTGCAGGACAGCATCCCCGGGTGTTCGTCTGAGTTCTTGCAGGTC
>CAYOWB010000059.1:10378-17023 GCA_964407515.1 uncultured Bacteriovoracaceae bacterium
GCAGGTCCAATCGCCCATGCTCGAAGCGGCGGGGTAGCCATCGCCGGAAAGCATCAGAATCGCGTAGTTCGTTCCCCGGGAGTCCGAGGCGTTCAAGGTGCGCTTGGGTCCGATTGTCTCCGCGACCACAGTGATGGAGTAGGGTGTCCATCGACAGAACGAATTCTTCTTCCAGTCCAGAGGCAGCGTCAACTCATAGACACTGTTCTGGGGTTCGGAGACGAACGGCATGAAACGCCAAGCATCGCCGAGCGCCGGATACGGGATCGGTAGCCCGAACTGTTCCATGATCACGTCTTTGCACAGCGAGGAGCGGTTGGCAGCGTAGTAGCTGACGACTGCATTGAAGCGCTTACCGGCAGGGACCGAGCCGCGTAGCGTGACTGCCGACCAGTCATGCGCGAACGCCTGGGTTCCGAGAACTAGGGTGAGAACGGTGAGGGGCATCTTTTTGAGAAACGACATATTTGACTCCTTGTGTATTTGTTGGCTTGGGTTACTTCCCGGCCGGAACCAGTCGCAAAGTCGCGTCAGACCGCGCCCAGGCCTTGCATCCAATCAGCTTTCCGAGCGTTTCGAATTTCATGGGAGCGGTTTGAACCCACATGGAGTTGAGGTCCGGTGCATCGGTCGAGAACCAGATGAGCATGTCGCCCTGGAGCTGCGGCTCGGCGCTTTCGTTGATGATGTAGCTTCCCGACTTACAGAGCGGAGTGAAGTCTTGGTCCACGGTTGCGGAGGGGTAGTTCGAGCAGGTGATGAGGACAGGGCTCATCCGAACCGCTTTAATTGCTTTCTCGGCCTGCGCGGGGGTGATGTGGCGGCAAGCTGGAGTCATTGGCGCGGCAAGCGCGGACGATGTGGTGAGCAGGATTAGGCTCAGAATCAAGGATTTCATAGGGGGCTCCTTTGGGTTCAATTTGCGAGAGACTCATAGCAGAGGGGTGACATGAGAAGAATCGAAAAAGTGACTCGATGCAGCATGGGCAGCATGCCGGGCATGGTTGGGTATCGGACGGGACGTTGTAGAGAGTGGTGTGATTTCGAGCGGATGGAGTCTGATCTACCCCGTGTGTGCCATAACAGACTGTCGTGAAAATCGAAAACTGTCTGCTGCGTGGATCTGCAGATTTGGAGTACGCGCTACGACTTCAAGTCGAAAAACTGCACGTTCAACTGAACGAGGCGTTCCGTAGGCTCGTCCTGTGCTTCCGATGCCAGATCTTCGATGAGCGACTTGATGCGATCCGCATAGTAGTCGTAGCGAGTGGCCTTGATCGAATAGGTGAATGAGAAGAACTTCGCTCCTTGCTCGTACTTTTTCCTGAGCTTCTCAAGGGAGAGCAGGAGCTGCGCATCGAGATAGCGCTTATGCGTGGCGCTAGACGACTTGCGATCATGCGCGACGAACAGGTCCCCACTCAGCGCGTAAGCCCCGTCCTTGCGTTCGACCAGGCGTTCGGCCTCCAGAAAGGCGATCATCTCCGTGGCTTCGCTGCTCGAGATGCCGGTGAGCTTGCAGACCTGGTTCATGGCGTCGGTCACCGGGCAATTCTGCAGAGATAGGAGAACGGCAGGGTAGTAATGGCGTTCCAGTACTCGAGAGGTTTCTGCTTTCAGGAGGCGACTCGGCTTTTTCTTCCGGAACTCCTGAAGCGTGTGCAGATAGTAATTCTTTTCGCGTGTGTTGCCGGCTTGTGAGTGGAGGACCAGCGCTTCGAAGTATCGTCGCTCATCCCGATTCAGACGGAGGGCATCGGCGAACTGATGAATGTTGGCGAGCGAGAGATTGCGTTTCCCCTCTATGATCAGTTTGAGGTAGTTGTCCGACCTCAGCCCCGCCGCCCGAGAGAAACCGGCATAGGAGAAGGGACGCCCGGATTGCTTCTGATCGACGTAGTAGTCTTTCAGATAGTGTCGATAATCCAGGTAAGCGTAGATGGCTAGCATCGCTCGTCCGCAGCTCAGTTGTGGACCACGAATCCGCCGCGGGAGCGAGAATAGTTCTGGATGGTTCCATTTTCTTGCACGAAGAGGAAGCAACTGAAGCTTCCCTGTTTCCGTATGCATCGCATCCCCGGACTGTCGATGAAGACGGACGACGGGAGAGGCTCCTCATGGAACCCTGAGCGCAGGAGGAACTGATAAAGGTCCTTCGCAGCATCTCCGGTGACCTCAATTCTCGCTTCGGATGGCCTGCCATCTGCAATCGCCACCTTAGCGGCGCTCGGCGCGGCATGGACGGCCGAGGAAAGAGTGAGAGACCAAAACGCGAGCAGGCGGAGAATCAGCATGACTTCCGGTTATTCGTTACGGATCTCTGAGTCAAGTCGAACGTCGTCGCAGTCTAGCTGAGACATAACTAGGTGTTATGGGTTGGTATTGGCGGATGCTCGTGCGGTATGGGCGAGCTGGAACCGCCAGGACGCCGACGGTTCGCTTGCAGCAGGATCTCCGCTGACCTAAAGTCTGAGAAGGGCGTGGCACTATGTGGCGCAGTGGGCTGGGGTGGGTGCTTCTACTCGGCATGGTCTCGGGGTGTAAACAGATTCCGAGGGAGCTGGTTCAGCTCTATCGGAAAGACGCCCCGGTGCCGGTCTATACGAGTTTCCCTGAGATCGATCCGGTGTCGATCACTCCTGCGGCTCTCGTTCCGAGGGCGACGCAGGCGCGTCTGAACTTCCGCCTGCTGGCCGACCGGAGCCAGTTCAATGCTCTTGAAGTGTCGGTCATTGAGCTGGTGAGGAAGAGTGCCTTGCTGCAGTCGGAGTTGAAGCTTGTCTCTTATGCGCGTCAGCTCTCCGCCTCGCACCGATATCGGATCAATCCGTTCGTTCCCTTCCTGACCGTACGCCCTGAAAATGATCTTCTGAACGGGATGAACGTGGGCCCGGCAGCGACGCCGCCGTTAGCTGTTCGGCTCGATGGACCTTGGGTTGGAAACGTCAGGTTGCGGAAGGAGGGAAAGCCCACGGTATTCCCGATCCAGGTTCCCGCTTCGTACTTCCCGGAGACGGGTGTTCTTTTCCTGTTCGATTTCTCGCTCTTTTCCTTCGCGGAGCTGATTCAGTTCGGACCTCTGGTGCTCACGGACCTGATGGTTCACGAACTTACCCATCTTTGGCAATCGGATGTCCTGCGGTCCGAGACGCAGCGACGCATGATCGAGGAAAAGAAGCGCACCGATACCGGACATGACACGATGGTGGTGTCGGACCCGGTGCTTGCCTATCAGGAAGGCCTGGCCGAAGCCTTCGAGGCGCTCTACGGGATCTCTCTTGAGCGAGCCGATCGTCTCGCCTTCGACAAGAAGGCGGCCGTGGAGAAGGTGAACTTTCTGGTGAATCGACAGGCGCACATTCGAAACAACTCATTTGTCTACAACTTGTACGACTATCCGAACTGCATGCTCAAGAGGGGCGATCCGGACGCGGTCGCTTCAGGCAATCGGGGAGACTATCGTGATCTGCGTCGCCTGCGTGTGAAGTTCTACGCCGACGCCGAGCCAATTCCTCCGCGGATTATTAGAAAACACTGCCGCTTTGACTCCCCCGCTCGCTTGGAGGCAAAGGAGGGGTTCATTGCTTCGGTGTTCTACGAGATACTCAGCAATGCGGCGTTGAGTGAGGATGAGGGGTCCCCAGAGGTGATGACTAACGGCCAGGAGCTGGTGCGTGCGGGGATTCAGGACACTGACCGTGTTCTTGCCTCGGGGCCTGAGGCGGAGCGGCTCCGGAAGTGGCGCCAGGGGTTTCTGCTGACTTTTCGGGAACTCGTGATCGCGATGCGTGACAGTCAGGCCACGACGACAGAGCAGTTGCTGCGCGCGCTATTTCGTTCAGGACGCCTAAGTGCCCGGGCCAAGTCCAAGCTTGCGTTCCACTTCCTTCGAGTTTCGCACGGAGTGTTTTCTAATGAGGTGAAGCGGCTCCAGCCGTGGTTCGTGTCGCAACACACGATTCGCATTCACCGCGACGAGATCAGTCAGTATCTCGCCGCGCTTCGGGCATCCGGGCGCTTTGAGTCCGTCATGGAGCGCATGGGAGTGGTTCCAAGTGGCCCGGTCGTTGAGTTTCTGACGGTGACGCGTGGGCTCACCACGGCCGACACCGGAGCCACGAAGCGGAGCAACGTCAGCCGGTCTTACTTCGTGGATCTCGCGGAGATGTTCCTGGATGGCAATGAGACGGAGCGGGCAAATCGCAGGAAAGTGTTGCTTGCTTTCGTGGAGGACTTAGAGGAAGGCCGCTACGTGAAGACCGCTCAGCAGCTGAAGACTGCTCTGAGGCCCTGGGTGAACCCCGAGAAGATTCAGCTCATGATTGATCAGGCGGAGCGAAGCATCGGGAATGCTTCGTTGAGCGCTGCCCATACGGTGACTGGAAGCGTGTTCGGAGAGTGATCCAGCTGAGTCTACAATTCAGGATACGAGTGTTTTCGATAGCTCGATAGGTGTGCCGGAGGTCTGAGATGAAGCCGAGTGGTACTCGAAAGACGGCTGGCTGGATCTGTCTTTAGAGTCGTTCTTTCCGTAAGGAAAGAACAACTCTAAAGAGGGCGCTTTGCACTCACGGAACTAGCCGGTTACTCCTCGCCAGTCAGATCGATGCGGTACACTTTTTTGCAGGAGCGATCCAGAACAACACGGTACTCTTTGTCTCCCGCGCCATCGCCGTTACTTCCAGAGACATCACAAATGGTCACCTTCTTGTTGGGTGCAAGTGCGCAGCTTACCATTTCAACGCGAAACTCAGGGTCTTCGACGGTATTCTGAGCGGCTCTCGAGGCACGTGATTCACAGACACCCGCCATGGATGCGGTAGACACAAACAAGATCATCGCGGCCAGACTGAAGGCTTTCATAGGGATTCTCCTTAATAGGGGTCCCTTCATATGACGCTAGGCGTTAATTTGCAAGGAGGGAAAACTGGCCTGCAGGGGGCTAACGAAGTGACGTGTCTAGTGACTCAATGGCAGGGACTGGCGAGGCGTGCTTGAGTGAGCTCCGCTAATTCCTGGCTCCCGTCCGAGAACTCCGTGGGGCAGGAGGCAGCATGTGCTTCTCCGGCCCGCCTCGCCTTCCCAGGAAGGAACAGTGAAATAAGCGCCTGACCTCTGAGGTGATTTTCCTCACTTCCGTCGACCCTTATTTTTAATTACCCGAAATGAGGGGGGCCTCGATGTGGATCGCTTGATCCCGCGGGGTCGTCCTTATCGTCGAAAGGCGTCCTCATGTTCATGAAATCCTCGATTGGGGTTTCACTACTACTTCTGGTGATCACCGGTTTGGCGAAGGCTGAGTGTCCTGACGAAGGGCCACCGAGGTCGACCGAGCCGTCCTTAGCCGAAGTGGAACGAGCGATTACCGGCTTGGCCTGTTATGTCGAGGGTATTGCCGCGGAGCTTGAGCAAGAGCATGAGGTCATTCCCAGTCGGTTCTATCACTTCGGCAAGAAGAAGTACCTCTTGGAAGATATTCACGCTCGGACGATTCCACCGAAGGTCTGGGATGAATTTTTTATGGGTGATAAGACGCGCTTTAAACTCGGCGCGAGTCGGAGAGGTCTGTATGGGACCGCCGGTGTGGATGGAAATGGATTCGGAGGCGGTGAGTTTAACTGGTTGATGGAAATTCGTATCAAGAAGGCATGCCTCAAGGCCAATCGGTTTCTGACTTTGATGGATTTACCCAGGAACCCACGGTTCTCGAAATGGTATTCGGACAACCAAAAGAAGATTGCTATCCCTTGGGACCAGTTCGCAGGACGTTGTTACACTCAGTCTTCTCCCAAAGGCGACATCGAGGGGTTCTCGGACGGGGCGTGTGACGCCATTGTGAACGACTTCATGAACCAGAACCGTATTGCGGTGGTGCAAGATCACCGCGTTTCTAAGTCGTTCTACATTCGAGACCGCGCGTGTATCGAGACGATCCTGGGGACTCCCAATGAATGGCTTACCCTCTTGGGGATTGAACGCTATCTTTGGCGGGCTCGTTGTGGTGTTTTAGGGGCAAACTTGATCCCTGGACTCGTCTTGCAGTCCTTGGCGGAAAAGACCGGCCCCTTGAGGCCTGAAGTGATCCCTCGGTTGCGAGCCCGAATCAGGGAGGGGAATTTTGCGATCCGGCGCCTGTATGACCCTGAAACCGTGAGAGCGGCGCTCGACGCGGCCGAGCGCTGTGACCGGATGGGAAGGACCAGGGAATTCCGGCATGCGCTGAAGGGGTGGATCGGCGATTCCCTGGAGATACCGCGCGACCTCTCGCGCGAGTTGGATCGCCTTTGTCTGACTTCAACGGGTCTCTGAGTTTGAAGAACAGAATCACGCTGCTTGGACCAAAGTCACCGCGTTGGCGATGATTACGGGCGAGAATAGGGGAAACAAAGCACATCCCTTACCGCTCGGAACAGGGGTGGGTGAGTGCCGACGGACGAGGGTCAGGGGTTAAGTGTCAATGCAGAGTATAGCCCCCGGTGGCGTTGACCGATGTTAACCTTACTGACGGGATTCTGGTAAATCCCACGTTCTACCCAGATTGGATACTTCAGGTACCTAACCTTGTGCCCATGGACTCGAGTTCGGCGGGGTGCGAAAGCGCCGAACCTTGACTTCAGAGACTGCCAATGGGGCTCGCTTAGGGGG
>CAYOWB010000060.1:0-12926 GCA_964407515.1 uncultured Bacteriovoracaceae bacterium
TCTCGCACGTGGTCCGCATCAACTATTATCCGCCCCGTGGCGATAATAAAGAAGGCTGGGACAACATCGACATCTACGGTTGGCTCGGCTACCCGATGCAGATCAAGATCAACTTCCTGTGCCGTGACTCGATCCTGGCCGCGCCGGTCGCTCTCGACCTCGCGCTGTTCATGGACCTCGCCGGTCGCGCCGGAATGCGTGGCCTGCAAGAGTGGCTGTCCTTCTACCTGAAGGCGCCGGTCGTGAAGCCCGGACTCCGCGCCGAGCACGATCTGTCCGTTCAGCTGCTGAAGCTGGAGAACACCCTCCGCTTCTTCACGAACGAGGAGCTGATCAACCACCTCGGCCTGACGTACTACGGCGTCGACGAGGGCGAAGAAGCTTAATGGTCGATTGCGGCGGCTCTGACGAGCTGACGCCGGCTAGGTAGTTTAAAATTCAAGAGGCGGCTTTCCCGATGGGGGAGCCGCCTTTTTTCATGTGCGCCCAGCATGGGTGCTGTTTGGGGTGAACCCACCTTGGCGGATGCCACTCTCCGGTGACCTATCGCCCAAAACTGTCACGGCGTGACGAAAACGGGCGATACGCCGCGGGACCTATCGGGTAAAACCGTCAGAGGTGCTCCTCGGGGCCTTTGCCGCAGCCGATGATGTGTTTGAGGGCATCTTCTGCGCCCCGGGTGGTCTTAGTGAAGATTGTGTCTGGGAGTGGTCTAGATGAGTGTCGTCCACTCCCTGAGGCGCGCGGCTGTGAATGAACTGCTGAAGCTGCTGCTGCGTTCTCGGGGTATCCGGGTTCCAATTCCCACGGGGCATGTAGTGGTACATCCTCACATCACGCGAGACGGTGATGACCTGCTTCGATAGTTCCACGTCTTTTGGGATGGGGGCGGGAAGGCCCAGGTTCGTCAAAACATAGTCCATCATGAAGCAGCTGGTGCGACCGTTTCCGTCCGCGAGACGCGGGGGGTGCATCTCATCGCCGTAGCCAACCTCTTCGGCGCCGTCAGCCACTACGGCTGTGGCGCGGGTCAATTGCTGGCCGATGAAATCGTTCGTGCCGTAATCGAATGTGTCGATGGGCGTTCCTTCCTCGGACGCCTTGTGGAGTCTTTTAAGGAATGTTTCATCGAAGGTTGTCGGTAAATACTTAAATGCTATCTGCAGTGATACGGCTTGCTCTCAGGGTGAGAGCCGCTCGGTTTGGTCTACAGAAAGTTCGGGAAGTAAAAGTCCGAAACCAGAATCGTTGGATTGAAGGTGCGTCCCGCGCTTAGAACGGCCAGAAGTGGTTGTCGTACCAAATCTTTTCGGTGATTTGGCGGTCGATGTCGCAGAGGGAGTGGTGGTGCTCCTTTTCCCATTTCTCGAGGAACTGGTAGACCTCGCGCTCTTCGGAAGTGGGCGCGTTCTTGGCGCGGTCCGCGTAGAGAGCGATGGCCCTCTCTTCCATCAAAATGGCGGCAGCGATCGCTGCCGCTTCATAGCTGGCGGCTTCGATTTCGGAAACGAGCTTCTTGTCGAGGACTTCGTCCGCGACCTGCGGGGTCAGGTTCTCCAGGTCCTTTCCATCGAGCTTGAGAGGGAGCTTTTCCTGGGCGGCTTTGAACTGACGGGAGAGGAAGGCGGCGTGACCTTCTTCGTCATCCGCCATCTGTTGGAAGAAGCGTTTCACCTCGGGCTTTTTGGCCTGATCGGCTACCTTCTGGTAGAACTCTTGCCCACGGCGCTCGAGCAGGATGGCCTTCTTCAGAATCTCCAGGGTCGCGTTCGTATTTTCCATAAACCAAACTATGAAGACGGCTGCCTTGTCTGACAAGTGTGTCAGCAAAAAATATAGGCAAAACCCGAGAAAATGAGCCCATTGCGGTATCTTCTGTGCCGGAATGTCGCTGGGTTTCACCCTATCGCCGATTTCTGTGATCGCATCACAGTTTTTGGCGATACGTCCTGGGACCTATCGCACCTTTCTGTGACAGGTCCGCAGTTTTGGACGATAGGTCTCAGGCCGGAGGTTTGCCGGGTGCTTTGCCCTGCTTAAGGCGATGCAATCTCAGGCTAGAGACGACGTCCGGCGGGCCAGCTGCCAGGGGATGTAGGCAGCTGTTCAAAGTTTCCAATGAATCCGTAATCTTATCGATCCGGGTTTTTGCTTCTGAGTCAAACAATATACGTGAAAATCAGTAGGTTATCGGTTATTAAGGCAGGTACCTATGATGAGTTCGGATTTGTTGTACACGCTCATTTTAGTAGCGATCTTTGCGGCCTTAGGTGTGGCCTACGCCGTCCGTACGACTTTGAAGGGCCGTGCGCACTATGCCCGTATCGATAAGCAGGGCGGTAGTGCGCTTCTCGGCAAGGGACTGATGGAGATGGCCTACTGGGGCATGCAGCCGGTGGCTCGCCTTATTGCCTTCTTTCGGATCACGCCGAACATGCTGTCTTGGTCGTCGCTGTTCCTCGGGCTGGTTGCAGGCGTTTGCCTGGCATTCGGCCACTTCGGCTTCGCCGCGGTGTTTGCCACGGTCTCCGCGCTTCTGGACTCGCTCGACGGAATGGTCGCGCGCCTCACGGGCACGGGCTCGGATGTGGGCGAGGTGCTCGATGCGACGATCGACCGTTATTGCGAATTCTTTTTCATCAGCGGCCTGGTGGTTTACTACCGCGAAGTTCCGGCGCTGATGGTTCTCTCGTTGGCCACGCTTGCCGGCTCCTTCATGGTGAGTTACTCGACGGCGAAAGCGGAGTCACTTCAGGTTGACCCGCCGAAGGGCAGTATGCGCCGTCCGGAACGCGCGCTCTACTTGACGCTCGGTGCGGCTCTCTCGCCCGTGACGATTCCGTGGCTTGAAGCCGACCGGATCTACTCGGTCCCGCTGGGGCATCCCATGGTCATGGCGTTGTGCCTGATCGCGGTGATGTCGAATGTCTCTGCCGTGGAACGGATGTGGGCCATTGCCAAGGCGATGCGCGCGCGTGAAGCACAGGCGAAGCAGAAGGCGAACTCCGAAGAGATGATCGCCGCTGAAGAACAACCCGTCCAGAATCCGGTCAAGACCCAGTGACTGAAAGTAGTGTCTCTCAGGTCGAGCACCGCCGTCCCTCCCTGGTGACGTCGTTTACTCGTGCGCAGGTGTCGTCCATCGCGGCTACTGTCGTTGACTTCACGGCACTCGTGACGTTGGTGGAAGTCTTCGGAGTTTGGTACGTCGCCGCCACTGCGATGGGGGCGTTCATCGGCGCGGTCACGAATTTCTTGCTGGGGCGGCAGTGGAGTTTCCATGCGGTTCATGGAACGGCCCGCTGGCAGGCGGTTCGATACGCGATTGTTTCTTCCTCCAGTCTTGTTTTGAACAGCATGGGGGTCTATGTTCTTACCGATCGGGTAGGATTGCCCTACGGAGCATCCAAGGCGGTTACTGCCGTCCTGATCGGAGTGTTTTTCAATTTTCCGCTGCACCGGCATTTTGTTTTCCGGTGAGGAGCCAGGCGCGGCGCTGTTTGATTCTGATGCTGCTTTAAGACGGAGTCCGCTGAGGCGATCCAGTCAAAGTCGCGCTAGCAGCGCCAGTGGAAGCAGCGCCAGTGGAAGCAGCGCCAGTGGAAGCAGCCGAAGAATAGAACTGAGAGAGCAAAATCATGATCAATCAACCCACGAACCAGAAGCCGATTCTCAAAACCTCGATCCCGGGCCCCAAGAGCCAGGAGATCCGCAAGCGCGAAGACGCACTCCTTGCGCCAGGGCTTCAGGGTTTCGCTTTGATGGCCGGGATCGTGGTGGATCACGCCCGCGGCAACACCGTGACGGACGTGGATGGAAACACCTTCATCGACATCATCGGCGGTATCGGCGTGAACGGTCTGGGGCATAGTCACCCGGTTTACGTCGAAGCGTTGAAGAAGCAGGTGGAGAAGGCTTCGGTCGGCAGTTTTACTTCCGAGGCCCGCGTGAACTTCTTGGAACGCCTTGCGAAGCACGAACCGGCTCCCGGCCTGCGTCACCCGCAGCTTTACTCGAGCGGTGCGGAGGCCGTCGAATCCGCACTGCGCCTGGCGAAGTGCTTCACGGGCAAGTACGAGTTCGTGAGTTTCTGGGGCGGCTTCCACGGCAAGACCATGGGTGTTCTTTCGCTCATGGGTTCGACGTTTAAGGAAGGCATGGGACCGATGGTTCCGGGCTCTCACATTGTTCCATACGCGAACTGCTATCGGTGTCCCTTTAAGCTGCAGTACAAGACCTGCTGCATGGCGTGCCTGGACTTCATCCGCAATCAGGTGAAGACCGTCGGTACGGGCAAGATCGCCGCGTTTATCGCCGAGCCGATGCAGGGCACGGCGGGTAACGTGATTCCGCCCAAGGAGTTCCTCCCGGGCGTGAAGGAGATCGCAAAGGAATTCGGCGCGCTGTTTATCGCCGACGAAATGATCACAGGCTTCGGCCGTACCGGCCGGTTCTGGGGCGTGCAGCACTCGGGCGTCGTGCCGGATATGGTGACGATGGGCAAGCAGTTCGGCGGTGGCTTCCCGATCAGCGCGGTGATGTCTCGCGCGGAAATCGTGAACTCCAAGCCGTGGTCCGTGCCGTCCGGCTCTTCGTCGAGCTACGGGGGTAACCCGATGGCCGCGGCCGCGGCGAATGCCGCGCTTTCGATCATTGAAGAGGAAGGCCTGGTCGAGAACGCCAAGAAGCAGGGCGCGTACTTCCTTTCGAAGCTGAAGCCCCTGGAAGAGAAGTATCCCTTTGTCGGCGAAGTGCGTGGCGAAGGTCTCTTCATGGCAATTGAGCTCGTGAAGGACAAAGAGTCCAAAGAGCCGCTCTCCAAGAACGTCACGAACAAGATCTTCATGGAGATGTTGAAGCGGGGGCTGCTCACCATGGCTTACGCCGCGAGCTTTCGCATTCAGCCGTCCATGACGATCGACTCGGGCACGGTTGACGAAGCCGCTCGCATCATCGGCGACGTGTTCGAATCGATGAACCGCGAGGGCTGGTGGCAGAAGGATTGAACTCTCTTGCCGTGTGAAGCGGCGAAGTCACCTGTGGTTCCTCAGGCTGCTCGGCTTGGCGCTCCTATTCGTGGCCTTATGGGGGCTATGGCAGGGGCTGCGAGGCGTGCGCCCGGCGGAAGTGATTCATCAGATCAGGCTGATCCCGAATAGCGCGCTCGGACGAGCAGTCGCGTTAACGGTCGCATCATACGCTTTAGTGTTGGCTTATGACTTTCTGCCGCTCCGGTTTCTGAGTCACCGGATCGGATTCTGGCGGACGGCCAAGCTTTCGTTCGTAGCTCACGTGGTTTCGAATCTTTCTGGTGCGGGCGGCAGTCTGGCGGGGCACGGAGTGCGTTATCGCTTTTTCAGCCGCTGGCGAATTCGTGGTGCGGATTGGGCACGGGTAGTTGCTTTCCAAACGTCCATGCGGTGGATTGGCTTCCTCGGAATCAGTGGAGTAATGCTTCTCATCCTTACATTGGATGAGTGGAGTTCTCTCGCTCTCGTCTTGGCGCGTCTGTCCTGGGGGGCCGACGCCTGGGTGAGGTCAGTAGCCTTCTGGTCTGGCTTTGTGGCCGTTCTTCTGCTGGTGGGGCTCGGGTGGTTGGCTGCACATCGAGGAGTGGATCCGGTTCGCGGAAGAATTCTGTCTCTCTCTCTAGTGGTGGCCATGGCTGACTGGACGTTGACTGCCGGGGTTCCCTTCGTATTGTTGGGGTCATTGGCGCCGATCGGCTTCAGTAGCTATTTCGGTGTCTTTCTCGTGGCGAGGCTTGCTGGAGTTCTGAGTCAGGTTCCGGGCGGAGTCGGAGTCTTCGAAGGTGTATTCTTCGCCTTGCTGGGGTCGCAGCTTTCCGCAGACCGAATCCTGGGTGTGTTGCTCGTATACCGAATCCTCTACTACTTGATTCCAACCATTCCAGCACTTTTTGCCTACCTTTCCTTGGAAAAGGAGTGCCGTTTGTCCGGCTGACCGGACGAAACTCATGATTTCTTGTCCTCCAGGACTCTGCCGCTAGCATGGAAGTATAGTCCAAAAAAGGGGGTTCTATGACTTCGACTAGATGGTTCGTGGTGTGTGCGTTAGCAGTGATGGTTGCTGGAGGAGAGACGGCTCGTGCTGCCTGTGATCAGGCTGAAATCAAGAAGAAGGTTCAGACGGCATGTGCTGAGATTCAGAAAGATGGTGAAAAGGCGTTCGCGAAGCTGATGCAGCCCGAGTTCAACGGTGCCTGTGAAAGCTATGTCTGGGTTCAGGACGAGAAGGATTCCAAGGTGACCATGGTGTTTCATCCGGTCAGCACCAGTCTCATCGGCAAACCCATGAATGACGTGACTGACCCTGGGGGGAAGCATATCTTCACCGACTTCGCAAAGGCTGCCCCGAAGAAGGGGGGCTCCGGGTGGGTTCAGTACCAGTGGCAGAAGCCGAAGAGCACCGAAATCGCGCCGAAGTGCTCGTTTGTGATGAACTGCGACGGCCGTTTCACGGCTGGAATGGGCATCTACAGCAGCTGTCCCGCCATCGGCGTGAAGTCTCACCGATAAGCAATACATAAGGGCCGAAACATGATGCAAATCAGTTTTCGTAATCTATCGGTAGCGTCCAAGATGCTCGTGATCACAGGAGCGGCATCGTCTATTCTGCTTCTGTCGATCGCGGTGAATGTGGTGACCTTGGTAAACTTCTCGGTTGAAACGAAAACGGTCGGCCAAAACAATTCAGTGCTCGTGGAGCTCTCATCAGAGGTTCTCAAGCTCCAGGAGTGGTTCAACCAGGTCAATGCCAAGGCGGCTGGGCTGCAGCGCTTGACGGAAGAGGACATCAAGAAGAATTCGATGCCGTCGTACCTTGAAAAGAACTCCGTGGGCAAGGGGCCTCTCGCCCAGGAGTTCAAGGCGATCCAGAGTGAGCTTCAAGAGACTCTCAAGACGATCGAGGAGCTCAATGGTTTTATCGCCGCAGGGAATTTCGTCAAAGCTCAGCTCACCGCCAGTGGCAAACTCCAAGAGAGCGGAAACAAGATCGGTAAGATGGTCCAAGCTCTTACCGGCAGCTTACAGAAGCAGAATGATCAGATCATTCGCGGCTTGGCCGCCTCAAGCGGCCGGGCCGTGCTCATTGCCGTGGTGCTTTCTGTCTGCGCTGCGATAGCCGGGGTGCTGATCGTGCTCGTGCTCGCCAAGAAGATGGTGGCTCCGATCCGTCAGGTGGCGGTTGCGGCTCAGAATATGGCGGAAGGGGATCTATCCCTGAAGGTGGATTATATTTCGGAGGACGAGATCGGGCAGATGGTTCGTGCCTTCGATGCGATGCTTCGAGTGCAGCAGGAGAAGGCCAGGGTCGCGCGCAAGATCGCCGATGGGGATCTCAGCGGGCAGGTCACCCTGGCATCCAATCGCGACGAGCTCGGAAGAGCGTTTGAAAAGATGCTGATCAGTTTGCGCGAGACCATTGCAAGGACCTCGTCGGGGGCAGGCAAGGTGGCGACCGCGGCAGCCCAAGTCAAGGAGGCGAGTGAGTCATTGACTTCAGGTGCGACCCGACAGGCGGAGTCTTTGACGGAGATCAACAGCTCCATGGGATCGGTGGGATCTCAGGCCAAGGTGAATGCGGGAAGCGCGGCCCAGGCTAGTGATCTTGCGGGAGCGGCTCAGAGCTCCGCTGAACAGGGAAAGGAATGGGTACAGTCGACCGTCGAGGCGATGCAAGATATCCATAACTCGAGCCAGCAGATCGCCAAAATCATGAAGGTGATCGACGACATCGCCTTCCAGACCAACCTTCTGGCGCTGAATGCGGCAGTCGAAGCGGCGCGTGCGGGCACGCACGGGAAGGGTTTTGCCGTAGTCGCTGATGAGGTCCGTAATCTCGCAAGTCGAAGCGCCAAGGCCGCAAAGGAGACCGCGGATCTGATCGAGGCGTCGGGAAATAAGGTGGAAAACGGAATGACGGTGGCCCGCAAGACTGCCGACGCCTTTGAAGGGATTCTGGCTAGCATCAGCAAGGCGACGAGCCTGGTAAGAGAAATCTCAGTAGCGAGTCAGGAGCAGGCGAGGGGCGTGGAACAGATTTCCGTGGGAATCGGTCAGATCGACGCGATCACGCACCAGAATACCGCAGTGGCGGAGGAAACCGCTTCAGCCGCGACAGAGTTGTCGAAGGAAGCGGCCGAACTGCGGGAATTGCTGGGTTATTTCAAACTCGATGTCGAAGGACGTGGATCGGGAGAGAAGCAAAGCTCCTCGATGCTGGTTCCCAAACAGCTTGCCAGTCTCCCGAGTTGAACCGGATTTTTTGGGACGGTGCCTTTGATCCAGTCGGAAACGCATTGCTTGGGAATTCCGGTTTCACGAGCAATGCGCGATAACTTGAGGCCACGGGCCTTCATGAGAAGCTTCAGGTTCTGCGCCAGTCTAATTTCGGCGGATGCGATGGAGTGGGTAAGGGCTTTTGCGGCGTTTCGGGAAGACGTGACATGACGACGGCGCTCCCGGTGCTGAATCGCCATTTCCACCGCGATTGAGACCTGGGCGGCGGAGCAAGGTTTCAGCAGGTAGGTGACGGGGCCGGTGAGCTTCGCACGTTCCACCGTTTCGGTGTTTGAATAGGCGGTTAAGTAGATCACTTCGCAGTCGAAGTGGCGTTGAAGCAGCCGGGCGGCCTGGATTCCGTCGCCGTCCCCTTCGAGGTGAACGTCCGCAAGTATGATATCCGGCGGAGTCTGGTTCGCGAGAGCCACTGCCTCATCCAACGTTGCGGCGGGTCCTAGTGGCGCGTGTCCGGCTTTCAGGAGGGTCCTCCTGAGCGTTTCTCCGGTCAGGATTTCGTCCTCGATGATCAGGATTCTCACTCCGGTCATGAGGAGATGTTATCGATCGGAAATCTCAACGTCCAGCCAAAGTAGGGGCCTTCCTGGACGGGGGTGGCGGTTCCGCCGATGTGACTTGAGAGGAGCGAAATCAAGTCGAGACCCAGGCCGCGGCCATGATTGGGGAGATCGGCGGGATTGAACCCCGTGCCGTCGTCGAGGAGTGTCAGCAGGCAGAAGCCCTCTTCTCTGGTGGAGATCCGGGCCAATACTGTGCCGTGACTTCTTCCATGAAACGCATGTTTGATGGAGTTTCCGATGACCTCGGTTGCGATCAGCCCCAGCGTCGTCAGGGTTCTAGCGTTCAACTCCGCCGAATCCCCTTCGACACGGAACTGAAACTCGACCGGCTTGTTGGTGTAGATCGCGGTGGGCGGCGGCTGATGGCTTAGCAGGTAACGGGCGAGGTCGATGCGGCTCAAGTTCGGAGTCGCGTAGACGTGTTCATGTACCAGCGCGATGGCTTGGATCCTTGAGGACGTTTCTTTGAGCACCTGCCGCTGATGTGACTCGTCGAGTGCCTGCTCGGCCAGCGTGATCAGGCTGGAAACGATCTGAAGATTGTTCTTCACTCGATGATGGATCTCTTTAAGAAGCATCTCTTTCTGCTGGAGTGCCTCTCGGACACGTCTTTCGGTCTGTTTCCTGTGACTGATGTCACGCACGATGCTGACCCGGCCGGCAGGATGTCCTTCGGGGGTTCGGAGCACAACAGTGCTGTGCTCGCTGTAGAACACATCTCCATTCTTGCGACGCATGGAGAACTCAGGAAGGTAGAGGCAGTCTCCGTTGGCGGCAGCCTGCGCGAGTTGAGTTTTGAAGTCATGAAAGGAAGCCTCGCTGACATGAGCCTGAATCACGCCTTTTCCGATCAGCTCTTTCGGCGAGTATCCGAACATGCTCTCGACAGCGGGGTTGCAGTTCACGATGGTGTCGTGATTGTCCACGATGAAGAGGGATTCCCCGAGACTCGTTACGACCTTCCACAGGAGCTCCTGCGAGGCGAGTCCGCTCTGCTGGAGGAGAAGGGCGTGTGAGTTCATATCGAGTGACTCTCCTAGGTGACGGGTGTTCCGTCGGCCTGCAGGACGGCTCGGGACTTTGAATCCCGCCATTCCTGAATTCGATCCATGATCAATCCGATCACGAGCGCGTAGAACGTGCCCCAGAGGATATCGAGGATGTAGTGGTGGTTCAGGTAAACGGCTGAGAAGCACATGATGACATAATACAGGACGGAGAAGGTTCGCAGGCTGCCGAACTGGAACGCATAATAGATGGCCAGGAAGGGGTAGGCCACGTGAAGTGACGGTATCGCTCCAAAGACGTCCGCCGAGCGGCCATACATCTCGCTGAAGAAATGGGTGCCGAGGATCTCGTCAAAGCGAACGCATCCCGCCTGACTCGGGGCTACCTCCAGGCGTGCCGGACCGAGGCCGTACTTGGCCACGTACCAAGGCGGTGCGGCCGCGTACCAGTAGTACGTGGAGTACCCCAGGACATTCAGCCAGAAGAACGACCACATCATCCGAGGGGCCCGCCGGGCGACCTCGAGAGCGGGCAGCTTACCTGAGCCTTTTCGGCTTAACCAGAAAGTGAAGTAGGCTGCCATCAAGACGAAGATGGCGATGAAGAACAGGTAGAAGAAGCCCGTGATGATATCCAAGACCGGGTGGGTGTGGAGCTGCCACCACTCGTTCGGCGTCAAAACGCCGTTGGCGGTGGGAATTCCGAAGAAATACTTGTCGAATAGGTACGGCTCTTCCACACGAATCGGACCGCGGATGAAGTCGCTGTAGAAGCGTTGGCTGTCGTAGACGATGCCAGTCAGAATGAGCGGCATGAGAAATCGTAGCAAAACGCGCGCCTTGGGGCCGCCGTAGGAGAGCGCGAGGATGGCGACTCCGAGATTGAGGTGATCCGAGCGGAAACCGCCGAGCGCGGCCAGGGAGCCCCAGTAGATCGTGATTAAGACCGCAGGAAGGATCTTCTGTGTGACGCTGAGGTTTCTCCACCAGACTGGCCACTCGGAGAGGGCGTTTTTGCAGAATTCACCGAGTGGACGAAGAAGACGTGGTCTTTTTGGGGGGCCTTCCAAGGTCTGTGTGCGATTGAGCGAGTCCATTCTTCCCTATTTAGTGGAAGAAGGCTGATACGTCATTATGATTTTGGCGCAAGACGGAGCGTGTCTCATGGGGCTTGTTTGCGGGTGCGAAGCCGTCTCTTGTCACGGAGAATGAGGAACGAGGGCAGGGAAAGAATCGCAGCCACGAGACAAGTGATTTCGCCCAGGACAGCCAGTCTGCCGAAGCTGACGAAGGCCTGATTGGACGCGATCAGGAGAGAACCGTAGCCGATGATGGTCGTTAAGCTGCAAAGGGATACGGCGCCGCCGGTGTCTCGGATCACCTTGAGAATGCTCCCGCTCCCTTCTTCGCGGTAACGCTGGAACATGTTGACTCCGTAGTCCACGCCGATGCCGAAGGTGATCGGCAGGGCGATGAAGTTCAGGAAGTTGATCTTCAGTCCATACCCCAGAATGATTCCAAAAAGCCAAATCATGCCCAAGAAGAGGGAGAAGAGGCACAGGCCGACCGTCTTGAGATTCCGGAAGAGTACGATCACGAGGAGTACGACGGCGAGGAAGGCGAAAAGCGTCGCTTTCGGGCCGTCCTTGGAGATCGATTCGATCATGTCGGCCGTGACCGGAATTCCGCCCGCGACGGGGCTTCCAGGCGCGACACTGTCGGCGGCTTCACGTAGGTTGCGTACGAAGGCGATCAGTTTGTTTCCGTCCCACATCGCGTTCGTGAGCGGGGGCTCCACGAGGACGAGCTTGCCGATGCTTCCGTCTTTCTCGGTGAACTTGCTGAGAACCAGCTGCGGCATGTCCTCGAGGCGCAGAGGCTTCATGGCGTTCTCGTTCAGAAACTCCCGGACGAGCTTCTGGTCGGAGGGGGACAGTCGCCGCATCAGCCGCTCGGGGAGGATATGTTTGATTTGCCTGAGGATGGCGATCTTCTGTTCCTGCTGCGTCGGAATGAAGTCATCGAGCATCTGGACGTTGGCGATCAGGCTGTCCTTTCCTTCGCGCTCCTTTTGGGCACGAAGCCGCTCGGCGATTTTGAGCGCCTCGTTCTTGTTGCGAGGGAGGATGACCAGCGGTGAGAGAAAGCGAAGAAAAATCTCGTCCACGAAGCGGGAGTGGTAGTCAGCACCCGATTCGATGCTGGTCTTGCTTCGAAGTTTGGAGAAGTCCGTTTCAATAATGCTGTTGTCAAATCGGAGGAGCGTGACTGCGGAGACGACGGTCACGATGATCGTGAAGATCCAGATGATTGTGGGATGGGCATTGACCAGTCTTGCGACTCCCTCGCCGAAGTAGGACTTGGGCCTGGGGGCGCCGGGACGGACGAGCGGTTTCACCTTATCGAAGAGTGTCAGGAGCGCCGGAAGGATCGTGAATGCGCTGATCCAGCAGAGCACCATGCCGATGAGGCCGATCACGCCGAACTGCCTGAAGCCACGGAAGCTTGTCAGCGAGAGAGAACCATAGGCTAAGCCGGCCGCAAGGGCGGCCGTCCACGTCGCCGTCGCGGTGTGAGTCATTGACATGTGAATCGCGCGCGTGTTGTCGCAACCGCCACGTCTTTCCTCGAGATAGCGAGCCAGGAAGATGATTCCAAAATTCACGCCGTTTCCGAGGACGATGCTTCCCAAAAATGCGGAGTTGGCGTTGAGGTAGCCCACCGTGAAGAAGGAGACACCAAAGGTCCAGAATGTCCCGATGAAAAGGGAGAGGACTAGGGCCATTGTCGCCCCGAAGGTCCGGAAGAAGATCAGCATGACTCCGGTCACGAGAAGAGCCACGATGACCGTGGAGAGTTCCAGGTCCTCCATGAGTGCGTCGTGTTCCTCGATCATCGCCTGGACGCCCCCGGAAAAGCGGATTTCCAAATCCGGCGCATAGGATTTGGGATCGAGCCGGACGATGGCTTCGTTCACGTAGTTCTTCAGGCGTTTGTTCACCCCGATGTCGGACTTTCCGGGAGTGTAGGCGAGG